>JAGALB010000042.1 GCA_017625405.1 Ruminiclostridium sp. | reverse complement strand
TAATGATTTAAGCCTGACAGGGTAAATTACCCTGTCAGGCTTAAATTAAAATTAAAAGTTTTCGGAAAGGAGTCTGAGGAAAAGCCCTTTTACAAAAGGGTTTTCCTCAGTAATGCCTGTAAAGCTTCTATACGGATATCCGCCTTATAACTACGGGTTTATTTACTCTTTATAAACAACTATGTATTCATCTGAACAATGTGCATTCTCCGCTTTCACGATAGTATGCAATCAGCTTTTCCACGTCTGCACGTGTACATCTGAAATGTTCTGCAAGACAATCTATACAGTAAAACTCTTCTGCATTTCTCATGATAAGTTTGCGATGAATGGATATATCATCGGAAAGAAGCTCTGCACCGCACTTCATACAGGTTTTGTAATTTGCCATTACGGCTTCACTACTTTTGCACGGAACATAAGACAATCGTGGGATTCAATCTGCGCCGCATAGCGTTCGGTAAATGTTCCGATTACTGAATGTGTGTAGCAGTCATAAAGCTCCAGACCTCTGCCGCAGGAAGCGGGAAGACCGATATCAAAGAACTGAAGCGACATTTCGCTTTTCTTGTCGCTGAAATTGAACATACCGATTGCGTATTCTCCGCCGCTTAAAGGCTTTATAAGGGAAAATACATTTTCGGGATTATTCCACTGACGGATGCAGTAAGGACCTCTTACCTCAATATCCTGATTGATAGCAATAATATCCTTGTTTGTAAGGATTTCCTTTGTTGCATCAGTCATTTTTCTTACGTCGCAGCCTATCATAAGAGGAGAATTCATAATCGACCAGAGAGCAAAATGAGTCTTGTATTCGGTATCGCTGCAGCCGCCTACCACATTGCCTAAAACCTCAGCATTATCGCCGTTTCCGTGCATACCAACAACCAGCATATCCATGTCATTATGGCAGTATACTCCACCGTATGCCTGCTTGCCCAGCTGGGACTCGATAATACCCTTGATAGAAAGCCAGTTATCCTGAATATCTCCTGTTGAACGGAACATATTTGCGCCTGTTTCACGTATCCAGTTGTGTACGCCGTCATTGCCCCAGTTGCAGGCTGAAAAAAGAATATCCCTGCCGCAATTGCGCAGCGCCATTGCCATACGCTTATAGAGGTTTTCTCCGTCAGCTGCCTTCGGCTTGTAGCAGTAGTCATATTTCAGATAATCTACTCCCCATTCCGCAAAGGTTTCTGCATCCGTAAATTCGTGCTCGAAGCTGCCGGGATAGCCTGCACAGGTATGTGTGCCTGCACAGGAATACATACCGAATTTCATTCCTTTTGAATGGATATAGTCTGCCACAGGCTTCATGCCGTTGGGAAACTTTTCCTTGTCAGGCACCAGTCTGCCGTTTTCGTCACGCTGCTTTTCGCTCCAGCAGTCATCAATTACAATATATTCGTAGCCTGCATCACGAAGCCCGCTTTCCGCAAAGAAATCTGCGGTAGTCTTTATGAGTTCTTCGTTAATATTCCAGCCGAAAGTGTTCCAGGAATTCCAGCCCATAGGAGGAGTGTGTGCAATAGGTGTTTTCATAATAAATATCCTTTCTGTAAAACAAAGATTCTATAATTGAATCATAACATTCAATGAGATTTCAGTCAATTTTAAATTATGAAATAGAAACATCAGTTCAGTTTCAAAACTCTAAATCGTTTAAACTTTAACACGCATACAATAGGATTTTCAGCAAAATTTAAATTTCAAAAATCACAATTTGCTATTGACATTTTATAAAAACAGGGATATACTTAAATCAACTCCTATAAGGAAGGTGGAATGAATATGCCCTCGAAAATAAATCAATGGATGTACCCGTACACCGAACAGGTAAAGAATTATCCGATTTTCCTTACAGGTATAGGCGGAACACAGTATCAGGGTCATACAAAACGCCCTGAAGGTTATTACTGGCATCAGATTCTTTACTGCGGCAGCGGAAACGGTCTGCTGAAATATGACGATGTCACGGTAAATATCACAAAGGGAAGCTTCTTCTTTCTGCCTGCTTATTATCCACATGAATATTTTTCCGAGGATGATAAATGGGAAGTATGCTGGGTGGTTTTTGACGGTTACGACTGCAACAGGATTTTAAATGAAATGAAGCTTACAAAGCCTGTTATCGTAGCTCCCGACGACAGTGCTGCCCTTAATAAGCTTTTTGACAAAATGTTCATTACACTGAAAAGCGATAAGGTGTTCGGAAACTACACCTGTTCAGGGCTTGTATATCAGTATCTTATCGAATTTCACCGCCTTGTATCAAACAACGATACCGTCGGCGGCACTGACAGAAGCAACATTCTCATGCCTGCCCTCAACTATATTGAAGAAAATTTCCAAAAGGATTTTTCCGTTGCGGTGCTTGCGGAAATAACAGGAATATCTCAGCAGTACCTGTGCAGGATTTTCAAGCAGACGATGAACATCCGCCCCAACGAATATATAACCTGTCGCCGCCTGCAGGAAGCCAAACGGCTGCTTACCGAAACGGATATTCCCATTCAGGAAATCTGTGTAAAATCAGGCTTCACCGATGCAGGCTATTTCAGTACGGTATTCAGGAAATACGAAAATATTTCGCCCGTAGAATACCGACGCAAAAACAATGCCGACATTAATTTATAAAGGAGAATTATTATGGATATTTCATTGATTTCAGCAAAGAACTCACCGAAAAGCAGAATGATTTACCACGAAAATCCTAAAGCTCTGCATATCGGCACTCTGCCTCCCCACAGATATTTCATACCTTTCGGTAAAACGCAGAATCCTTTCGCCAGCAGATATGATTCAGAATTTATGGAACTGCTGAACGGTGAATGGAATTTCACATATTACGACAGCATCATTGATATGCCTGATGATTTCATATCTGTAAAATCAGGAAATACCATACCCGTTCCTGCCAACTGGCAGCTTCACGGCTATGACAAGCCCCAGTACACAAATGTGTGCTATCCCATAACCTACGATCCGCCTTTTGTTCCCGATGATATTCCCGTAGGCGTGTACAGCAGAAGCTTCACCTATACTCCTGACGGACTCAGAAAAATTCTTACCTTTGAGGGCGTGGACAGCTGTCTTTACCTTTACATAAACGGCAGTTTCGCAGGCTATTCCCAGGTTTCGCATATGACCTCGGAATTTGATATTACAGATATGCTCCACGAGGGCGGAAACGAAATAACCGTTGCTGTTCTCAAATGGTGCGATGGTACATATCTGGAAGATCAGGACAAATTCAGGCTGTCGGGCATTTTCCGTGATGTGTATGTTTTGTCACGTCTGGAAAAAAGACTTGAGGATTATTTCATAAAAGCCGAACCTTCTGCTGACGGAAAGGGGATTCTTACAATTACCGCCGTGGGCAGTGATGCACATATAAAGCTTTTCGACGGCGAAAAGCTCTTATGCGAAAGTGATACGCAATCGGGAAAAGAGCTGGTTATAATAGTTGACAATGTTAATTTATGGTCAGCGGAAACACCTTATCTTTACAATCTCGTCATTGAAACCGATACCGAAACAATCGGCGAAAAGGCAGGCTTCAGGAACATATATATCGAAAAGGGCGTTGTGAAAATCAACGGTAAGGCTGTGAAATTCCGTGGTGTAAACCGCCATGACAGCTACCCCGATACAGGATATTATGCCTCTGTGGAGCAGATGAAAATGGATCTTGTGCTGATGAAAAAGCATAATATCAACGGCATCAGAACCTCCCACTATCCCAACTCTCCTGTTTTCTACCAGCTCTGTGACGAATACGGCTTCTATGTGATTGATGAAGCCGACCTTGAAATGCACGGCTGTGTTGAAGTATACAACGACTTCAAGTGGTCAAAGGGCTATGACGGAATTGCCCTTCTTGCAAGCGATGAGCGCTTCAGGGAAGCAATTATCGACCGTGCAAAACTAATGACTGCCCGTGACGGCAACCGACCTTGCGTTGTATTCTGGTCGCTGGGCAACGAAAGCGGCTACGGAACGAATTTAAGGGCAGCCGCAGAATATATAAAGAGCGTGGATGACACAAGACTTGTCCATTATGAAAGCACGCATAGGCTTGATGATACATCTGATGATGTCCTTGATGTGGTTTCAAAGATGTACGCTTCTGTTGAAGAAATGCAGAAGTTTCTTGAAAACGAAAACGAAACACGACCCTTTATCCAGTGCGAGTACTGCCATGCCATGGGCAACGGTCCCGGGGATTTAGAGGATTATCATAACGCATTCCACTCCCATGAGCGCTTCTGCGGAGGTTTTGTATGGGAATGGTGCGACCATGGTTTTTCCCTCGGAAAAACCGAAGACGGAAAAGAAAAATACGGCTATGGCGGAGATTTCGGCGAGCGCCACAATGACGGAAATTTCTGCATGGACGGTCTTGTTTACCCTGACAGACGCCCCCACACAGGTCTGCTTGAATTAAAGCAGGTTTATCGTCCTGTAAGAGTTGAAAAAGGTGTTTCTGAGGGTAAGTTTGTAATCAGAAATCTTCTGAATTTTGTAAATGCAGGCGATATTCTTGACGGCAGATTTGAAATCACAAACGAAGATGGAATTTATGCCGAAGGCAGCTTTGATTTCAGTGTTATGCCCATGAAAACTGCCGAAATCACAATTCCCGAAGCTAAAGCGGATTACCGGAAAACCACATACATCCGTTTTATATTTACTGCAAAGGATGATACCCTGTGGTGCGAAAAGGGTTATGAGGTCTGCTTTGACCAGTTGCTTCTGTTCAAGGCAGAAAAGCAGTACACAAACAATGAAATGTGTGATATTTCCTGTTGTGATGAGTCTCTTTCAATCAGAATAAGCGCAGGCAGAAGCGAATACATTTTCAACAAGCGCACAGCAAGCTTTGTTTCAATCAGAAATAACGGCACTGAGCTTCTCACAAGACCTGCCGAATTCAACTTCTTCCGTGCTCCCACCGACAATGACGTGATGAAAGGCGACTGGTACAGAGCTCATCTCAACGATTATGTGGTTAAGGTTTACAGCACTGAGGTAAAACAGACTGAAAAGAGCGTTGAAATTAAAGTAAAGCAGTCCTTCGGCTGGAGCATTCATCAGCCTTTTGCCGTTACTGACGTTGTTTACACCGTTGACGAAAACGGTATCAATGTTAAATGCAGTCTTGAAACATCGGAAAAGATTACCTTACTGCCTCGCTTTGGTCTGAGATTATTTGTACCGAAAGCCTTTGACAAGGTGAACTATTTCGGATATGGCCCTTATGAAAGCTATATCGACAAGCACAGAGCTTCATACATAGGCAGTTTCAGCGCACTCATAAGCGATATGCACGAGGACTATACAAGACCTCAGGAAAATTCCTCCCACTATGGCTGCGAATACATGACCCTTTCCGACGGAAAGACCTCATTCCGCTTTGAAGCAGGAGAGCATTTCTCCTTTAATGCTTCCGAATATACCGAAGAAGAGCTTTCAGAAAAGCGCCACAATTTCGAGCTTGAAAAGTGCAGGGATAATGTAATCTGCATTGATTACAGAATGGCGGGTGTAGGCTCAAATTCCTGCGGACCCGAACTCAGCGAAAGGTACCGTGTGCCGATTCCGCAGCTTGAAGCCGAATTCAGAATAATGCTTACATAAGCATCTATAAACAATCAAGGTGAATATACTCATCATTGCTTGTTTTCTTCCGCTGTTACAGCTGACTGAAATATTGAATTATGATAAGGAGAAAAAATATGTTTTTAGCCGACGAAAAAAGATACGACAAAATGATTTATAACCGCTGCGGAAAAAGCGGTCTCAAGTTGCCTGCGGTTTCCCTCGGGTTCTGGCAGAATTTCGGTCATAAGGGCTGCTTTGCCAATATGGAGAATATGGTGCATACCGCATTTAATCTTGGTATTACACACTTTGACCTTGCAAATAATTACGGCAATCCTTACAATGGCAGTGCTGAGGAAAATTTCGGCAAGATACTTGACGGTATGCGTCATTACCGTGACGAAATGTGTATTTCCTCCAAGGCAGGCTATGATATGTGGCCAGGTCCATACGGCGACAAGAACGGCTCACGCAAGTATCTTACCGCCTCTCTCGATCAGAGCCTTAAACGCATGAAGCTTGACTATGTTGATATTTTCTATCATCACGTTCCCGACCCCGGAACTCCCGTTGAAGAAACGGCGCTGGCTCTTGACAATGCTGTAAAACAGGGCAAGGCGCTTTATGTGGGTATATCCAATTACAACAGACAGCAGACCGAAGAAATTATGTCGATTTTCAAGGAGCTGCGTACTCCCTTTATTGTAAATCAGCCTTCTTATGCTATGCTCAACCGCTGGATTGAAAGTGACGGTCTTGACGAATACGCAATTGATAACGGCTTCGGACTTGCTGTATTCTCACCTCTTTATCAGGGCTTCCTTACAAACAAATACCTGAACGGTGTGCCTGCCGATTCAAGAGTCGGCAAGGGCGAAACCTGGATAGGAAACCAGCTCGACGAAAAGATGATAGCAAGACTGAATAAACTTAATGCAGTAGCTGAAAACCGTGGCCAGAAGCTGTCACAGATGGCGCTTTCCTGGGTGCTTAACAACAAGGCAGTTACTACTGTTCTTATCGGCGCAAGCCGTCCCGAACAGATTGTCGAAAATGCAGCCTGCATTGAAAAGCTTGATTTCACAGCCGAAGAAATCAGCCTTATTGAATCAATTCTGAAAGAATAAATATTAACGCAAAAACAACGGAGGCTTCCCCGATGAAAACACTTTTTAATGACAACTGGAAATTTGCCAAAACTCCTGCCGGCAGTGCAGATGATGAATGGAGCTTCGAGTTTTCTCCTGTTCATATTCCCCATGACTGGCTGATATACAATACCGAAAATCTGTACGAAAGCTCTTACGGCAGATACATAAAGACATATAATTTC
This sequence comes from Ruminiclostridium sp., assembly GCA_017625405.1. Classification (GTDB taxonomy): domain Bacteria; phylum Bacillota; class Clostridia; order Oscillospirales; family Ruminococcaceae; genus Ruminiclostridium_E. The sequence continues at coordinate 52,351 of JAGALB010000042.1, read as the reverse complement.
GGCAATGTAAAAGATAAAAGCTTCAGAATTTATTTTGAAGGTGTTTACATGAACAGCACAGTTTTTGTAAACCGTCAGAAGGCTTTTGACTGGAAATACGGTTATTCCTCCTTTGAAGCTGATATTACTGCCTTTCTTCGTGACGGCGAAAATGAAATTGCCGTTCTTGTCCGTCACGACGCTCCCAACAGCCGTTGGTATTCGGGTGCAGGAATTTTCCGTAATATCTGGCTTTACGAAACAGGCAAGGAATATCTTAAAACCGACGGTGTTTATTTTTCCGCAGTAAAAAATGAAAGCAAATGGGAATGTACAATTTCCGCCGAAGTCGAAAATCCCGAAGACTGCGTTCTTGAAATTTCTCTCAGCGGAAAGAATCTTTCCTACTGTGCAGAAATTCCTGCGGAAGCATTTGCAGAGCACCGTTTCATTCTCGAAAATGTCGGCGCTGAAGACATCTGGGATATGGCTTCTCCGAATCTTCTGAATCTTTCTGTTTCACTGAAAAAAAGCGGCGAAGAGCTTGACCGCGCCGAACAGCGTGTTGGCCTGCGTACTATCGGATATACAACCGATAAGGGCTTTTTCCTTAACGGCAGAAACATAAAAATAAACGGTGTATGCCTGCATCACGACCTTGGTTGTCTTGGTGCGGCGGTAAACAAGTCGGCGCTGAGACGACAGCTTGGCACAATGAAGGAAATGGGCGCAAACTCTGTGCGTACCTCTCATAATATGCCTGCAAAGGAGCTTATGGAGCTGTGCGACGAGATGGGTATTCTCGTAAACAGCGAAGCGTATGATATGTGGGAACGCCCCAAGACTGAATTTGATAACGCCAGATTTTTTGATGACTGGTATGAAAAGGATGTTGCTTCATGGGTACGGCGTGACCGCAACCACCCCTCCCTCATCATGTGGAGCGTTGGTAATGAAATTTACGATACGCACGTTTCGCCAAGGGGCAGGGAAGTGGCTGAAATGCTCCATAATGCAGTGAGAAAGCACGATTTCAGAAAAAATGCGCCCACAACCATAGGCTCAAACTATATGCCCTGGGAGGGCGCTCAGAACTGTGCTCAGGTGGTAGACCTTGCAGGCTACAATTACGGCGAAGGACTTTACAGCGAGCATCATGAAAAATATCCTCACTGGAAAATCTACGGAAGCGAAACAACTTCGGGAGTAAAAAGCCGTGGTGTGTATCATTTCCCGAGAGAATGCGCTTTCATGACTCATGATGACTTACAGTGCTCCTCCCTTGGTAATTGCCGTGCAGGTGTTTCTGCGGACACTGCACAGAAAATAATTGCGATAAACCGTGACACCGATTTCTGCGCAGGTATGTATATCTGGACAGGTACAGACTATATCGGTGAACCCTCCCCCTACTCAACAAAAAACGCATATTTCGGGAACGTTGATACCGCAGGTCTTAAAAAGGACAGCTTCTGGCTGTATCAGGCGGCATGGACAGACAAGCCCGTGCTTCACATAATGCCCTACTGGGATTTCAACGAAGGTCAGCTTATTGACGTTGTGGCATACACAAATCTTTCCGAAGCTGAACTTTTTGTAAACGGAAAATCCGCAGGCAGAAAAACGGTGGAAGAATATACCGCAGTATGGCAGGTGCCTTATGAAAAAGGCGAAATTGTCGTTAAGGCAAATTCTGCTGACGGAACTGAAATGACAGCATCCGAACACAGCTTCGGTGACAGCAGAAGCATAGTCCTTGAAGCCGACAAAAACGAAATCATGGCAGACGGCGAGGATTTATTCACCGTTACTGTTTCTGTAACTGACCAGGACGGATATGAAGTAAAGAACGCACGTGACCGCATACGCATAAGGGTTGACGGAGGAAGATTGCTGGGATTTGACAACGGCGACAGCACCGATTATGATTTGTATAAATCCGCTTCAAGACGACTCTTTTCAGGTAAGGCGGTAGCTTATATCGCCGCACCCGTTTCTCCCTGCGATATAACCGTAACTGCCGAGGGGCAGGGACTTGAAAGTGCATCCGTCACCGTAAAGGCAATCCCCGCACCTGTCCGCAAGGGCATAAACACTCTTGAAAATATAACAACCGATATTTACGCAGATGAAATACCTCTTCGTAAAATTGAGCTTGTGAGAACAACAGGGGCTGTTCTTACTCCCGATTGTCCTGTTTCGGAAGTTACCGCAGAGCTGCTCCCTGAAAACACCACGTACAGCGACATTTTCTGGAAAGCAGTAACAAGCAGCGGTATTGAAACAAAGATTGCCGAGCTTGAAACAAACGGGAGAAAAGTGATTGTACGCCCCATAGGCGACGGAAGTTTCCGTCTGCGCTGTTATAGCCTGAACGGAAGAAAACAGCCTGAAATTATTTCAGAGCTTGAATATACCGCAGAGGGCTTTGGTCAGGCTCATATAAATCCCTATGAGTTTGTAACGGGATGCCTTTATACCGACAGCATAAAGATTATGGACGAGGTTCAGCGTGGCGGTGTAAATATCAAGCCTGACAATAATATTGTGGGATTCGGCAAGACGGATTTCGGCAGATACGGCTCAGACAGCTTCAGTGTACGCATTATAAACTGGCATAAAGACTGCCCCTTCGGCTTCAGGCTCTGGTCAGGCAAGCCCTTTGAAAGTGGCTCTGTAAAGCTGGGTGATTTCACGTATCAGGCTAACTTTATCTGGCAGACATATATCGCCAACAGCTACACTCTTGAAAGCAGAATATGCGGAATGCATGATCTTTATTTTGAGTTCGACAAGACCGACCTCAGGATTGATTTCGGCGGCTTTGAATTTATCCCAAAGCTTAAGGCTTATGAAAGAATAAATGCTGCCGATAACGACGTGCTTCACGGTGACACCTTTGAAATCGCAGGCAACCGTGTACTCAATATCGGAAATAATGTATTCTTCACCTTCAGCGATATGAATTTTGTTCACGGCACAAGCGAAATACGCCTTACAGGAAAAACACATCATGATAATGACACCATTCATCTGGTTATTACTCCCGAAAAGGGCGATGCAGTAAAGGAAATCATCGAATTCCCTTACAGCGATGAAAGCATTACCGTTTCTGTAAAGCTCCCCGATATCAGAGAAAACTGCGATATTGAATTCAGATTCCTCCCCGGCTGTGATTTCGATTTTGACAGCTTTGAAATTTTAAAGCATCCTGACGAAACATAATACAAAACCAGCTCTCCTGTCAGCAAAGCGGAGAGCTGGTTGTTTTTTGAGATTTATTTCCTTCTGCATGTAATTATATTGTTTCTGCATTTTGTGACTTTGTCACTGAAATTTTTTCAGAAACCGGGTACAATATAATTGTACAAGGAAAGCTTGTAACGAAACAACAGAAAGGATGTATAATATGTCAGTAGTAAAGGTAAGTATAGATAATTTTGAAGAAATCAGAAACAGCGAAAAGCCCGTTCTTCTGGACTTCTACGCAGACTGGTGCGGCCCTTGCCGCATGGTATCTCCCATTGTGGATGAAATTGCAAAGGAGAATCCCCAGTATCTTGTGGGAAAAGTGAACGTGGATGATGAACCCGAGCTTTCTCAGGAATTCGGAGTTTCCAGCATTCCCATGCTCGCCGTTATGAAGAACGGTAAGATTGTAAATCAGTCAGTGGGCGCAAGACCCAAGGCGCAGATTATGGCAATGTTAGAGGGTTAATTCCTTAAGACGCTTTTTATCAAGAATCTTTACACCCTTTCTTGATACCTCGACAATTCCCTCGCCTGAGAAATATTTCAGAACACGGGAAACAACCTCACGGGCAGAAACAATGTATTTTGCAATCTGCTCGTGGGTGAGCGTTATAGTATCAGAGCCTGTTCTTGCGGCTTCATCCCAGAGAAATATGGCAAGTCTTTTATCCATACTCATAAAGAGTATCTGCTGCATTACCCACATGACATCGGAAAAACGGCTTACTGCAGTTTCCAGGGCGAAAATCTTTATATCGGGGTTATTTTCCGAAACCCTTTCAAAGGCTGAACCGCCTACAATATAGCATTCACTGTTTTCTTCCGCATCAATGAACACATCAAAGGTTACAGACTGCAATACGCAGGAAGCAGCAAGCATACACATATCCCCTTCATGCAGACGATAAAGGGTTACAGACTTGCCCTCATCTGACATTATGTAGACCCTGAGGCACCCCGAACGGACAAAGAATATCCCTGAGCATTCGGTTCCGTCGTGGATTGTTGTTCCTTCAGGATATGACAATGCAACGGAATTATCGCAGATAATTCTGCGTTCTTCCTCTGAAATTTTATTCCAGAACGGGAAAATATCCCTGTATATGGGTTCAAACATAGCACGTGACATTTTACGACTCCTTCTCTTACGGAATTTCTTAAGTATATTTTACTATCGCTTAGGTCAGATGTCAATAAAAACACAGGAAAAGGAACAATAAATTTTATGGAGCATATTTACGACACAATCATAATCGGCGGCGGACCCGCAGGCTACACTGCCGCCCTGTATGCGGCCAGAGGTGGACTTGATACCGTTCTTTTAGAACGTATGTCAGCAGGAGGTCAGATGGCTCTTACCGGGGATATAGACAATTACCCAGGATTTGAAGAAGGAATAGACGGCTTTACTCTGGGGATGAAAATGCAGCAGTGTGCAGAACGTTTCGGAGCAAAAACAGAATATGCCGAGGTAAGCTCCGTGGATTTTTCGCAACCCGTAAAACGAACAGAAACCACAGGAGGCGCTTACCTTTCAAAAACAGTTATAATTGCCGCTGGTGCAAACCCCAGAGAGCTTGGCATTGCGGGTGAACAGGAACTGATTGGAAAAGGCGTTCATTACTGTGCACATTGTGACGGAAGATTCTATAAGGATAAAACCGTAGCGGTAATCGGCGGCGGCAATTCGGCAGTAGCTGACGCCCTGTACCTTTCAAGACTGGCGAAAAAAGTTTACGTAATCCACAGGCGTGATACCCTGAGAGCCGAAAGAATTTATCACGAGCCTCTTATGAAAGCGGAAAATGTTGAATTTCTCTGGTACAGCACGGTATCTGAATTTATAACCGACACAAGAGTAACGGGAATAAGTATAAAAAACGTTAAAACAGAAGCAAAGACCGATATTTTGTGCGACGGTGTTTTTGTAAGCATCGGAAGAAAGCCGGCCACAGACTTTTTAAAAGGAAATGTACTGCTTGACAAAAACGGATATATAATTGCGGATGAAAGTACACGCACAAGTGTTGAGGGCGTCTTTGCCGCAGGTGATATACGCACAAAAGCTCTGCGGCAGGTTGTTACAGCGGCGGCTGACGGAGCTGTAGCTGCACATTATGCAGAAGAATATCTTGCAGGAAAATAGTTTTGTGACATAGTCACAGAATTTATTTATAAATTATGTTATTATTAAAAAAACAAATACGGAGGACAAAAATATGAACAACAGATTTTACATTTGCGAACACTGCGGAAACTTAATCGGAATGATCAACGATGCAGGCGTACCTATGATGTGCTGCGGACAGAAGATGACCGAGCTCAAGCCGGGTACAGTTGAAGCGAGCCACGAAAAGCATATCCCCGTTGTAACGGTTGAAGGAAATACAGTCAAGGTTGAAATCGGTTCGGTAGCACACCCCATGACTGAAGAACACAGCATTCTCTGGGTATACCTCCAGACGGACAGAGGCGGCCAGCGCAAGAACCTTGAAGTAGGCAGCGCACCTGCTGTAACCTTTGCACTTGCTGATGAAAAGCCTGTTGCCGTATACGCTTACTGCAATCTCCACGGACTCTGGAAGGCTGATATCTGATTGCAATAAACCCGTAAGGAGGAAGATGTATGCTTGAAAGCGGACAGAAAGCGCCTGATTTTACACTCAGGGACAAGAACGGAAAGGATGTTTCCCTTTCGGATTTCATCGGAAAGAAAGTCGTGCTGTATTTTTATCCAAAGGATAACACTCCCGGATGTACAAGACAGGCGTGTGCCTTTTCGGGATTATACAGCGAATTTCAGAAAAGAGGTATAGAAGTAATCGGCATCAGCAAGGACAGTACAGCTTCTCATGCAAGATTTGCAGAAAAGCATAATCTGAATTTCATCCTTCTTTCTGACCCTGAGCTTGAAGCTATACAGGCATACGGTGTATGGCAGGAAAAGAAGCTTTACGGAAAAGTAAGTATGGGTGTAGTGCGTACCACATTTATAATTGATGAAAAGGGTGTTATCGAAAAAGTAATGCCTAAAGTCAAACCCGACACAAACGCTGCGGATATTCTTGCAGAACTGGGTTGATGAATTAAACGTACTGGTTTTCATATATTTTAACGGCTCTTTTTAAAAAGAGCCGTTTTTTATATTGAAAAAAGACTTGACAAATCCAATTAAACATGTATAATAATAATTAAACACGTTTAATTCAGGAGGAACAAATGGATAAGCGTAATATTGATCATACAAAAAAAGCTCTGCTTGAAGCAGCGGAAAAGCTGATGACAGAGTGCAGCGACCCGTCTGAAGTGACATCTCGTGCCATTACAAAAGAAGCAGGCGTAAATCTCGCTATGATAAACTACTGTTTCGGCTCACGGGAAGCCTTGCTGATGGCGGTATATGAAGAAATACAGGCTGACGCATTCAGGTGCAATCCTTCATTTGCGGAAATCATTTCGGGTAAACTCTCGCCTGAAGAAAAGCTTGTTGAAGTTCATTTTGAGTCTATGAAAATGATGCTTAAACATTATAAATTCGCAAAGGCCATATCAAAATATGCTCTGCTCAATCGTGAAATATCGGGCAAAAGAGGAAGCCTGCGATTTATACAGGAGTATTTTGGCGACACAAAGAGCGAAGGTGAATGCCGTCTTATTGCATTTGAGCTTTCGAGTCTGCATGAACTGGCAATTCTTCGTTATGAAGAAATAAAAAAGGAATGCGGAATCGATCTCACCGATGACGGACAATTAAGAAGATATGTGACAGAACATATTAATATGTTCCTGAAATAAAGGAGAAATCAGATGTATATCAAAAAACTTTCTGAGTTGAAGGAAATGAGCTTCGGAGGCAAGGCTGAAGCATTGAATGTCCTTATTGAATCGGGATTTCCTGTTCCGTCAGGATATGCCATAGCTTCGGAAGCATTTGAAAACGGAGCGCTTAAAAAGGAGGCGGAACAGGAACTGACAGCTCTTGTAAAAAAGCTTCCTGCAAGCTATACATACGCTGTACGCTCATCTGCTGATGGCGAGGACGGCAAGGCAGATTCCTTTGCGGGAGCGTATGAAACAGTACTTGATGTTCCTGTAAATAAAATCCCTGAAGCAGTCGTAACTGTTGCATCCTCTGTCGGGAATGATCGTGTAGGAATTTATGCAGATGAAAGAAATACCGGAAGCGGAAAAATCGCAGTCATCATACAGCGTTATATACCTGCCGAATTTGCAGGCGTGCTCTTTACTGCCGACGCAGTTACAGCAGGAACTGAATTTATCACAGGCAACTATGTAAAAGGGGCAGGAGAGGAGCTTGTATCAGGCGAAGGCTTTGACGGAAGCTTCAGAATCAACGCTGTAAGATACAGCTTCGACGGACCGGACGAAATCAGGCCTTATGCCGAAAAGATGTGTAAATATGCAAAAAAGGCCGTTAAAATCTTCGGCTGTCAGCTTGATATGGAATGGGCAGTATGCAAAGGAAAGCTCTATATTTTACAGGCACGGCCCATAACAACCATTTTTGAAAACAGCTATGACGAATTCAGAATAAATGATTCATTATGCGGTGAGCTTCTCCTTTCAAAAACAAATGTGGGCGAAATCTTCCTGCGTCCCGTTTCGCCCGTAACATACGGGATTCTGAAATTGCTTGTTGATACGCTGGGAATACCTCTTGTTTCAAACGTCTGCGGTCAGCTTTATCTTAATATAAGCGGATTATGCTCAATGATAATGTCATTCAGCATGTCAAAGGAAAAAGCCTTCAAAGCCATATCCGAGCTTGCAGGAGGAATACCGCCCGATTTTGAAATTCCTGTTTATCCTTTTGATAAAAAAACGTTTTTGAAAAGAATAGCCGGGCTTGTTACAGGTGCTCCTGCAAAAAATATAAGAAAATACGATTTCGGCAAGAATTTCAAAAACAGAATTATTGAAACAGGAAACAGTCTTATTGATGAAATAAGAAACACCTCTTCCCCTGAAGAACTCAGCGAAATATGGAGCGGGAAATGCGAGCCGTATATGATGAAAACACTATCGGCGATTGCAACTGCGCTTTCGCTTAAATCACTGTTTTCCACAAGAGAACAGCTGGAAAAACTATGCGGTGCCGAGCTTGCAGACAAGCTTCTTTCCGACAGCTCAGGAAATGGCAATATTGAAAGTATCGGCTCTCTTCTTGCCATTGATGATGTCATAAACGGCAGAATGACACGGGAAGAATATATTCTGAGATACGGTCACCGTCATGCAGACGAGCTTGAGCTTTCAATGCCCTATCCTTACGAGAATCCTGATTTCCCCGAAAATGTAATCCGTGATTATGTTGAATCAGGCATAAACGCTTATGAAATGAAATCAGCACAGGAGCAGCGACACAAGGAAGCAGTCGCCGAATTCAAAAAGCTTTATCCATCAAAATCCGCCTGGCTTGACAAGCTGCTGAATAAATATTCTACCGCAGTATACGACCGTGAAAAGGTCAGAAGCGACGCTCTGCGTCTTTTCTGCGTAATAAGGGAATATCTGCTGAAAGCAGGAGAATTCACAGGCCTTAAGGATGATATTTTTATGCTATATCTCAGCGAGGTTAAAGAATACCTCTCAGGTAGGACGGACCTGTCCAAAAAAATATCTGTACGCCGCAAAATTTACACCGAGCAGATGTCAATGCCCAATTTCCCCAGCATTATCTGCGGACGATTCACTTATGACGAATGGAAGCAAAGCGGCGGCGCAACAGGATTTTATCGTTCCGGCGAAAACTGCTCAGACGAAACAGACGGGGTTATCAGAGGCGTTGCAGGTTCCTGCGGACAGGCAGAAGGCATCGTAAGAGTGATGAATTCCATAGATGAAGCCGATAAATTTGAAAAAGGCGAAATACTTGTTGTAAAGGCTGCAAATATCGGCTGGATAAAGCTTTTCCCTAAAGCTGCCGCACTTGTTACGGATATTGGTGCGCCCCTTTCCCACGCAGTAATTGTCGCAAGAGAACTGGGCATTCCTGCCGTTGTAAGCTGTCAATGTGCTTCGGGTGTTCTTAAAACAGGCGACAGGGCAAAGGTAGACGGAACAGCAGGAACGGTTACTATTCTATACTGATAAATTGTCTGCCCACACAGCTTACCGGTCATGTAAACCAAAAATCTTTTCGTAAAGCTTTTGCAGGAAATTCACTCTCTCCTGAAATTTTTATCTCCATGCTTATGTCTTCGTTTTATATCAGTATTGATTGAATTAAATTGAAAAAATAGCCCGTAATAATTATTCCGATAACGCAGATTGTTGTGAAAACGCCGAGAATTTCATTCTGAAAGAAATCCCAGATTGTTTTCAGTGTTTCCATAAGGATAGCTCCTTTCTTATATAGATATATCTAAACATAGAAATGCGTCTATGTTTAGTTTTGAATTTTAGTCGTGCGAAGAAGAAACCGAGGTTACTTCTTACAGCACGACTGATTTTCATTTGTACCACTTACAGCAGTCAGAGCATTAAAGCATTGTCTGGCATATTCAACACCTTCTGCGGAAATGGAATAGTACATCCATTTTCCTTCCTTTCGCCCGTTTACAATTCCGCTGTCAAGCAGTGTTTTCATATGATGTGAAAGCGTAGGCTGTGTGATGTTCATTGCCTCAAGCAGCCTGCAGGCACATTTTTCGCCATCCAGCAAAAGCTGCAATATCTTGATTCGGTTTTCGTCACAGAACGCCTTGAAGATAACGGCTGTCTTTTTAGGATTAAGTTCCATCTGCTCACCTCACATTGGCATTTTCTATATTATATACCACATATAGAGGTTTGTCAATATGTTTTTTGGATTTTTATAAGATAACCGTCCTTGAGTTATTAATTTATTATAGCATAAAACTTAATCTATACAATTGTTTACGCCATAAATATAGGGTGAAATAGATTTTTGTTCTTCCGATGGCGGTACAGTAATCTGAACTGTTTCCTGTTCAGCGTAAACATTACTGTTTACAGAAATACACATGAGTTTTGAAGCGGCATAGCGTATTTTGAAAATATACCTGATAATGTAGAAATTACCACACGTACAAATGAAGATATTACTGCACGCTTTATTTTCAATAATACAGATAAAGAGCAGGAATTCATTTTCAACGGAAAAAATTTGATTCTCGCACCTTTTGAGATGAAAATTGATGTAGAATAAATTAAAAATGCACAAGTCCGCTTTTGACGGTCTTGTGCATTTTTTGCAGGCAGATTTTCTGTTTTAAATTTTCTTTAGTGAAAAAGACTCTGTAAATCGCTTGTGTCTTAATGAAATCTGATTTATTTTTATAACTATCTGTTTAAGCGGTTCGTTATAGTCTGGAAGCATAATCTCTCGGACTTATTCCGTATTCTGCTTTAAATGCACGGAAAAAGCTTGTGTAATCCCCGAAGCCGCATCTGACACACACTTCTCCGGGAGCGGCGTCATTCATCAGCATACGTTTTGCTGCGCTCAGCCGTTTGAGCATTATATATCTGTATACGCTTGTGCCGACATTGCTGCTGAATTCGTGCGACAGATGGTATTTGCTCACAAAAAATCTTTCAGCAAGTATATCCAGAGAAAGTTCTTGCTCATAATGTTCACCAATATACTCTACAACTCTCGAAATCAATGGTGATGTATTTTCAGAGCGAAGCGGTTCTGCGGATCTCATACCAAGTCGGTTGATCTCCACCATTATCTGCATGAACAGCCCATCGGCATATATTGAAGCACCGTAATCCGTGGAGTAGTGTTCCCGTACAAGCTCGCTGAATTTGTCGGTCAGCTCTGCACGCTGCGTGGGATTCAGGTGTATAAGGCAGGTGGATTTGTTATCAAAGCAGGCGGATAACCGCATATCTCCCACCGAGAAGCTGTCAAGATATTTCTTCTGTATCCACATTACTATTCTTTCGTAGGAAGGCTCATCAGGGGGGATTATAGGGCGGTGCAGCAGCATAGGGTCAATGAGCATGATGTCCCCGTGGCAGGGATGAAATACCTCGCCTTCCATCCAGTAAGAAATGTTGCCGCCCAGAAGAAAGAATATCTCATAAAAATCGTGGTTGTGTACTTCAACCTCATTAATCATAGGCTCATTATAGTGGAAAACCTCATAGCTGGATGTTTTCATTTCCTGACGCTGATCGAAATGCTGTGTCCTTTGACGCATATTGCTCCCTCCGCTTCGTGTCTGGTATATATATTTATTTTACCACAACATTTGCAATAATGCAAGCAAATTTCGCAATTAACATTGCTAATAATTTGTGGTATACTGAAAGCACAAAAGATGCTAAAGGAGTATTTGGTATGAAAGCCTTTATGGATAATGATTTTCTTCTGTCCACCGAAACAGCTCGAGTACTGTTTCATGAATACGCAGCAAGATGCCCGATAATCGACTATCACTGCCATGTCAGCCCCAAAGAGATATATGAGGATAAGCACTTTGAAAACCTGACTGACGCATGGCTTTCGGGCGATCACTACAAGTGGCGTATCATGAGATCCAACGGTGTGGATGAGTATTATATTACGGGTGCTGCATCAGCCCGTGAAAAGTTTCAGAAGTTCGCCGAGGTACTTCCCAGGGCAATTGGCAATCCGATGTTTCACTGGTGTCATCTGGAGCTGAAGAAATATTTCGGCTATGATGGTATCCTCAATGGAAAAACTGCCGAGGAGGTATGGCAGCTCACCTGTGAAAAGCTGAAAGAGGACAACATGAGTGTCCGTGGACTTATTGAACAGTCAGAAGTTGAATTCATCGGAACTACCGACGACCCTACCGACAGCCTTGAATGGCACAGCAGGCTCGCTGCCGACGACACCTTCAAAACTGTGGTAGCACCTTCCTTCCGCCCCGACAAAGCATTGAATATTGATAAATTCGGATGGCAGGATTATATTGCTGAGCTTTCATCTGTTTCGGGTGTAAAGATCTATGATATGGCATCACTGAAAAAAGCTCTTTCAAAGAGGATGGAATATTTTGCGTCTATGGGATGCAAGGTGAGCGACCACGGATTAGATCACATGGTCTTCGCTGAAGCCACCCGGAAAGAAAATGACGATGTTATACATAGGGCACTCAATGGCGGCAACATAAGCGCGGCAGAGGCAGAAGCGTTCAAAACAGAACTCCTTATGTTCTGCGCAGGCGAATACAAACGCATGGGATGGGTAATGCAGCTGCATTATAACTGTCTGAGGAACCCGAATACAGCTATGTTTATGAAACTCGGACCTGATACGGGATTCGACTGTATAGGCCCGCAGAACGGAAGTGAAAAGCTGGCAAAGCTGCTTGATAAACTGTACGCAGCGGATGCGCTTCCCAAAACGATACTTTACAGCCTTGACGGCACTGACAATGCATTCCTTGATTCTCTTATAGGATCATTCCAGGGAACGGAGGTTGCAGGAAAGCTCCAGCATGGCAGCGCATGGTGGTTCAACGATCATCTCCAGGGTATGCGTGAGCAGCTTATCTCGCTTGCGAATCTTAGCCTGCTCGGTAATTTTGTAGGAATGCTTACAGATTCCAGAAGCTTTTTAAGCTATACCCGTCATGAGTATTTCCGCAGAATACTGTGCAGCCTTATCGGTGAATGGGTGGAAAACGGGGAATATCCTGCCGATATGGAGCAGCTCGGTGAGCTGGTAACAGACATCTGTCATGATAATGCCGCACGCTACTTTAACCTTTAATTAGGAAAACACACAGGAGGATAAGGATATGCCAATGCAGATGGGATTTCGTTGGTATGGCGAAGGTAACGACAATATCACGCTGGGTGATATCAGACAGATACCCGGAGTTACAAGCATAGTCTGGGCGCTTCATCATAAGCTTCCCGGCGAGGTATGGGAGATAGACGAAATAGCCGAGGTAAAACGTCAGCTTGACGAATACGGCTTCAATATGGATGTTGTGGAATCGGTCAATGTGCATGACGATATAAAGATCGGAAAGCCCACGAGAGATATGTATATAGAAAATTATAAGCAATGTATCCGCAATCTCTCGAAGTTCGGCGTAAAGGTCATTTGCTATAATTTCATGCCTGTATTTGACTGGACACGTTCCGATCTTTTCCATCCCGTGGGTGACGGCTCTACCGCATTGTACTACGAAAAGAATATGATACAGGGCGATTATAATGCTATGGCAGAATATATCCTCAGCTTTACCGAGAAGTACGGTATGTCGTTCCCGGGCTGGGAGCCTGAAAGGATGGCGGCACTGGATCAGCTTTTCAAGGACTATGAGGGTGTGGATAATGAAAAGCTCTGGGAAAACCTCAGGTATTTCCTTGAAGCTATCATGCCGACCTGCGAGGAATGCAATATCAAAATGGCGATACACATGGACGATCCGCCATGGGATATTTTCGGGCTGCCGCGGTTGCTGATAAACGAAGAAAATATCGATCGTTTCCTGAAGATGGTTGACCATCCCTGCAACTGTCTGACACTCTGCTCAGGCTCGCTTGGTGCAGACCCGAACAACAATGTGGCAGATATAGTCAGAAAGCACTGCGACCGCATAGCATTTGCACATATACGCAATGTAAAGCACTTTGAAAACGGAGATTTTTCCGAAGCGAGCCATCGTGACTGCGACGGAGATACAGGAATACTAAGCATCCTGAAAGCGTATCACGATTGCGGTTACGAAGGATATATCCGCCCCGACCACGGACGTCATCTGTGGAATGAGGGACCCGGTAATGTCCGTCCGGGATACGGACTTTATGATCGTGCACTTGGTATAATGTATATGCTTGGTGTGTGGGATATGCTGGACAGACTTTCAAGCAAAAACTGAAATGAGGTAATAAAATGATGGAACTTCCGATCAATATTGATTATACAGGTAAGGTAGTAGTAATAACAGGCGCAGGCGGTCTTATCTGCGGCGCTATGGCAAGAGCTTTTGCACAAAGCGGCGCAAAGGTAGCCGCTCTCGACCTCAATGAGGAGGCTGTAAAAAAGCTTGCAGATGAGCTTAAAGCTGAGGGATATACCTGCGAGGGCTATAAGGCAGATGTTCTTGATCCTGAAGCGCTGGAGCAGGTACACCAGTCGGTCATCCGTGAACTTGGTAAATGCGATATACTTGTAAACGGTGCAGGAGGAAATCATCCCAGTGCAACCACGACCAACGAATATCAGCATGAAGCTCAGCAGAACAGCAAGACATTTTTTGACCTCGAAGCCAATGGAGTTGATCTTGTGTTCAAGCTGAATTTCCAGGGAACACTTCTTCCCACACAGGTGTTTGCAAAGGATCTTACCGAAAAGAAGAGCGGCTGTATCCTCAATATTTCCTCGATGAATGCATATACTCCTCTGACAAAGATACCTGCATATTCCGCTGCAAAGGCTGCTGTATCCAACTTTACCCAGTGGCTTGCAACACATTTCGCAGGCACGGGTATCAGATGCAATGCAATCGCTCCCGGATTCCTTGTTTCCGCACAGAACAGAGCACTTCTGTTCAATGATGACGGAACTCCCACAGCACGTTCTGCAAAGATACTTAACGGCACGCCTACAAACCGTTATGTGGATGCGTCGGAGCTTATCGGAGCAACGCTGTTCCTCTGTGATGACCGCAGCGCTTCTGCTATAACAGGTGTTGTCCTTCCCGTTGACGCAGGCTTCTCTGCTTACTCGGGCGTATAAAACAGGAGGCTCAGAATAATGACAGTACTTGAAAGACTTGCACAAGCCATTGTTGTTCCTGTCGTTGTGATAGATGATGCAAAGGACGCTGTTTCCACTGCAAAAGCACTGGCAGCAGGCGGCGTGCATGTAATGGAGATCACCTTCCGTACACCTGCAGCAGCACAGGCAATCAAAGAGGTGTCGGAAAACTGTCCCGATATGCTGGTAGGTGCAGGAACGATACTTGATATCAAACAGTGCAAACTGGCAGTTGAAATGGGTGCTGAGTTCATCGTGTCGCCCGGCTACAATGCAGAAGTTGTTGACTGGTGTATCGAACATAATATTCCGGTTACTCCCGGCTGTGTTACTCCCACTGAAGTAATGGCAGCAGTAAACAAGAACCTTAAGGTGGTCAAGTTCTTCCCCGCCAACATATACGGAGGGCTGAATGCAATCAAAAATCTTTCTGTGCTCTTTGCAGGTGTGAAATTCATGCCGACAGGCGGAATAAGCACTTCAAATATAAAGGAATATACCGATATGCCGTTTATCCATGCAGTGGGCGGCTCATGGGTTTGCCCGAGAAATGACATAACAGCAGGCAATTTCGAGAATATAACAAAGCTCTGCGCCGAAGCCCGTGCAGCGGCAAGAGGCGAGTGCTGACACAGCGGAGAGGAGCTATATCATGGCAAGAATAATAACATTCGGTGAACTTATGCTGCGACTGCAGCCTTATAATTACGAGCGTTTCGTTCAGTGCGATCATGTGCAGTTTTCCTTTGGTGGCGGCGAGGCAAATGTTGCCGTGTCACTGGCAAATTTCGGTATGGATGCGGCGTTCGTGACAAAGCTCCCTGCACATTCCATCGGTCAGGCTGCGGTAAATAGCCTCAGACGTTATGGAGTTGACACCTCTCTTATAGTCCGTGGCGGTGAGCGTGTGGGAATCTATTTCAACGAAAAGGGTGCATCACAGCGTGGTTCGGTATGTATATATGACCGTGCAGGATCTGCTATCGGGCTTGCATCGGCAGATGATTTTGACTGGAACAGCATCTTTGATGGTGCGGATTGGTTTCATTTTACAGGAATTACACCCGCACTGGGAGATAATGTTGCCGAACTATGCCGACAGGCGTGCATTGCTGCAAAGGCACGTGGTATAAAAATATCCTGCGATCTCAATTACAGAGGAAAGCTCTGGACAAGAGAACACGCACAGAAAGTGATGACAGAGCTTTGTCAGTATGTTGATATCTGTATCGGAAACGAAGAGGACGCAAAGGATGTGTTCGGTATTGAAGCTGAGACAGCGGATATATACGGCGGTGTCATTGACCGTGATGGTTACAGGTCTGTGGCAAAACAGCTTGCTGACAAATTCGGCTTTGAGATGGTAGCGATAACGCTGAGAGAAAGCCGCTCCGCATCAGACAACGGATGGAGTGCGATGCTTTACAATGCAGCGGATGATGAATACTGCTTTTCAAAAAAATACAATCTTCACATTATTGACAGAGTAGGCGGCGGAGATTCCTTCGGCGGCGGTCTTATATATTCTCTGCTCAATGGTAAGGATACGCAAGCAGCGGTAGAATTTGCGGTGGCTGCATCTGCACTGAAGCATTCTGTTGAAGGAGATTACAATATGGTCACTGCTGCGGAAGTGGAAAAGCTTGCAAAGGGTGACGGCAGCGGAAGAATACAGAGATAACAGCATGGCAGATATATTCCTCTAACATCTTCAATTATAAAAAACAGCGGAGAAATTTCACTTTCTCCGCTGTTTTCTGTGATAATACAGGATATCCATCCGAAAATTTCATCAATTCATCTGACTGTGCTTTGGTGGATGTCCGAAGTGTTTTGTGTAAGCCCTGTAAAACACCGAATAGTCCTTAAAGCCACAGCTTTCTGCCACTTCCTGTGCGGAAATGCCCTTTCGCAGCAGTTCCTTGGCAAGAGTGAGTCTTTTTTTGATAACATAATCCCATGGTGCGGCACCGGTAGCCTGCCTGAACACACGGTTGAACTGTGATGCGCTTAAATAGAAATGTTCAGCAAGCTGCGGAACAGAAATATCCTCCGTCAGGTGGTCGTTGACATACATTACAATGCGTTCTGCTGTGCTCTGCCGCTTCTGTCCCGTTTTCTTCTTTTCGCTCCATGCACGGTTTATCAGATCCAGCAGAGCAATAAGATGAGTGTTTATTGTCAGCCTTTTCCCGTAATCGTCATTATCGCTGCACATTTCGGAGAAAAGCCTGTGCACAAGCTTTGTATCAAATTCTTCGGCGGAAAACATATTGTCCTTACCTAAGATACGATTTGTAAAAGGAGCCATAAGCCGCATTTCTGTATCGATTCCTTTAAGAAGGTCAAGAGGAAAGTTAACCGCATAGCGTTCATATGTGCCGCCGCCGTTTATTTTCGGCGAGTGAGCTTCTGCAGGCCGCATTATCATAAGGCTGTTTTCTGCAAGAGGATATTTTGAACCTTCTACAAGATATTCAACATTCCCCGAAATAAAGAAATATATCTCACAGCGGTCATGGATGTGCATGGTGAAGTCTTTTCCGTCGGGGTTCTTGTCTATTGCGTGACGTATATATACATCATCGAAGCTGTATTCGTTAAGCATCATATCACCTCTGGCTGAATTATAACACATATTGCGTGAATTTGCAATATATTATGCTTAAAAAGACAATGGAAATGCAAATTCATTTGTGGTAAAATAAAAGCAATAAATAAAACGGAGGTAAGTTCTTATGAATTTTAAGCTTGCAGCTTTTGCAGATGAAGCAGACGGCAGAATATCCGAACAGATAAAGGCAATGAAGGAAAACGGCGTTGATTTTCTCGAAATAAGAGGCGTTGACGGACAGAACATTTCCGACATTTCACTTGAAAAAGCACGTGAGGTACGTAAGCAGCTTGACGACGCAGGTCTTGGTGTCTGGTCACTTGGCTCTCCCTACGGCAAGGCAGGAATCTGCGATGATTTCGAGGCACATCTTGATAAATTCAGACACGGGCTTGAACTGGCTGATATTCTCGGTGCAAAGCATATCAGAATGTTCAGCTTCTATGTTCCGTCGGAAGATGCGGCACGCTACAAGGACGAGGTGTTCAGCCGCCTTGAAAAGCTTATAAACGCTGCAAACGGAAGCGGAATTATCCTCTGTCACGAAAACGAAAAGGGCATCTACGGCGATATTGCTTCCAGATGTGAAGAAATACACAAGGAATTCCCTCAGCTGAGAGCTGTTTTTGACCCTGCAAACTTCATTCAGTGCGGTCAGGATACAAAGGAAGCCTGGGAAAAGCTTGCACCCTACGTTGAGTATATGCATATCAAGGACGCTATGGCAGACGGCTCGGTTGTACCTGCAGGAAAAGGTATCGGAAATCTGCCTTATCTTCTCAAAAACTACAAGGGCAGCGTGCTTACACTAGAACCGCATCTGTCGGTTTTTGACGGCTTTGACAAGCTGGAAGCCAGCGAAAAGACAAAGATGGGATATTGCTATCCCTCTTTAAGAGCAGCATTCGATGCTGCGGTAAACGCACTTAAGGAACTTTTATAAAAGGAGTAACATTATGAATAAGATAAGACTTGGTATTGTAGGCCTTGGTAACATGGGCAGCGGACATTTTTACAATGTATTCGGCGGCAAGTGCCCCTCTGTTGAAATAGCGGCAGTATGCGACATAAATCCCGAAAAGATGGAAAAGGCAAAGGAGCATCCCGAAGTAGCCTGCTTCACAGATTATAAGGAAATGCTGGCAAGCGGACTTGTTGATGCTGTTCTTATTGCTGTTCCCCATTATGACCATCCCACCGTTGCAAAGGAATGCTTCAAACACAACATTCACGTTCTGACCGAAAAGCCCGCAGGCGTTTACGCAAGACAGGTGCGTGAGATGAACGAAGCTGCTGAAAAATCAGGCGTTAAGTTCGGTATCATGTTCAATCAGCGTACAAATCCCATGTTTGCAAAAGCACGTGAAATTGTGCAGAGCGGACAGCTCGGTGAGCTGAAGAGAATGGTATGGATAATCACAAACTGGTACAGAACACAGGCGTATTATGATTCCGGCACATGGCGTGCAACCTGGAACGGCGAGGGCGGCGGCGTACTTCTGAATCAGGCTCCCCACAACCTTGACCTCTGGCAGTGGATATTCGGTATGCCGAAAAGAGTACGTGCTTTCTGCGAGTTTGGTAAATATCATAACATCAAGGTAGAAGATGATGTAACAATCTTCGGTGAATACGAAAACGGCGCTACCGCTACTTTCATTACCACAACAGGCGATGCCTGCGGTACCAACCGTCTTGAAATCACAGGCGACAAGGGCAAGATTGTTGTCGAACACGGTAAACTCTGCTGGTGGAAACTGGATGTTCCCGAACGTGAATTCTGCTTTACATCCAAGGAAGGCTTTGCAACTCCCTCCAATACTTACGAAGAATTTACCGCACCCGAGCCTGAGGGTCATCCCGAAGTGCTTGAAGCGTTTGCACAGTCAATTCTTAACGGCACAGAAATGATTGCAAGAGGCGAAGAAGGTCTTAACTCCCTTTCTATCTCCAATGCCGCATATATTTCAACCTGGACAAACGACTGGGCTGAAATTCCCACAGATGAAGCTCTTTTCGAAAAGCACCTCAACGAGCTGTGCGGAAACGAGAGCTGCTCAAAAAAATAACATCCGCTCACGGCGAAAACATCGAAAAGCTTCGTGAGCGGTGGAAGGTCAGATGGTAATGCAGGCATAATGCGGCATGCTCATCGGTCTTGAATAAATCAGAATTATAACGGCTCTCCGCAGGATTTAACTGTGTAGGGCCGTTGCATATTTATATCTGCTGTTGACATATTTCCGAAGTAATAGTAAAATGTAATTGTTATACATTTTATAAGGAGAATGTTATGGAATTTGAAAAGCTTATTGCCGAGCGTTATTCGGTAAGGAAATTTAAAAACGAGCATTTAAAGCAGAACGATATTGACATAATTCTTGATGCAGGGCACAAAGCGCCCACAGGCTGCAACTACCAGCCACAGAGAATACTTGTTCTGAACAGTGATACGTCAATAGAAAAGCTGAAAGGCTGTACAAAGTGCCATTTCAATGCATCGACAGCAATGCTGGTCTGCCACAACAGGGAGGAAAGCTGGAAAAGACCTTATGACGGTGCTTTGTCATCGCCTGTTGACGCTGACATTGTCGCAACTCATATGATGCTTGCCGCACATAATATCGGCGTGGGCTGCTGCTGGGTAATGCATTTCAATCCTGCGTCAATGCGTGAGACTTTCAATATTCCTGAAAACTACGAACCGACAGCTTTACTGGTTATGGGCTATCCTTCCGAAGAAGCGAAGCCGCTGGATATGCATTTCAAATCAAGACCTATGGAAGAGGTTGTGTTCTACGACAGCTTTTAAAGCAGAAAATAACAAACGCTGACACAATTTATTTGTGTCAGCTTTGTTTTTGAAATTGTAAAAGTATTATTCGGATATAAGCTTCATAATCTCCTCGTTTGAATTTCACTGTTCATGGATTTATTTGCTTTATAAAGTCCTTTTGGGGGAATTATTGTTATTTTCATGCTTATACGATTCTTTGCCGGTTTTAAGTTGCTAATAATAAAAAAATGTGCTATAATTAATAAATGAATATTTTTGAAAGGTGAGTGCATTGAAGAAGAATCTTATAGAAAAGATCAAGGAATCACTGGCATCAGTACTTCCTGTTGCTGCAGTTGTATTCCTGTTGATGATATCAATCGTACCTATAAGCGGTGAACTGTTCTTCATGTTCTTTGTGGGAACTGTTCTGCTGGTTGTTGGCATAGGCCTGTTTACGCTGGGTGCTGATACATCCATGATCATTATCGGCGAACAGATAGGCGCAAAGCTTGTCAAAATGCGGAAGATATGGCTTATTCTGCCGGTCTGCTTTCTGATAGGTGCGCTGGTTACGGTTGCAGAGCCTGATCTTAAAGTTCTTGCGGATCAGACGCCGATTGTTGATTCCACCGTTATGATCTGGGCTGTGGGTATCGGTGTGGGTCTTTTCCTTGCACTGGCTTTTCTGCGTATATTCCTGCAGATAAGAATATCTATGCTGTTTATAATTTTCTATGCACTGGTTTTCGGATTCGCCTGCTCGCCGCTTATTTCATCGGGCTTCATTCCTACCTCATTTGATTCGGGCGGTGTTACAACAGGACCTATCACGGTTCCATTCATTATGGCGCTTGGTCTGGGTCTTTCTTCAATCCGTGGCGATAAAACCTCCGCAGAAGACAGCTTCGGTCTTGTAGCCATGTGTTCGATAGGACCTATTCTCACCGTTCTTATTCTCGGCGCAATGAACAACACCGATACAATTGAGCAGACGCTTACCCCTGCGGGAAGCTATGAGTCTGTTTCTGAAGCGTTTGCTCAGTTTCTTAAGGCATTTCCCCATTATATGGAGGAAGTAGCATCGGCGCTTCTCCCTGTTGTTGCATTCTTCCTTGTGTTCAATCTGATTTCCCTGAAGCTTGACAAGAAAACACTCATCAAGATTTTTGTAGGTCTTGCTTTTACATATATAGGCCTTGTACTTTTCCTTACAGGCGCAAATGTAGGCTTTATGCCCATCGGTCAGTATCTGGGCGAAAGTCTTGCTGGCAGCAAGTTTTCCTGGCTTATTATCCCCATAGGAATGCTTATCGGTTATTTCATAGTTTCCGCCGAGCCTGCGGTTCACGTGCTGAAGCAGCAGGTTGAAACCATAACAGAGGGCAGAATTTCCGCCAGAGCGCTGGGAACAAGCCTTGCTCTCGGTGTTGCGGCGTCGGTAGGTATTGCAATGCTCAGATGCCTTACAGGTATCTCCATTCTCTGGTTCATCATTCCCGGATATGCTCTTGCGCTTATCATCAGCTGTATTGTTCCGCCGATTTTCACATCGGTAGCTTTCGACGCCGGCGGCGTAGCGTCAGGACCTCTTACAGCCACATTCCTGCTTCCTCTTGCAATGGGTGCGTGCAGTGCGGTAGGCGGTAATATTGCGGAAGACGCATTCGGTATAGTAGCAATGGTTGCCATGACTCCTTTGCTTACAATTCAGATTCTTGGTCTTATCAGTAAATTCAAGGCTGCTCCTGCCACAAAAGCACCTGCCGGTGTTTTCCCGATTGTGCTGGATGCGCAGTGTGACAAGGCTGTATGGCTTGATAACGGAAAGGACGGTGCGTTATAATGAAGGCTATGGTGCTTATTGCTGATTACAGCTGTATGCAGCTGGTTCAGAATATTTCCGCAGAAGAAAATGTTCCGTGCCGTTTTATGACTCACGGCTTCGGCTCTGCCGATTCGAGAATGCTTGATTATCTCGGACTCGGCGAAAACAAGAAGATAGTTACAGTTTCGTTTGTGGCTGATAATAAGGTTATGCAGCTCTATGACGTCTACAATAAAAAGCTTTCGCTTACCGAAGCGGGTAAGGGTATTGCATTTACAATGCCGCTTACAGGAGCGTCTGGCTCGGCATTTGCTCTGAACGGAACTAAACCTGAAACGGAGGGTACAACTGAAATGAATGAAATAAAGCATGAGCTTATAATAACAATCGTAAACCGCGGCGGTTTTGAAGCGGTAAAGGAAGCCGCAAAGGCAGCAGGCGCAAGAGGCGGTACGCTTATTCACGGTCTTGGACTCGGCGGCGAGGAGGCTGCAAAATTCCTTGGCATTTCCATTCAGCCTGAAAAGGATGTGGTGCTTATTGTAGTGCCCAGGGAAGACAGGGAAAAGGTTATGAGCGGTATTCTCGAAACCGCAGGAATACTTACCGAAAACCGTGGTATATGCTTCTCTCTTCCTGTTGACAGCGCTCTCGGTCTTGCAGGAAAGCACCTCAATATCGAGGAAATGGTAAAATAATCATTATGTTATGTGCGTCTGCGTGCTTTTTCGCAGACGCACGTTGACATTTACAGGGAAAAATATTATACTTAAAGAAACTGATTTGAAAGGACAGATTTCATGAGCTATATCTGCTTTAAAAATGTAAGTAAGAGTTTCAACAGGATTCCCGTGGTAAAGTCTGCGGATTTTATGATAGAAAAAGGTGAAATATGCGGATTTATCGGCCGCAACGGAAGCGGTAAGACCGTTATTTTCAAGCTTATGACAGGACTCCTTGTGCCTGATGAGGGCAAAGTTATCATTGATAACGAAAATTATTCGGGTAAGGGCAGCTTTTTCCCTTCGGTAGGAGTCATGATTGAAACTCCCGGCTTTATTCCTCATTACAGTGGTCTTAAGAACCTGAAAATCCTTAATTCCATGAGCCATAATCCCGTGCCCAAGGCAGAAATCTGTGCGCTTATGACAAGGCTGGGGCTTGACCCTAAAAACCGCCGCCCTGTGCGGACATATTCTCTCGGTATGCGTCAGAAGCTGGGCATAATACAGGCGGTCATGAACAAGCCGGAGCTGCTTGTGCTGGACGAGCCTATGAACAGCCTTGACGCAGAATCGGTAAATGAAATCAGAAAGCTTTTTTCAGAGCTTAACGAAGCTGGTGCGACGATAGTCATAGCAAGCCATATTTCCGAGGATATCGAAGCACTCTGCACAAGGATATTCCGTATTGAAAACGCACAGGTGACTGAGCTTGAAGCAAAGAAGGTAACCGTATGAGATTTATTGTTACTGATCTGAAACGTATTTTTACAGAGCCTGCTTTTTACATAAGCGTTGTACTTGATCTTTTTCTGCTTTTCGGCGGAATGCTGTCCGTCATGGGCACATGCGACAGTGAAATGCTTTATCTGTGTTCCCAGTCTCTTGCACTGCCATTTGTAGCGCCTGTGCTTGCGGCTATGCCATATGCGGTTATGATTATGCAGGAAAAGGAAACACGTTATGATACGCTTATGAAGATAAAGCTCCGTGCAGGCGGATATGAACTAAGACGCATGCTGACCTGCGGAATTTCAGGTGCGGCAGCCCTTTTCATACCTCAGCTCATATTGTTTGTCGTATGCTTTTTCATGGACGGAATAAAGGAATTCCCGTATGATTTTTCCGTTCTGATGATGTCACTTTCCTTCGGCTTTTCCTATGCGGTGATTTCTTACGGTCTTACCTTTGTAAACCGTCAGCGTTATGTGCCGCTTGTAATGCCCCAGGTTATATATCTGCTCTGCATATACGCATTTCCGCTTCTGAAGCTGGAAAGATTCTATCCGCCCCTTGATATTTCGCCCTCTGTCTATGGCAGCGATATAACAATCGAAAGATTTATCATTCCTCTGTGTCTTGCAGCGGTAGGCTTTCTGCTTACTCTTCTCGGAAAGGCAGGTGGCCGCAGATGAAACGATTATCAAGACTTATTTACGGAATCACAGGTCATCTTCCTGCGGCAAGATGGTGCTTTGCAATTGCGGTTATCGCCTTTACTGCGGTTGTAAGCGTGCATAAGTATATTGATATGGCGGATATGGCGGCATTTTCCTGCCTTGAAGTCATGTATCTGATACTTACCGATACAATGAATATTGTATTTATCTATCTTCCCCTTTACCTTTTTGCGGTAAGCGGAATAATGTTTGACAGCGGCTTCGGAGAAATTGCGGTGCTGCGGTATGAAAGCCGCCGTGAATGGCTTTCGGTGAAGCTTGTGACATACATTGTCAATACGCTGGTTTTCTTCGGAATAATATTGCTTCTCAATTTTGCGGTAAGCTACAGAGTGTTCAATTTAAGTGATGTGTGGAGTGGCGATTTCATCGGTTTTCGTGTTATGGCAGGACAATCTGCTTCCGATTTTTCGCATTCTCCCGTTCCTACAATTGTTGCCGCATCTTTTGCGGTGCTTATGCTGTACGTTTTCTGCGGAACGGTGAATATGCTGTTTTCTCTTATTACCGACAGGGAATCGGTAGGACTCTTCGCTTCTCTTGTGGCAGGTATACTTCTTGGTATAGGCGATATGCTTATTGTCACCGAAAGCTTTACAAGCCAGATTAACCGCTGTGTGGTTCTTGCGGTTGCTGCCGTGCTTGTGTGCGTTGTTGCCAATTCTGCCGCCTTGAAAAAGGATTTCGGCGGAAAGAAAATGTACTGAAAAGGAAAGGCTCGTGTTTATGAAAATACTGAAAATTCTTGCAATACTTGCCGTGAGTGCGCTCAGCCTTTTCGCTGCCGTTTATTTTACGGAGCTGTATGTTGCGGAAGTAAATGCAAAGGAGAAGACCCTTGCACAGGTTATCATACAGAATCAGCTTGAAGCTGAAATGAACAAGGCTGAAGAGCAGGCAAAGGAAGAGCTTGGCGAAGCGCTTATAACAACAGTTCTTGAAACAAAGCCTGTTACAACCACAACAATCCCTGCCACCACAACGGTTACCACCACAACAACCGTCACAACGACAGCGGTGACAACAACTACTACAACTACAAATGCTACGACAACAACCTTATCTCCGGAAGAAGAAATAATAACTGAGTTTACACGTGGCGGAATACTTCCCGAAGACAGATGGGGAATACCCATAAAGACGATATTCACGCTTACGGAGGGCGAACAGCTCAGATTCACGAATTTCCTTGTTGAGCATTATTTCCTCAACGGCGATATATACGTTGAAAAAGAAACACGCCCTGCACTCAGGGAGAAAAAGGCTGTTGCCAATGAAATGGAAAAAAGCGCAATTGCGGCTCTTAATCTTGTAATGGAAAGTATTAATCTTTCGGATATTACAAGTATCATGACTGCCGATTACGGTTATATCGGCGGTGAAATAAAAACAATCCGTGACAGCTTTAAGGAAAAGTATAAAAATGCAGCAGAATATGGTGAACAGTATAAAAAGCTGTATGATGAAAGTCTTCTGTTCCTTGACAGACTGATTGTTGCTGTTGAAAAGCTTGAAAAATCGTCAAGAGAATATTCACAGTCAACAAACGCTTTTCTTGCAGGCATTGTGCTTGCAAGAACCGTGGAAGAGGTAATAATCCCTGAAATTATGGCAGTTCTTGAGCAGTCCTTCGGTCTTGTGGAAATAACGCAGGAGATTTTCCTTGAAGGAACCCAGGGAACAAGACTTCTTTCCCGTGATGAAGTTTCTGATATTATAACAAATCCCGCACTTGTGCTTGATACAGGTCTGGCATAATTTTACAGCAGAGTACGCTTATGCGTGCTCTGTTTTTTTCTGTATATTTTTAAAATGAAAAAGCATTATAAACATATATTGAATTTCTGAAGGAGCTTTATATGAAATACAGAACAACGGTTATAGCTTCTCCCGTAAACGGCAGAGCAATACCGATAAAAGATGTGCCCGACCCTGTTTTTGCTGAAAAGGTGCTTGGCGACGGCTGTGCGCTGATACCGTCAGACGGCAGGATATACAGCCCTGTTGACGGCGTGGTTTCCACCGTTGCCGAAACACGCCATGCCTACGGCTTTTCGTCGGATGACGGTATGGAAATTCTTGTGCATTTCGGACTGGAAACTGTTTCGCTGAAGGGTGAGGGTTTTAAAAGTCTTGTAAGTGTGGGTGAAAGGGTAAAAAAAGGTGACCTTGTTGCTGAAGCGGATATGGAAATACTGCGTACGCATAATATAAACCCTGTTACACCAGTGCTTGTCTGCGACCTGTCTGATAATGCGGAAATAACTGTAAGAAGCGGAAAGATAAAGGCGGGTGACGACCTCATAACGGTAAAAACCGCAGAGGAGGAAATATCTCCCCTTGTATATGCGGAGGAAGAAAAGCCACCTGAAAAGAAAAAAAGAAGGCTGAACTTTGATTTCCTTCAGAAGCTTGGCAAGGTGCTGATGACGGTAATTGCGGTAATGCCTGCTGCGGGGCTGATGATAAGCCTCGGTAAGCTTACGGCAATGCTGGGAGCGGATATTGCCGCAGTTGTTACAATCGGCAGCGTAATGGAAAACATCGGCTGGGCGGTAATCAGCAATCTCCACATCCTTTTTGCAGCGGCAATAGGCGGAAGCTGGGCGAAGGAAAAAGCAGGCGGCGCTTTTGCTGCAGTTCTTGCCTTTATTCTTATCAATAACATCACAGGTGCCGTCTTCGGTGTCACAAACGCAATGCTCAGCGACCCTGATGCGATGGTAATGTCACTTTTCGGACAGGAAATACCTGTCGAAAGCTATTTTACCTCGGTGCTTGGTGCGCCTGCTCTGAACATGGGCGTCTTTATCGGTATTATTTCGGGCTTTCTGGGCGGTGCTGTGTATAACCGTTTCTATAATTTCAGAAAGCTGCCCGATGCGCTTTCGTTTTTCAACGGAAAACGTTTTGTTCCGCTGGCAATAATTCTTTATTCGGTTATTGTGTCATTGATTCTCTGTATTGTATGGCCGATTGTGCAGTCGGGTATCAACGCTTTCGGTATCTGGATAGCAAATTCTGCGGATACTTCCCCTGTACTGGCACCGTTCATCTACGGAACCCTTGAGCGTATTCTGCTGCCCTTCGGTCTTCACCATATGCTGACCATCCCTATGAATTACACCAGCTTCGGCGGAACTTACGAAATTCTAACAGGTGCGAATGCAGGTAATATCGTTTTCGGACAGGACCCCTTATGGCTTGCATGGATAGCTGACCTTATAAATCTGAAAAATGCGGGAGATATTACCGCTTATAATGATCTTCTGGAAACAGTTACCCCCGCACGCTTCAAGGTGGGTCAGATGATAGGCGCTACGGGTCTGCTGCTGGGTGTGGCTCTTGCAATGTACCGCAGGGTAGACCACGATAAGCGCAAACGCTATCGCTCCATGTTCGTTTCCACTTCTCTCGCGGTTTTCCTTACGGGTGTAACCGAGCCTATTGAATTTATGTTCATGTTCTGTGCGTTGCCTTTATATGCTGTATATGCGGTTTTACAGGGAATCGCCTTTGCAATGGCAGGCATTTTCGATTTAAGGCTTCATTCATTCGGTAACCTTGAATTTCTGACCCGTGTTCCCATGTCAGTGGAAGCAGGACTGACAGGAGATATCATAAATTTCCTGATAGCCGTTGCCGCATTTTTTGCAATCGGTTATTTTGTGGCATATTTCATGATAGGAAAATTCAGGCTTGCAACCCCCGGCAGACTGGGCAATTATACCGTTGACGGTACGGAAATTGAAGAAAGCGGCGTCAGACGGACAGATGCAGATTCCCAGCCTGAAAGAATAATTGCTCTTCTCGGCGGAAGGGAAAATATTGAATTTGTGGACGCCTGCATGACAAGACTGCGTGTAACGGTAAAAAATCCCGATCTTGTGGCGGATATTGATAAATGGCGTTCTGAGGGAGCACTCAGCCTTATGAAAAAGGATAACGGCATACAGGCGGTATACGGTCCTAAGGCAGACGTTCTGAAATCAGATATAAATGATATTCTGTGAGGTCTGTTATGAAGCTTATGACTCTTAATACCCATTCGCTTGTTGAAGCTGATTACCCTTGCAAGCTTAAAGCCTTCGTTTCTGCAGCAGCGGAAGAACTGCCTGATATTATCGCTCTTCAGGAGGTAAATCAGAGCATATCTTCAGAGGAGGCTGCGGCTGCAGGGCTGCAGAATTTCACGTATTGCGGCGCAATACCTGTGAAAGCTGATAACCATGCGTATAATGCGGTTAAAATGCTTTCGGAGAAAGGTGCCGGCTACTATTGGACATGGCTGGGAATAAAGGAAGGTTACGGAAAATACGACGAGGGAATCTCACTTCTCAGCCGAAGCCCGATAATTGAAACGGATACGGTTACCGTCAGCAGTACTGACGATTACAGAAGCTGGAAAACACGCAGAGTAATCGGTGTACGCACACAGAATCATCCCGACACTTGGTTTTACAGTGTTCATCTCGGTTGGTGGGAGGACAAGGAAGAACCGTTTTCGAAGCAGTGGGAAAGACTGAATAATCATATAAGAAACAAGGGCAGGGTATGGCTTATGGGGGATTTCAATTCTCCTGCTGACAAAAGAGATGAAGGCTATGACCTGATTAAGGACAGCAGATTTTTTGACAGCTTCCTGCTTGCAAAGCGCCGTGACAGCGGAGTTACAGCGGTAGGAAAAATAGACGGATGGACAGAAAGTAATGAGATGAGAATTGACCATATATGGTGCAGTGAAAAGGCGGATGTTCTTTCTTCAACGGTGATTTTCAACGGCAAAAAGTATCCCGTTATTTCTGACCACTACGGAGTAATAATCGAAACAAAGGATTGATATTTTATGATAAAATTTGAGTACACCATAAAGGATGAACTGGGAATTCATGCAAGACCTGCAGGCGGTATTGCAAAAATCGCAAAGAATTTCAGAAGCGCAATAACCGTTTTCAAAGGAACGCAATCTGCGTCGGCTTCAAAGCTTATGGCGTTGATGGGGCTTGGCGTAAAGCAGGGCGATACCGTAACCGTAACGGTGTCAGGTGAAGACGAAACCGCAGCGGAAGCGGCAATACGTGAATTCTTTGAAGCTAATCTTTAAACGGGAGAAACAATGGTTATTTTTAACGGAAAAGGCGTATGTCCTGCCGTTGCGGCAGGCAGGATATCTGTGTTCAGGCGTGCCGATATTCAGGTAAAGCGGTTAAAAACCGATGATACAGAAGCGGAGCTTTTGCGGCTGGAAGAAGCAAAAAAGACTGCGATACGTGAACTGGGCGAAATTTACGAAAAGGCTGTAAGAGAACTGGGTGAAGCCAACGCAGATATATTTGATATTCATATGATGATGCTTGAGGACGAAGATTATAACGAAGCCATAGCCGAGGTAATAAAGTGTCAGAACGTGAATGCGGAATATGCGGTTGCTGTTACTGCGGATAATTTTTCACATATGTTTGAAAATATGGAAGATGCATATATGCAGGCGAGGGCCGCCGATGTCCGTGATATTTCAAACAGGCTTATTGCAAAGCTTTCGGGAAACAGCGGAAACGGAAATATTCCCGATGAAAAAGTGATAATCTGCGCTGACGATCTTGCCCCCAGCGAAACGGTTGCATTTGATAAGGATAAGGTGCTTGCGTTTGCCACGGCATACGGCTCATCAAATTCCCACACGGCAATCCTTGCAAGAAGTATGAACGTTCCTGCTGTTATAGGGCTGGGGGAAGAGTTCCTTTCTGCTGTAAAAGACGGCGATATCGCTATTGCGGATGGCTTCAGCGGTGAATTTATACTGAATCCCGACGAGAAGACAATGGCTGAAACAAAAAAGCGTCAGCAGGAGGAACAACAGAAAAAGGAGCTTCTCCGTAAGCTCAAGGGTAAGGAAAACATAACCGCCGACGGCAGAAGAATAAATATATTTGCGAATATAGGAAGCGCAGCAGGTATCGGTGAGGTGCTGCTGAACGATGCCGGAGGAATCGGCCTTTTCCGAAGTGAATTCCTGTATCTTGAAAACAGCAGCTTTCCCACGGAAGAGGAGCAGTTTCTGGTTTACAGAAGGGTTCTGGAAAGTATGGCAGGAAAAAAGGTGATAATACGTACTGTGGATATAGGCGCGGACAAGCAGTGCGGATATTTTTATCATGAAAAGGAAGAAAATCCTGCACTTGGGCTGCGTGGTATCAGGCTCTGTCTTGCACACAGGGAAATTTTCAGAACACAGCTAAGAGCGCTTTATCGTGCGTCGGCTTTCGGCAGGCTTGGAATAATGTTTCCCATGATAACGAGCAAATGGGAGATTGATGAGATAAAATCAATCAGCGTTCAGGTGAAGAGGGAGCTGACTGACGAGGGTATGGTCTTTTCGGATGAAACCGAAACAGGGATTATGATTGAAACTCCCGCAGCGGCAATTATCAGCGATATACTTGCCCCCGAAGTTGATTTTTTCAGTATAGGTACAAATGACCTGATACAATATACTCTTGCCTGCGACAGACAGAACAGACATGTTGAAAGCTTCTGCGACAATTACCATGAGGCTGTAATGAGGCTTATTGAACTTGCGGCAGATAATGCCCATAAGCATGGCAAATGGATAGGTATCTGCGGTGAACTTGCGGCAGATACAAACCTTACAGAGCGTTTTCTCAGAATGGGAATAGATGAGCTTTCTGTTTCACCCGCCTTTGTGCTTAAAGTAAGGGAAAAGGTAAGAAGCCTTGACTTGTCATAATAAAAACGCTGTTCGTTGCATCGCAATGAACAGCGTATATTTATTTCATATCAACAATTATAAAGCCTCTGTAACCGTAATCGGAAGCAAACATAAAACGGTCATTGCCGATATAACCCACGCACCAATTCAGCATAAGATCCTGCGGAAGCTCTGTTTCTTCAAAGATTTCTCCTGTTCCGATATCAGCCTTGTAAACTGCATAATGCCTGTCGGTATGCCCCTCGTCTGTGTACCATTCCCTGTAAATCATTATGTAATCTCTGTCAGACGGCATTTCATAATCTATCCGATCATAGTTTCCCATAGGAAAAGGCACTTCTGCAATAAGCACTGTTTCCAGCGTTTCGGTGTCGGTGGCATAAAGTCCCTGAGGAAATCCGTCCCATACGGTTTCATAGGAATAGATTTTTCCGTCACGAAAGCCTATGGGTACATGATTTTCCGAATCGGGTATAAAGGTGTCGGTGTTTGTTTCAAAATCATAGAAGCCGAAGCCGGGGACGCATTCATAGCCTCTCATTTCGTACACAAAGCGGTTTTTGTCCATTGCAAAGGCATATTCGGGACAGCGTGTCTTGAAACCGTAAAGGTCGCCCTCTTCCTCATATCCTTCAACCAGTACATACCCGTTGCTTTTTCCTTCTACGAGGTCAAGACCTTTTCTGACAACGGAATAGCCACCCTGCCATACTGCCGTTTCTGGTTCAGTAAGTCCGTCCTGCCTTATATCACAGGTGAAGTCCGTAAAAATTGTGGCAGAGGAGTGTTCGTAGTATCTTCCGCCTTTATCATTTTTTGCTTTTTCAAGGACGAGATTGCACAGCACGTCGCCCTCACCCTTATAAATTGCGTTTATATGTGTTTTGTCGGGCATAGTTACCGAGCCTGCGAGAGCACCTGCGTCAAGGTCATAGAATCTGATTACCGAAGTGCGGTCGTCATAAGCAAGATTCGGATTCTTATAGGTTTCGCAGCACAGATAATTTCCGAGAATTTCAAAATCTCCATAGTATCCCGTTTCAATAAACATAATGTTTTCAGGCAGCTGTACGGCTTCATTTTCTGCAGGCAGAATTGTTTCTTCCGTGCTTGCCTCCGTTGCACCCGGTGTTGTTGTTATTGTAGCGGTAACAGGGATGATTTCTTCCGATGTTGTTGTACTAAGCTGTTCTTCGGGTGCTTTTTCACAGGAGCAGAGTAGCAACGCTACCGAAAGTACAAGTGAAGTCAGTTTTTTCATATCATAATTTCCTCTCCCTTTTTTATTAATTATAGCACATGATTTTTCGTAATTCAATTACAAACTGATTACAAAATGTTTACAAAGTGGTTACAAATTATTACAAAGTGGTTACAGATTAAAAAACGGTAAAAATATGGTAATTATTATTTACTTTTTTCAATAAATGTGCTATAATCATTGTAAAAAGGAGGCAGTTATGGAAAAGAACAAGAAAAAAATAAACTTCATTCTCATAATCGCAGGAATCTTCCTGCTTATAGGTCTTACTCACATTGAGCTTCTCGGCTCTCTATGGAATTCCTTATGGACACTTCTTCTTCCTATTGTAATAGGCTTTGTGCTTGCGTTTATCCTTAACGTTCCCGTTACAGGCTTTGAAAATCTCTTTGCAAAGCTTACAAAAAATGCAAAGAAAAAGCCGAAGCAGCAGACAATTCATATTATAAGCATGGTGCTTTCCATTGTGTGTGTTCTGCTGGTGCTGACATTGCTGTTTACACTGGTAATTCCTGAGCTTGTCCGTACGGTAAGGACTCTTTCGGAATATGTAAAGGAAAACTGGCCTCGTTTTATAGCCTTCCTCGAACAGCAGAATATTGATACCACTAAGATAAATGAATATCTTGCAGGCTTTGATTTTGAAGGAGCAATAAAGAAGATTATGGAAGGTGCAGGAACAGTCCTCGGCTCGGTTGCTTCCGCCGCATCCACAACTGCATCAACAATTTTCTCTTCGGTAATCGGTATTATCATAGCGATTTATGTACTTTCAGGCCGTGATACGCTTATAAGACAGGCGAAAAAGGTGCTTTACGCTTATCTTAAGCCTGAAAGAGCTGACAGGGTGTGCTATGTAGGAGAGCTTGCAAGGGATTCCTTTGCAAAGTTCCTTTCAGGACAGTGCCTTGAGGCTATTATTCTCGGTATTCTGATTTTTATTTCATTTACGATATTCGGGCTTCCG
The DNA here is from genome assembly GCA_017625405.1 of Ruminiclostridium sp. Taxonomy (GTDB): domain Bacteria; phylum Bacillota; class Clostridia; order Oscillospirales; family Ruminococcaceae; genus Ruminiclostridium_E. The sequence continues at coordinate 19,025 of JAGALB010000042.1, read as the reverse complement.
TATGCTCCGCTTCTTGGCGTGGTAACGGCAATCTGTGCGCTTATTCCTTATGTGGGTGCGTTCATTTCATGTGCGCTGGGCGTTCTGCTGGCATTGCTTGAAAGCCCCCAGAAAGCGGTTATATGCCTTATTGTATATCTTGCGGTGCAGTTTATTGAAACCCAGTTCATTTATCCTTATGTAGTGGGCGGCTCGGTAGGACTTTCTCCCTTATGGACGCTTATTGCCGTTCTTATCGGTGGTAATCTTTTCGGGCTCATGGGTATGATTTTCTTTATTCCCGTTGTATCCGTTATCTATACTCTTGTGAAAGAGGATACGGATAAGCGCCTTGAAATAAAGAAAAAGGAAATGAAAAAACAAGTATAAATAAAAAAACGCAGTTCATTGAACTGCGTTTTTTGTTTATACAACATTTTTATATACTCTTGTTTTGAGTCTGTTGATGAATTCTTCTTCGGGAAGGGGTCTGTCGAAGAGGTAACCCTGTACCATGCCGCAGCCGATATCCTCCAGGAAATCTGCCTGTTCTGCGGTTTCAACACCTTCGGCAATGGAAGTCATTTTCAGCTCGTTTATCATTCTGACGATATTTCTTACAACGATTTCATCGGTTTTGCTGTTGTTGCGGATTATATTGTCAATGAAAGACTTATCCAGCTTTACAATATCGAACATGAAGTCGGTAAGAAGATTAAGCGAGGAGTAGCCTGTGCCGAAATCGTCGATGGAGGTAGTTACGCCGTTAGCCTTGAGCTTGTTTACAAGGTTTCTGAAAGCCTCATAATCATTGAAATCAGACATTTCAGTCATTTCAATTTCGATATATCTGCTTTCAATGTCGTACTTCCTTATAATTTTAAGGATATCCTCTGCAATGTTGGGGTTGTGCAGATGAGTTTTCGAGAAGTTCACCGAAACGGTTACAGGTTCAAGACCTTTGCTCTTCCATTAGCATATGCTGAGGCAGACACTCTCAAGCATATAGAAGTCAAGGGAGCAGATGCTGCCGTTATGTTCAAATAAGGGGATAAAGTTCATAGGCGGAATAAGATTTCCGTCCTTGAGCCAGCGCACAAGAGCCTCGCATCCGCACAATTCCCTGGTTTTGAGGTCTACCTTGGGCTGAAAATAAACTAAAAATTCCTTGTTTCTGATAGCAGCAGGGAAGCTGGCTGTAATTTCCTGTTCCTGCATGATTTTATAAAGAACCTCTGGTGTGAATGTGATGATGTGTTTTGTGGGGTGTCTTCTGGCAGTACTTATTGCGGCAGAAATGCAGTTCATGACATGGGGCATTGCGTCCCCTTCTTTAATATCGTACATGCCGGCACGTGCCTGCATGCTGAAATGTGAAACCGAGCCTGCAATTTCAATTTCAAGATCAGCTCCCGAAAGATAATCAAGGATATCGTCAACACGCGCTTTCTTTATCAGAACAGTAAAGTTGTCGCCGCCGAGTCTTGAGGTGATACCGTCATTGCCAACGAGCTTTGCAAGTGTATGGGCATATTTTCTGATAACTGTGTCGCCGTATCTGTTGCCTATCTGACCGTTTATGTATTTGAAATTCTTCAGGTTGATGTAAAATGCGGTATATTCATGAAGTGTTCCGTTTGCTGCAAGACGGTTGCCTGCTGCAACAAAGCCGTTTGCGTTTACAAGTCCTGTGGACATATCGCATGAGAGGGATTTTTTTACAATGTCGGAAAGACGTGCACGTCCGCACATTGCAAAAATATTTTTAAGGAGAAAGTCGAGATTTTCTTTTCCGTCAGTATCCCAGACGATGCCCTTTTTGCTATGAGCAGTAAAAGTTACCGAACCGCCGCTGCTTGTATCGAATTTGCGTGTTTCGCCTGCTTCTTCGTAACCGAAATCGTTTTCAAAAAGCACAATTTCAACATCGTGACCTTTAGACTCAAGAGGGGTGGGCGGAGTATAGAACCTGATGTTAAGCTTTCCCAGATCAATGTCATCAGCAATCAGCGGCATGTTATCACGTATAACATCAACGAGTTCTTCTGTTGAAAGGCCGATTTTGTCGATGCAGGAAAAGAATTTAAGATAACCTTCACTGCAAAGTCTGTTTTTCATATCTTTACCTCATATAAATATCTCTGTATCTGCCTTGGTTTGATATAATTTTAACACCAATAAATTGTTGTGTCAATATAATAAATGCATAATTAATAGAAAGAAATCAAATAAATTAATGTGTTTCTTCACCATACAAAGCGCCTGTAAAACCTGTCGCAAGGTAAACTCTGCCTTTTTTTCTGAAATCTCCGTCCATGGATGTAATCTGACCATACATCTGATTGTCGTTGTTGATTCTTGCCCAGCTTCTGCCGCAGTCAAAGCTCCGCCAGAAACCGTATTCGCCGAAGAGAGTTCCGCTTATGTACAGGGCGGGGGTGTTGTCGTCATCGCCTTTTCCGAATCCTACCGATTTTACAAAATCGTCATTTCCTGTGATTCTTTCAGCGGTAATGCTGGTGTCGAAATGTATTCTCCACAGACCGTGCTTCATCAGTGCGGCGTAACAGACGCCTTTCAGGAATGGGTGAAATCTGATTTCTCCGCCTTTGAATCCGTCAAAGCCTGTCATGCGGCATTTCGGAAAGTGTTCGGGAACAGCGCACTCGTTAAAGCTTACACCCTTGTCGGTACTGATATATAACTGACCGTTGTCGCCGAATCCATAGAACGTATTGCTGTCTGTTCTGTCGGAGAACAGCTTTATCTGCTCGTCGGTTTCTGAAATATCCGTGCCGTCAGAACTGAAAATCTTTATTTTGCTGAAGCTTCCTGTCAGCGTGTCGTATCTCACCGCACCGTAAGCAGGCAGAAATCTCCATTTTTCCGCAAGAGTCCACAGAATGATTCTTCCGTCGGAAGAAATTGCAGTCCAGCCGCTGTTGGTGTTGGGTTTTCTTATTGCGTCAATCAGCTCGTCAAGCTTTTCCGAGATATTTTCAGGATAGCCTATGTGTCTGAAGCTGTCGCCGCCATCCGTGGTGTGAATCACACCGCCTTTTGTCTGACCTGTCCAGTTGCCTCGTGCCGTTGCAACGAAGACATCAGGGTTTTCGGGTACAAAATCAGCATTTATACAGGTTATATAGCGGTGATTGTTTTTATCTGCAAAGGAGTTTTCGCACGGCTTGTCGAGGTCACGGAAAGCAAAACCGCCCAGATCTCCCACAATGTCGATAACCTTGTTCTTTCCGCTTGGAATTCCGTATATATTAAGATGTACGGTTTCTTCCATACCGTAGCTCAGGCTTGTAATGCAGGGTTTTCCCGTAGTAATGTTTTTAACGGCGAATGGACCTGTACCTGTGGTGAATACCGCAAAATCAGGATTGTGCGGGTTTATTCTCAGACTGCTCATCCAGTGAAGAGGTACTCTTCCGCCGTTGTATCCGGGTTTCTGATAGGGAACATCAATTGTAAACCGTTCTGTATCCGTGCTTTTGATAATATCGTAGCTTTTACCTCCGTCACGTGATATAAATACACCGTCGCCGTGTCCTCCCACGGAGCAAAGAACGATATTGTTTCTGAATACATCGATTCCGCTTAACCCGAAAGGCAGTCTTCTTTCGGGGTTTTCGTCGGAAAAGCCTTTCCATGAAGGCGTGATATCCTCTGAAAATTCAAGTTCTCCATCGTTTATATCATATACAAAGACTCTTCCGTCAAAGCCGCTGCCGTTATCACAGGCGTAGCTGTTCCATCCGCCGAAGGAGTTTTTGTATGAATGCGTAAAGGTTACATAAAGCTTGTTTTCGTAATTGGTAATACCGTTTGCCACAAAGCCGTCGTAATCGCAACGTGTGTCATTAAGAGCATCGGGAACAGCGAGCTTTACAAAGCTTGCTCCGTTGTCATAGCTTGCAAAAAGGTTGTGGCCCCTTCTGTTTCCCACTGCTGCCGTTTCACCCGTGCAGGAAACTATAAGTATTCCGCTTTCCCGATGAATATACACAAAGGCACAGTTTTCTTCGGGAAAAGAAGTTCTGTTCCAGCTGTCCCCCAGATTGTCGGAAAACCATAATCCGTCACCCTGTGAACCGAAAAACAGTCTTCCGTTTCTGTATGCAAGCCTTTCGCCTGAGCCTCTTGCAGGGGCATTGCCGTTTACGTTGAAGGGTACGTTTTTTTCTGTAAATGACATACCCTTGTCGTAAGAAACAAGAAAAGCAGAGCTGCCGTTTCTTTCGCCGGTTGCGTGATTTATCCAGCTGTCACCGCACATTGCAAACAGCATGCAGGGGTTTTCCTCTGCAACCGCAATGGAAAGCGGTCTTGTAAGATGATGCTGGAACTCTGTAAGCGAGGCATTCAACGAAAACCACTTGTTGTTATCAAAATCAAAACCGTATATTCCGCCTATATCCGTCCTTGCATAAAGCAGCTGTTCACGCGGGTGAAAGACAAACCCTGTGACAAAACCGCCGCCGGGCACGGACAGACTGCTGAATCGGTAACAGACGTCGGGATTTCTTATCATGACAATACTCCTTTATCTGAGTATAATAAGTGCTTAATGATTTTTTTCATTATACAATGAGGATTTTTAAAAAACAAGCCCTTTGTGTAACAAATCGGCAAAATACGGCTTTTTGTTCAATTTATACAACTGTTTTGTGATTTTGGCTAAAAAAACAATATTAAATTCGTTAAACGGTTGGATGTTTTAATAATTTTTGTGGGAGATTTTCCGATTATTTTTTTTTATTATTGACAATATTGCCCAAATATGTAATAATTAGTACTATATAAAGAATGCGTTTTTTGGAGTATCCCTGCTATGGTCATAGCGGAAACGCATTAAAAATCTAAGGAAGGATTTAATTTTTATGAAAAATTTAAGCGTCCAGAAAAAACTTATTGCAGTATTCGGTATTATTCTTGTTGTTGTTCTGATTTTAATCGGAATCTCCGTCAACGCACTCAGTACATTCTATAATGCATATAATGAGGTAGTGGCAGAAGCAACAACAGCAGGAGCTGTACTTGATGAGGCTCGTATACAGTACGTTTCAACACAGTGTGAACTTACAATCACTATTATCGTTATTGTTTCCATTTTAGGCGTTCTTGCAGGCGTTGGTATGGCGGTAATCCTTACACGCAATATCAAAAAGGGTCTTGAACAGATCTCCACTGCTGCCGAAAAGATGGCAAACGGTGATTTTGAAGTTGCGTTTGTATATCCTTATAAGGATGAAATCAGCAAGACCGGTGAATCTCTTACTGCACTTGCTTCCAACACAAAGACTGTTATTGATGATATCAGTGTAGTACTCGAAGAAGTTGCTGACGGTAATCTTAATGTCAACGTTTCTGACGAAGCTATCTACACAGGTGTGTTTGAACGCATCCTCGTTTCCCTCAAGAGCTTCCTTGCACAGCTCAACGGCACACTTGTTCAGATCAATACCGCTTCCGGTCAGGTTGCAAGCGGTTCCGAACAGGTTTCCGGCGGCGCACAGGCACTTTCTCAGGGCGCTACCGAACAGGCTTCTTCTATCGAAGAGCTTTCCGCTACAATCAACCTTATTTCCGAAATGATCGTTGCAAATGCTTCTGATGCTACTGAAGCAAACAAGAAGACAGGTATTGCAGGTGCTCAGATGAGCGAAGCAAACGACAGAATGGCTGAACTCGTTGTAGCTATGAAGGAAATCAGTGATTCCTCTGAAGAAATTCACAAGATTATCAAGGCTATCGAAGATATCGCTTTCCAGACAAACATCCTTGCTCTCAATGCTGCTGTTGAAGCTGCACGTGCAGGTGATGCAGGTAAGGGCTTCGCAGTAGTTGCTGACGAAGTACGTAACCTCGCAGGTAAGTCTGCTGAAGCTGCAAACAATACAACAATTCTTATCGAAAACACTGTTAACTCCATCGAAAAGGGTAACAACCTTGTTAAGGAAGTTGCTGAAAAGATGTCAAGTGTTGCTGCCGCTGCAGGTGCAGTTGCTGAAATCAACGCAAGAATCGCTGATTCCTCCAATGGTGCAGCTGATGCCATCACTCAGGTTACAACAGGTATTGATCAGATTTCCTCTGTTGTACAGAACAACTCTGCAACATCCGAACAGTCTGCGGCTGCTTCTGAAGAGCTTTCCGGTCAGGCTTCCATGTTAAAGGAACTTGTTGCTCAGTTCAGCCTTAGAGAAGAATAATTGAGATAGTGAAAGCCGTTTCCCTTTCGGAAACGGCTTTTTTTTATTTTGTAAATAACTCAATTAGGCTTGAAAAAATCAGTTTTTTATGATATACTTATAATAAGTATAACTATGCGGTTATGAGGAGGGTCAGTATGAAAATATATGTACTCGAATTCAATGAAAAAGCCGAACTGCTGAAAAACAAGCTCCTTTCCGGAAAAACATTTGAAGAACTGGAGGAACAGTATGCTCCCGCACTTTGCATAAGCGGTCTTTTCACAGTGTTTTTTTCTGTCTGCAATACCATCACACGTGCAAAGGTAGTACACGCATCTGCGTCTACTCTTGAGCAGGCGTGGCATGATGCATGCAAGGCGGCAGTAAAATATATTTCCCTCAAGGAATGCAAGCCTGTATGGGTAAAAGCGGATATAATGTGCAAATCCGAGAAGGTAAAGCTTACTGACCTTATCGAAACCATTTCTAAAGACTTCAATGAATTTTACCGTCACGGTATTTCCTTTGACCCTGAATATAAAACCGCCCTTATTGAAGCCGAAATAAACGGCAACCGTGTAATTTCATATAAGGAAAAAACCATAAAAGTTGAGCAGGTCAACAGATATCTTCCGAAAGCCTGCGGAATTTCACTGACTGAGCTTCCCGAGGAAGTAATCACTTTTGACTGCCGCAGCGCCTTGTGCGATGAAAATAAAAAGACGCACAGGCTTTACTGGCGTGGCATGAACATCGGCAGACGTGTCCTGAAGAGATTTGAAAAGAAGCATGCGCTGGATGTCATCACTACCTCGTCTACATATCTTTCAAATCAGCTTGACCTTAACGGAAAGTTTGAATACGGCGTTTATCCTATCCGACACAGCTTTATTCCCGGTTATAATATCCTCCGTCACGCAAGCTCCCTGTGGAGTCTTATCTGTGCCTACCGCATTACCGGTGACGCTTTTATACTGAAACAGGTTGAAGGCGCAATCGGTTATCTTGTAAAAAATTCCTTCTACAAGTACAAGAAGCCCCGTGACGAAGAAAATACCGCCTTTATCGCTGACATTGACAAAATGGAGGTCAAACTGGGCGGAAACGGTCTTGCGATTATAATGCTTACCGAATATATGAATCTCACAGGCAGCGACAAGTATGTAAAGCTCTGCCAGGAGCTTGCAAACGGTATTCTTGAGCTGCTTGACAAGGAAACGGGAGAATTTACCCACGTTCTCAGCATTCCAGACCTTAATGTCAAGGCTAAAATGCGTACTGTCTATTATGACGGTGAAGCTGTTTTCGGTCTTACAAGGCTTTATGGTATCACAAAGGAGCAGCGCTGGCTTGATGCTGCGTCGCTGGCGGTTGACCGATTTATCCGTGAGGATTACACAAAGTACCGTGACCACTGGGTTGGCTATGCGATGAATGAAATCACAAAGTATAAGCCTACAAATGAATACCTTTCCTTTGCGCTGCGTAATGCCCAGGTGAATCTTAAGAAGATTCACAAGCAGAGAACAACTTATCATACATATCTTGAGCTTTTATGTATTACATTTGAGCTTTACGACCGCATAATCACTGAAAATCTTGAGGTTGATTATCTCAAGGAATTTGATGTGGATTATTTTGTTGAAACAATTTTCCACCGTGCGCATTACATGCTCAACGGTTATGCTTATCCCGAATATGCAATGTATCTGAAATACCCCGAAAAGATTCTCGGTTCGTTCTTTGTACGCCATGACGGGTATCGTATCAGAATTGATGATATCCAGCATTTCTGCGGAGCGTATTATTCGCTTTACAGGAATTATGAAAAGCTGGATGCTCTGCGTACACAGGCAGAAGAAAAGAAGAAAGGAAATTAAGTTATGCCTTTAACACTTGCGGCTCCCGAAAATGTAGTTGCCGAGCCTCGTGATAATGCCGTTTGTGTCAAGTGGGACCCCGTTGAGGGTGCCGACGGCTATATGCTGTTTTTCTTCAGGGAAGAAAAACCACGTGTATGCATTAAAAGACGCTATTCACAGAAGAATAAAAAGCAGGTGCTTGGCTTTTTCAACGGCGAAAAGTACCTTGTAGCAGTGCGTGCCTTTTACTATGAAGACGGTAAGGAGTGCGAAGGTGAAGCTTCTGCCAAAATACCGTTTACACCTATTTCCATGGAGCTTAAAGCTCAGAAGGTCCTTTGTATGACAACAGGCGAGATTGCCCAGATAGACTGGGAATACCGCAATACAAGACCATATGCGCTTTTCTATGCGGAAGACGAGGATATTGTTGATGTTGACCGTAACGGTATAGTGCGTGCTCTTGCTCCCGGCAGAACTGAAATTGCAATTGTGTCCGAAGGTCAGGAAATTGCTGTAAAGGTATATGTTGAACGTGGCCAGACAATGGCTCAGGCAAAGGCTGTGCTTATGTTCACAGGCGACCTTATGTGCGCTGTAAACCATCAGCGTGCCTGCTCCTCACGCCAGTTTGACTTTCACGACAGCTTCAATCCTGTACGTAAAATACTTAAAGAGGCCGATTTCAGCGTAGGTGTTCTTGAAACCACCTGTTATGACCCTGTGCCTTATGAATATGAGCAGCTCCGTCTTGACAGCGGCGCTCCCAACTGCAACTCTCCGTCAACCTTCCTTTCAGCGGTGGCGGAAGCAGGCTTTGATATGCTTGTAACTGCAAACAATCACTCCTGTGATACAGGCTATGAGGGTCTTTGCGCCACTGTTGAAAGTGTAAAGCAGCTGGGTATGTACAATCTCGGCTCTCTCGGCGATAACCCCGTGTTCCGTGACATAAACGGAATACGTGTGGGCTTTATAGCCTTTACAATGATATCCAACGGTCACGAAAATAATATACCCGAAATAACTCCCGATACCAGAGGCACATACAGCCGTGAATACTTCCAGCGTATGTACGATCTTGCAAGAGGCGGCGGTGCGGAATATGTGGTTGCATACCAGCACTGGGGAAGTATGAACTCAAAAACGGTAAAGGAGAAGCAGATTCAGGAGTCACAGTTCATGGCGCTTTGCGGTGTTGACCTTATTGTGGGTTCTCATCCCCACATGATTCAGGAATTCCGTTATGTCACAACTCCCAGAGGAAGAAGAGTGCCCTGTGCATATTCTCTCGGCAATTTCATAAGCTCTCAGGCTGAGCTTAACGAAAACCGTGACAGTGTAATTCTGCGTGTAGAGCTTTTCCGTGCAGGTGAGGAAATTGAAGCTGACATTTCCTATATTCCCTGTATGAGCGCAAACTCTCCCTGCGGTGTTACCGTTCATCCCGTTGATAACTATTTCAATGACGCTTCAAAGAGATCCCTTGCGAGAACAAAGGAAACAATGGGTGAAGAGATACAGCCTTTTGAATACCGTCCCGAAATTCTGCTCAGCGGCTCGGTTATCCTTGAAAGAATATTTGATGCAGGCAATTTTGCCGATGTGGATAAATACCCTCTGCTTGTTTCTCAGCTCACGTCATGCAGTGGAGAAGCACTGCCTACAAAGGGTATGACAACATCCCTTGAGCTTGATGTGGGAAAGGGCTTTGCCGAATATCTCAAAAACAGCGATGCCGATTATATTGCGGTGGATTTCTACACAGCCGCAGGCGTTTCCTGCTATGAAAGAAACGGTACACTCTATACAGGCAACAACCGTTTCCTGAAATCCAATTTCTATAATAACCGCATGGAAGAATTCACACGTATAAAGCCGCCATATGAGGAAAGATTCTGGAAACCCCTTGTCAAGAAGTATGCTGAGGCGGTATTGTCTGAATTCCCATCCGAGCGTATAATTCTTTTCAGATATCAGTTCCCTGATAAGTTTGTAAAGGGCGGAACCGAACTGCGTAATATTCCTCTGCGCAGCTCGCTCAACAACCAGATTGCCGAGATGGAAGAATATTTCATCAATCTTACAGATCCGTCTGTGGTAAATCTTTCCCGCCATTATTTTACAGCAGGAAGCTCTCCCAGTAATTTTGAACAGTATTATTTCAATGACGCATATAATGCTGTAAAGAAAATTGTCAGAAACAACCGTCGCTGTGTCGATATGCCTGACCTGGATATATGGATGGAACGAGTACTTAATTGCTATGAAAATATGATTGCGAGATCCTTCCAGAGCTGGCTGCTTGATATGAACAATGCGGCAGATGTGATTATTGCCTACACAAGCAAGGAATTTACCGCAGCCAATAAGAGCCGTCTTTTAAAGCTTAAAAAGTGCGGAACTGCAAGTCTTGGAAAAATTTCCACATTCTTTGCGGATGATCCGGGTGCTGCGGAGCTTATTACGGTTGCAAAGCTTATACGTGCGGTGCTGGCGGGCGATATCAGCCGTTCATATTCTTTCTATGCTCCTGCATTTGAAGGAAAATTCAATATAGTGAAGAAGATAGCAAAGCTTCTTTCCGATGAAACCGGAATATATGTAAGTGCCGAATCTGCTGAGCGTGTTTTCCTGCTGAGAGACAAGCCTGAACAGTTTGAACAGTATGCTGTTCAGCTCAGAAACCGCACAGCCGATATCTGGGGCAGCTGTATTTCAAGAGAAATTTTCAATTGCTGCAAGAATTCGGGTATAGGAAAATATATTTTCAAGCAGTGTCCTGTTCTTGCATATGACAAGCCTGTTCCTGTTGAAGTACCCGAGGAATTGTCTGAATTTAAAAACAATGCATGGCGCAGGCGCACGATGGCTGATTCCTTTGCCCGTAACGGTCTGGAGCAGCTGAAAGCAGAACATGCGAAATGGCTTGTTGTGGATTTCTATGACGTTATCTGCAATATGAATGAATATAAGGGCGGACTTTTTGAAGTTGACGACTTTATCCGCAAGACTGCCTTTTATAAGGGTATCGAAAGCAAATGCGAGCCCTGTTATCTGTTTGATAAGCGCACGATGCAGGAATGCCGTGATGCGATTACTCACTTTGCCTTTGATATGATGAATCTTTATGGCAATAACATAGTGCTGATAAAAGCGGATCTCAAGGACTGCTTTGTAAATCTCTACAAGCGTATTGAAAAGATGGATGAAGATCCTTATCTTGAACGCAAGCGTGAATTCATTGCTTATTGTGAAGATCTGTTCATCAACCAGACAGATTGTGCTGTCATTGATATTTCAAAGCATTTCTATGCTTCTGATAAATATCCCCTGGGCGGTGCACGTATGGTGCACTATGAGCACGAATTCTACCGTGAAGCAGGCGTATTCCTTGCACATATTCTCAGCGGAGGAAAACAGCGTAAATTCACCAAGGCTGACGACGCCTATATTTCTATGAGAAATCTCAGACTGGAACGCTGATATTATTTATAATAATGAAAGGAGGAAGATATATGCGTAAATCGCCATTAATGCGGATATTGTCGCTTTGTGCGGCGATTCTGCTCTGTTCGTCATGTGCGGCAAATCAGGTATCTTCCTCCGTACATACTTATGCGTCGGATAATCCGCCTGTGACTGCTGTCATCACCACAACTGAAGCAACTGACAGCTCTTCAGAGCCGTCGCAGACGACAACATCGGCGGTTATAACTACGGAAGAAAAAACAACTACAACCGTATCAACCACATCGGAAGAAGAAACAACGACTGTTTCCGAAGAGATTACATCTGTTCAGGAAACAACGATTTCTTCTGAAGAAACAACGGAAACGATAACCTCTGTTTCTGTAACTACCACAACTACCACGTCACAGACAACTGAATCCGTTACGGCGACGTCGCAGACTCAGCTGATTTCGGAAACGAGCGTGCCTGCAGCACAGAAGCCGCCTGCTGAAATAAAGGTCAGCAAGGTAAGCTCTCCCGGTACAGAAAAAGAGGATGCGGGTACAGCTTCGGTTGATTACAGCAACGCTTCTGACGGTTATATAAGCGCCTCGTACAGCGGCAGCAGTAAAAAGGCGAAGCTGAGAATTGTCTGTAACGGTGTGACCTGCGACCATGACCTTCCCGTTACGGGAGAAAAAACATATTTTCCGCTTATGCAGGGAAGCGGCGATTATCGTATACAGATTTACGAGCAGTATGACGGCAAAATGTATATGTCCGTTCTTGATATTTCGGTTAAGGTGAAAATTGCCGATGAAGTCGGAATGTATCTGTATCCCAACAGTTATTCAATGTTTGATGAAAAATCCGATTGTGTCATTAAATCCGCAGAGCTTTGCGGAGGTGCAAAGGATGATATAGAAAAAATAGCGGCGATATTTGCGTTTATAACAGATAACGTGACCTATGACTATAATCTTGCCGCTACGGTCCAGAGCGGTTATATCCCTGACCCCGACAAGGTGCTTAAGGTGAAAAAGGGTATCTGTTTTGATTATGCATCCCTGTTTGCGGCAATGTGCCGTTCGCAGGGTATACCTACACGTCTTGTCATCGGATATGCCGCAGATGACATATACCATGCATGGAATGAAGTCTACACAAAGGAGACGGGCTGGATAACGCCTGAGCTTCTGCTGAAGAACAAAGGGTACAATATTGTTGATGCGACATTTTATGCAAGTGCTGAAAACAAGAAAAGTATAGCTGATTATATTTCCGACAGCGGAAATTATGCATCAGTTTACAGATACTGAGAAAGGACGTAAATCTCATGGCAAAATTGAAAAAGCTGAATTTTGAACAGACTGCATTCTTTTTTGAACAGCTGTGGCTTATGATCAATACTGGTATGCAGCTTGATGATGGTCTTGAAATACTTTCCGAGGATATGGAGGACAGCAATATTTCTGCAATATGCAGATTTCTTGCTGAAAAGACCGAACAGGGAATGCCTCTTTCCGAAGCGATAGCCGAAAGCGGTGCTTTTCCCGAATATTCTGTCAGAATGACCGAAATAGGCGGTATGTCGGGTAAGCTTGACGAAACCCTGAAGGGTCTTTCTGAATATTACGAAGGCCGTGCCGATATGGAGCGCACTGTCAGGTATGCGGTTTTCCATCCGTGTATGCTGCTTGTGATGATGACCGTAGTTATGATAATTCTCGTAGTGAAAATCATACCTATGTTTACCGAGATTTTCTCTCAGTTCGATACAGGCATCGGCTCTGCCGTACAGGATATAGTAAGTATTGCCTACGGAGCAGGCGAGATTATTCTGATTGTGCTGATTGCCCTGATAGTGCTTATCGGAATTATTCTTCTTGTACCGCCTGTGAAAAAGGCCGTGCTGAAGCTCGCTTCGGTATTCCCGCTGACAAGGGGTATTTCACGTACACTTGCCCAGGCGAAGCTTGCAGACGCCATGTGCCTTATGATAACCAGCGGAATCGAGCCTGAAGAAGCACTGGAACACTGTGCAGGGCTTATATCCGATAAAAAACTTTCCGCACAGCTTTCTGACTGCCTTGAGAGAGTGCGTAAGGGTGAATATTTTTCGGAAGCAATATGCGAATCGGGTATCCTTCCCAAAATGTATGCCCGTTCACTGAAAATTGCGTATACATCGGGTTCGTTTGATGCAGTATGGCGAAAAATCAGCATCCGCACAAATGAGGAAGCGCAGCGCACGGTTTCAAATCTTCTTTCGCTGGTTGAACCTGTGATTGTACTGCTCCTTGCGGTGATGATAGGTGCTGTTCTTCTTACAATAATGATTCCGCTTATGAATATAATGTCCGCACTGGGATAAAGGTGAATTTATGAAAAACAAGACTTCACGGTATATAGCTCCGCTGATAGCAATAGCAGGCTTTGCTGCTGCGGTTGTGTGGTTTCTGGCAGCGATGGATTCCGCTGACGGTGCAACACGTTCCGAGCAGCTTGAAGCAATAAAACGCTCGGTTGAAAATGATATAACCCTCTGTTATTCCCTTGAGGGTGCATATCCTGAAAACCTTGCGTACCTTACTGAAAATTACGGTCTTAATTATGATGATGACCGTTACATAGTGCATTACGAATGCTTTGCGGCAAATATCCGTCCTTCCGTAACCGTTGTTGAAAAGGAGTCCTGATATGAAAGGCGTAAGATACAAGGGAACATCACGTGTCCTCGGTACTGCGGCGAGTCTGCTGCTGTTCCTGATTTTTGCAATCTGCATGATTGTGATAATCGGTGCGGGTGCAGGCATTTACAGCCGTATAACGGGCGGTTACGAAGCGACTTATGGTTCTTCTGCCGCTATAAAATATGTTTCGAATAAAATCAGAGCCTCCGACAGCTGTAAAATTATGGATGGCGGAAAGGGAATCGTTCTTGAAAACGGAAACATTCTCTGTGTTATCTATTCTTCCGAAAATGGAATTTACGAAAGAAATCTTCCTGCCGGCTCAGAGGCAGCAGCTGATGGCGGAGAGCTTATAGTTCCTGCTGATGATTTGAATGTTACTGAAAATAACGGATTGTATGAAATTTCTGTTTCCTGCGGTGAAAATTCAGCGTCCGTGCTTGTAAGAAAGGGTGGTAGTCACGTTGAAAACCAACAGTAAAGCAAGGCTGAGACCTGCCAATCTGTTTTTTATCGAGCTGATTGTCATACTGCTTTTCTTCAGTTTTTCAGCGGCAGTAATACTGGGTATTTTTGCGGCGGCAGATCACAGGCAGAAGCACAGTGAACTTGTGGAGAATGCGCTTATCTGTTCTCAGTCAATAGCGGAAGCATTTGCTGTTACAGGTGATTTCACCGAAGCTGCTGAAATTGTTTTCGGCGGGGATGCAGGCGTTTCTGATGGTCATATTGCTGAAATCCGTCTTGATGATAATATGATGCCCTGTGAGGATGGGGAAATTATACTGTCAATGCTTCAGAACACCAATGAAACCGAAGCGGGCAGACTTTCATGTCTGGAGTTTGAGTTCAGGACGAACAAAGGAAAACTGTTTTCGCCTGTAATCTGCGAAGCGTATTTCCCGACTAAGGGAGGTGCCGCAGATGAATGATAACAGAAAGTCACTGTTCCAGGAAAGAGGCATGGGTGTAGGCTATGTCACGCTTATTATGCTTTTTGCAGTCATCTGCCTTACGGTGCTTGCTTCCTTATCCTACCAGGCGGCAAGAGCAAATGACAAGCTCAATGAAAAAAGTATTTATTATACATCATCTTATTATCTTGCCGACGGTATAGCGAATGAAGTGCTTTGTGCATTGGATGAAGCGGCTTACGAGGCGCACGGAACAGGATTTTTCTCTGACAGCTTTGAGGCAATATGCGAAGAAAAGCTTGCAGAACAAAATGACAGGGTTTATGCGGTTACTCCCGTCTTAAAAAGAGTGCAGGAAGGCTTCCTTGCATCCTATGCCTGTCCTGTTACCGATAATACTGAGATTTCAGTAAAAATACTGTTTTTTGATACTCCCCGTGACGGAGGGCGTTATCGCATAGAGGAGTGGAAAACCGTGGCTGCTTCCGGCGAAGATAGTGAAGAAACTCTCGGTGTCTGGGACGGTTCGGCACTGGGATAAAATTATACAGGAGAAATATTTTATGGATTTATTTTCAATTTTAAAAACTGCGACTGATAATTCAGCTTCGGATATATTTATTGTCGGCGGTGCACCTCTCAGTTATAAAGCGCACGGCGTTATTTCAAGGCTTGGTGAAGGAATTCTGACAACAGCTGATACGGAAGCGCTTGTCCGTGAGATTTTTAAAATTTCAAACATGCCGCTTGAAAATGACAAGCTTCCTGAAAGGGAAATGGACTTTTCGTTCTCTGTAAGCGGAATGGGACGTTTCAGAGCAAACATATACAAACAGCGTGGTTCTTTTGCGGCTGTTCTCAGATTTGTGCCTTTCGAACTTCCCGATGCACAAAAGCTGGGTATACCCGAGCAGGTTATGGAGTTCAGCAAATGCAAGGGCGGCATCGTGCTTATCACAGGTGCGGCAAGTAACGGTAAATCAACAACTCTTTCCTGTATTATAAACCGCATTAATTCCACTCAGAAGAATCATATTATCACAATCGAAGATCCTATCGAGTTTCTCCACCGTCATGATAAGAGTATTATAAGCCAGCGTGAAATCAATCTTGACACAAACAGCTACCTTGATGCGCTCCGTGCAGCCCTCAGACAATCTCCCGATGTAATTCTGCTGGGTGAAATGCGTGACTATGAAACTATCAGCGTTGCCATGACTGCTGCCGAAACAGGTCAGCTTGTGCTTTCAACACTTCATACACTGGGCGCAGCAAGCACTATTGACAGAATTATCGACGTGTTCCCCATAAATCAGCAGCGTCAGATAAGAATCCAGCTTTCCATGGTGCTTAAGGGCGTTGTTTCCCAGCAGCTTCTGCCGTCTGTTGACGGAACGCTTGTTCCTGCGTTTGAAATAATGTCAATGAACAGTGCGATAAAAACAATGATACGTGAGGAGAAGACTCATCAGATCGATACGATACTTCAGTCCTCCCCCGGAATGCAGACAATGGACAGCTGTATTCTCGATATGTTCCGTAAAGGAATTATTACTTCAGAAACAGCGGTTGAGTTTGCTTATAACCCTGAAATTATGAAGAAAAGGGTAAGTAGTTTATAACTTAAAAAACGGACTTAAAAGGCTAAATAAAGCCGATTAAGCCCGTTTTTAATTATTTTTGTTTATAGTGAACAAAACAACACTTAAACTTTGTTAAAATACAACAATGGAAATTGTGATAAAAATACCTGATTTTGTTGACAACAAAGCCAAAATATGGTATAATGACATAGAATAGGTATAGTAGGGTAAGTATACCCTTTTTCCGGATTTCCCCATTTTCCGGCGTACCACAAAATCCCGATTTAATCTATGAAATCTTAAATCTATGAAAAATACATAAGGAGGAATCCGTTATGAGCGAAAAAAGACGCAGAAGAATAAGATCAGCTATGGCGTTTGCTGCAGCTGTTTCCGTTATGTCTTCAAATGCGCTTTCAGTTTCCGCTTCCGCAGAAACAGCAGCTTCCGTTGACGATCTTTTAAGCAATGTCGGCGATACTGAGGCGGGCGCAAGCTCTGAAGAAAGCACCACCACAACTGTCAAGAAGCTTCTCGGCGCTGCTGCTGATTACAACGTTTTTGTAAAGAATAACTTTACAGTAAACGGCGCTGACTGTCCCGGTAATATTGCTGTAGGCGGAACTGCAACACTCCCCGAAAATTACTACACAGGCTCCAGCACTGTAATCAACAATGTCGGAAGTGGTTCAACCCAGTCCGGTAACGTTGTAACAGGCGAAGAGGCCGGTGTGGATTTTGACAGCGAATTTGAAAATCTCAAGAATGTTTCTCAGGACCTTTCCGGTATTGCAGCAAACGGTACTGTTCAGAAGGGTGACTGGGCTGCTGAAATCAAGTTTGTCGGCACAAATGAGAAGATCAACGTATTTAATCTTACAGTTGATGAGTATAATGCTCTTCTTGCCAATGAACAGACAGGTGAAGCAGGAAAGTTATGCTTTAATTTTGACGTTCCTGCAGGTTCAACTGTTGTAGTAAATATTGTCGGTGAAGGTTCTGTAAATCTTGCTGCTAATGCTACCAGCAAGTACGCAGGTGAAACAATTACAAACACATCCGGAAACAACAGCAATATTCTTTTTAACGTTCCTGATGCAGATAGAATAACAATTCAGGATAGCATGGGTTCTCTTCTTGCGCCCAACGCTTCTGTAAGCTCTGCCGGCGAATATGGTCACAACCACTTTGAAGGTCAGCTCATTTGTGATAATTTTGACGGTGTTAACCAGTTCGGTTCCAGCACATTTACAGGTGACGAAGACGTAAATGACAAGCTTGATGAAAATATTGATATAGACGATGATAATCCCGAAGGCGAAGATGACACTGACGTAGACGGCGATACAGACTCTGACAGCGATTCCGACAGCGACGCAGATTCCGACGCAGACTCCGATTCCGACAGTGACGCAGATTCTGATGCAGATAGCGACGCGGACAGCGATGCTGACTCCGACGCAGATTCTGACGCCGATAGCGACGCAGACTCTGATGCAGACAGCGATTCCGACAGCGACGCGGATTCCGATGCAGACTCCGATTCCGATAGTGATGCAGACTCCGATGCTGACTCTGACGCAGATTCCGATGCAGACAGTGACGCCGACTCCGATGCAGACAGCGATGCAGATTCCGATGCAGATTCTGACGCAGACTCCGATGCAGACAGCGATGCGGATTCCGATGCTGACTCTGACGCTGACTCTGATGCAGATAGCGATGCAGATTCTGATGCAGACAGTGATGCAGACTCCGACGCAGATTCCGACGCCGACTCCGACGCAGATAGCGACTCAGACAGTGATGCTGATAGCGACGCAGACAGTGATTCCGATAGCGACGCCGACTCCGACGCCGACTCCGACGCAGATTCCGACGCCGACTCCGACGCAGATTCCGATGCAGACAGCGATGCAGATTCCGATGCAGATTCTGACGCAGACTCCGATGCAGATAGCGACTCAGACAGTGATTCCGATAGCGACGCAGACAGTGATTCCGATAGCGACGCAGACAGTGATTCCGATAGCGACGCCGACTCCGACGCAGACAGCGATGCTGATTCCGATGCAGATTCTGACGCAGATAGCGATGCAGATTCCGATGCAGACAGTGATGCGGACTCTGACGCAGACAGTGATGCGGATTCCGATGCAGACAGAGACGCAGACAGAGATGCTGATTCAGATGCAGAATCCGACGCAGACAGTGATGCTGATAGCGACGCAGATAGTGACGCGGACTCTGATGCAGATAGCGATTCCGATAGCGACGCAGACTCTGATGCAGACAGCGACGCAGACTCCGATGCGGACAGTGACGCAGATAGTGACGC
>JAGALB010000041.1 GCA_017625405.1 Ruminiclostridium sp. | reverse complement strand
TCCCGAAATCCTCGGCAACAATATGGCAACATAAAATCTGATAGTCCATAATCTATGGATAATTCAAGTAATACAAATACTATAAGCCAAATCTCCTATACAGATTTGTTTAAGACAGGTTTGTCGGGAGCGAGTGGGAATAATTATCTAAACTATAAATTAAGAGCTATCTGATTTTTAAATCAGATAGCTCTTCTTTATTTTTACATTAAAATTTGCACAATGACTCCGTTTTCCACACAGCTGATACTGGCTGTAAGTAAAGGCTCTTCAAGGAAAGCCAAAGCTTCACTATCGGTATAAATTTTCGGTCTGCAATTTTCAAGTGATGTACCATTGTTCTCAATAAAAACCCTGCACTTTTTTCCTGAACAGTCAGTTCCTTCCAGCATATAACGGGCAGAAAGTGAAAATCCATTTTTTGTAGTTTTCTGAGTATCAATACCGTATTCAACAGTTTTACCACAAAAGTATTCGCCTGTTGCCTCAGCTTTAAAAGGAATCATTACAACCTTCGAATTTTTGCCTTCAAGTGATTGAGCTTTAAATGTCTTGACGCTTATTGTCATTATAACTTTACTCATTAATTTTCTCCTTTCTGTATTTACCGGCACTCATTTTTTCCCGTTCCTTGAATTGGCGCATAAAATGGGCGGCACTGGCATAACCGCATTCCTCGGCAATCCTCTGAACCGACATAGAGGTATTTTTTAACAGATATTTTGCTCTGTCAAGCCTGAAGACAATAAGCTCCTCATTAAAAGATATTCCAAAATATTTTTTGTAAAGTCGCTGAAAATGACTTGCACTGAGCCCGGTCTTTTGCGACGCAGCATTAACACACCAATCATCCTGCGGTGTATATTTCATTGATTTGCGGAGTTCGGAAAAAATTTCCGAATAAAGCTCACCGCCCCTTGAACCGTTTTTCTCTGAAAAGAGATTCATCATTTCAGTTAATTTTCTTTCTATATCACAATTTATATCGATATTATCCGTAATTATCTCAAGATCGTTTTCGGCAACGTAAATACCGAGTTCAGAAAGAGAACGGCAGAATTTTTCCAGCATCCCTTCATATGCGCTATTATTGATTGAAACTCCAAATACCGTGTCGCCGAGATACAGTGCTGTTTTAGTGCTATCATCCGAGCGCAGAACAGCAGAAACGATTGACACGAAATACTGCATCTCTGTGTATCTTTGAGGAAAAGAAACAAGTATCAGCATGTCATTCTCTGTTGCTTTTGCTGCAAAGCCTCTTTTGCTCAGTAATCCTGTATAAAGGTCAGTCTTATTCTTTTCTTCGAGCTTCTGCCAGATATATTCGGTATTACTCTTCTTTATGACAATATCAAGTCCATTAGCAACCGCATCGCACCATCCTGTATAGTGTTCATCGGCAGTAAACTGCTCAGCACTGTCATAACATGTAGCAATATAACCCATAATTTTATCTGTGTAATGAAGAGAACTGAATACCCACAATTGCGGTTCATGAGGAATATCAAGGCATGGCAACAGTTTTCTTACCGAAAACCCGAGTTGACCCGGTTGTCCTTCGGAATAAATAAGATTCATATTTTCAGAAAATCCGCTTTTCCTGTATTCAGGATGTTCCTTGCGCCAATCGTCACACAAGCATACATTAACTGATCTGCAATCATACAACAGGTACCGAAGACTATCAAGCACAGCGGCAAATTTAGGTATATCTCCGCAATCAGACATTTTGGCAATATAATTAGAAAACATAAACGGTTTTCTGCCAAGACGGGTTCTCACCATTTTTTCTGTATGTTCAAGTAGAATATTTCTCTCTTCATCAATATTACGACAACCACAACTTCCACAGAATCTTATTCCGATTTCTCCGCAATCAGAATTAAAGTTTACACCTAACTGCTCAGTAAGCTCTTTAACAGAAAGCATACCCAGACACTTATCACCACCAAAAGCAGTGGTTATAGCCGGTTTTGTCATAAGTGTATAAATGCTACCGTCATACCCCGTTACTGCCACATCATCAGGAACTTTTATGCCATTTTCGGTAAACACCTGACATAATGTAACAGCCATTACATCACTCGTACATACAATAGCTTCAGGTTTTGTAATTTTTCCTGAAGCTATATTTTTTGCAAGCTCATATGGTGCATTTCGCCAGAAATCCCCATATATCAATTTGACAGGTATTCCGAATTCCTTGGCTGCCTGCATGTACCCATCTGCTCTTTTTTCTGCTTCATTATTACCACACGGTCCAGTAAGACAAAGAATATCCCTGTATCCGTGATAAGTTATGAGATGTGTAGTAATATCATATATAACCTTACCCTGATCAAGAAAAACTCCTTTGACACAATCCGTTTCTTCCTCAATAGCAACACATGGTATCCTTGATTTTTCAATCTGCTTAAGCACAGAGTTTTTCAACTCATTATTGCTGAATCTGTTTGCTGCCAGAATAATTCCATCAACTTCAGCTGCAAATGGTAAATTATATATATTATTTTCGCCTTGTGTATAACTATCAAGATTTTCTGTTGATACACCTGTAAAAAT
Organism: Ruminiclostridium sp.; assembly: GCA_017625405.1. GTDB lineage: Bacteria > Bacillota > Clostridia > Oscillospirales > Ruminococcaceae > Ruminiclostridium_E. The sequence goes on along the minus strand of JAGALB010000041.1, from coordinate 42,684 downwards.
AAGCGTATCAAACCCAATTGAGTTAGCTGCTGTATGTATTCCCGAAATCAACTCTTTATCAAGTTCATCGTACACTGATGGTATAAGCACTGCAATTCTGCCGTTTGACATAAATCTCACCTCTGTATATAGAGTATCACAACAAGCTCGAAAACGCAATATCATTTCCCTGAATTTTGTCTGTTTTTCAAAAAAATGATACAATACATCATAAATTCAATACGAAAACTCATTGTAAAGCAATATGTTTTGCTGTATAATGGGTACAAAAAGGAGGTAAATGCTTTGAAAAAAATAAATTTATCTGCATTAATAACAATCGTTTTATTATTATCCGGGTGCGCGGTTAATGAAAATAAAACAGCAACTACTACGCAAACCGAAATTGTTACTGCAAACGAAATAACCACAACAGAGGAGGAAATCCCGATATTACCTGAAAGAATATATCCTGACAATGCATATAAGGAACTTGACCGCTCATTTCTTGAAGAAAAAGAAATCGACAGAGGAACAGTTGTCAAATTTACATATGAAACCAAAGACAATTTAGGCGGAGGTGATACCACATACGAAAAATATGCACTGGTATACCTGCCGGCAGGTTATGATGAAAACGACACAGAAACACGCTATAATGTAATGTATTTCATGCACGGCGGAAGTGATTCGCCAAACTGGTTTCTTAAAGGCGAAGGTAAAAAAAGCCAGTTCGCATATCTTTTTGATCAGATGATCGCTGACGGAGAAATGGAGCCAATGATTCTGTGCTTTGTTTCTTATTATACGGATTATCGTTCCGATGACACACAGAACTGCCTTAATTTTCATAATGAGCTTATAAATGACCTTATTCCTGCGTTTGAATCAAAATATCATACCTACGCTGAGGATGTTACACCAGAAGGTATAAAATCATCAAGACTCCACAGAGCCTTCGGAGGATTTTCCATGGGGGCTGTAACAACCTGGGCAACCTTTGAAAACAGACTTGATTATATTGCATATTATCTGCCTGTGAGCGGTGACTGCTGGGCTCTGGGCGGAACAGCGGGCGGATACCGCCCGGACGAAACGGCACTGCATCTTGCTGAGGCCGTAAAGAACAGTGGATACACAGCGGAAGATTTCTACATTTATACAGGCTGCGGCGGTAACGATATAGCAAAGGCAAATCTTGAGCCTCAGGTTGAAGCAATGAAGAAGCTGGACGATACTTTTATTCTCTGTGATAATTTCGCAGATGGGAATTTCTATCACTGCCTTTATGAAGGCGGTGGACACGACAAGAACACAGTAATGCACGTTATGTATAACGGTCTTCCCAAAATGTTCGGATAAGGAGTTAACATGAAAAGATCAATATCATTCATTTGTGCATTTCTTATAATGCTCACATCAGTTGCTTCATGCAGCAAACCTGAAACCATTAAGGAATCGACAACAACTACTCAGGCTGAAACAACAGAAATTGTTACAACAGTTGAAACTGAGCCTGCAGTTGAAAGCTATGAGAGTCGCTATAAACTTTCTAACCCCGATGCGGATATAAACACCAAAAAGCTTTATGATTATATCAATGACGTATACGGCACTGCAATTATCACGGGTCAGCAGGAATCAACATGGATGGGCTCGCCTGATTATGAAATGGACTATATTTTTGAAAAAACAGGTAAGTACCCTGCTATCCGTGGACTTGATTTTATGAACAATGATTTCGATGGAGTTGTTGAACGTTCAATCGAATGGCACAAAAAGGGCGGAATCGTCACAATTTGCTGGCATACAGGTGTTATAAGCAGTGGCTATCAGGAGTCAAAGGATGATACCCCTGATTTTGAGAAACTGCTTACTGAAGGAACGGACGAATATAACGAAATGATTGAAAGCTGGGACAAGGCAGCTGTGGCTTTGCAGGAGCTGCGTGACGCAGGCGTTCCTGTGTTATGGCGTCCTTTCCACGAATTTGATGGCGGCTGGTTCTGGTGGGGCAAAGGCGGCGGAGAAAACTTCATTAAGCTTTGGCAGATGATGTATGACCGTTATACAAACGAATTCGGACTCACCAACCTTATATGGGTGCTTGGTTACTGCGGAGAAGTAAAGAATGGTTGGTATCCCGGTGACGAATACTGCGACATCATCGGCTCGGATACTTATGACAACTCAACTCATGTAAAGGCGTGGGAAAAGCTTTCTGCCATGGAAACGGGCAAGCCTATTACCTTCCACGAATGCGGAAATGTACCCCGTATCCCTGTATTTGAACGTGATGGCGCAATGTGGTCGTGGTTTATGATATGGCACACAGAACATATCACAGGCAACAGCGTAAAGGTGTTGAACAATGTTTACAACGATGAAAAAGCGATTACTCTCGATGAACTCCCTGACATTTATTCATAATAAAGTTTCCTCATAAAATAGAAAACTGCTGTCTGTTTCAGACAGCAATTTTCTTTTTATAATAATACCGCCTTTGCGGTAAGCAAAGGCGGTATTATCATTATTATTTGAAAAGCATTTTAAGGAAATTGTAAAGATGCGGTTTTACGCTTGTGTGATCATGCCCTGTTCGTGCCATCACGTGGCTGAGATATTCCACCTCATTTTCCGCCATAATCCTGCGGTAATTGTCAGGATTGGAGCCCACAACGCCGTCCGCCTTTGAAGAGCTGATAAAAATAAGGCAGGGACTGTTTTCGTCGAATTTCATTTCCTCGGCTGTCATCTGTCCGGGATGCATAGGAGAATCTGGGATTTCCACAAGTCCGGGTGCTGCACAGGCAGAACCTATGTAACCAAACAGGTCAGGACGTTTAAAACCGATAAAAAGCGATTCTCTTCCGCCCATTGAAAAACCTGTTATCGCCGTATTTTCCTTTCCCTTTGCAACCGAAAACTCACTTTCAATAAACGGCATAAGATCAGTAGTAAGGTCATTTATAAAATTGTCATAGGCGAGACAGTTAGCCATATCCATTCCTGTACAGTACGGCATATCCTTATCACAGAATATATAAGGGAGAACAATTATCATTTCTTCTGCCTCACCGTTTGCCAGGAGGTTACCATATATAGTGGTAAGATTTACAACTGATCTTGTCATCCAGTCCTCATTATCGTAAAATCCGTGCATGATGTACAGAACGGGATATTCCTTATCTTCAGAGTAATCGGGAGGCAGAAGTACATTGACACTCGTATCACGCTCTGCGGTTGATGAATAATATTTATACTTCCTGAACTCTGAATATGTTACACCGCCAATAGGGTCTTCGTAGCCTTCAGGCGGCAGCTCAACGATTATATCCTTGAATTGCTCCATATATGGCACCTCCTGCATTTCTTCGGTAGTAGTCAAAACAGTCGTAGTTGTAACAGTTGTAGTTTCTGCGGTTGTTTCGGTAACGATCTGCGTTTCTACAGGTGAATTGCTCTTACATCCTGAAATAAGCAGAAATGCAGCAACCAGAACAGGCAGAATTTTGCTTGTGCTTTTGCTCATATGAAAACTCCTTATTACGTTTTCTTCCATTATACAGCTATAAGGTGCGGTTTTCAATGATTTTTCAGACCTATTTTGTTACATATTATATCAGATAAAACTAATTAGTTTCAGATTAAAGCTCATAGTCATCCTCATTATCCGGTTTTTCTTTAATGTCCTCAGTTTTTTCCCCTGCAACAGGAATATCAATTGTTGTCGGCAGACCATTTATAACGACATTGGGATCGTCGATATCTATAACAAGACATCTGCGCCCGCCGACAAGGGATGTTCTGACTTTATCAGTTGCATCCTTACTTATATTCACGGTTATTTCCGGTAAGGCAATAACGGTTTTTGTATTTACAAGATTTGTTGCAGTAAGAGGCTTGCCTCCTGTTGTATTATTAAATACCTTCTGAACTTTCTCAAGCTTCTCTTCAGAAACGCCAACATCCGTAAGGATGTTCTTCAGCTTTATATCATCAATTGCAGTGGGTTTCTCATCAAAGCGATGCTCTTTGATTTCCTCTGCAATCTTTTCGTTTACCTGCGTTATAACTGTATAGTCGAGATCATCACCAACAATATCTGATAAAACTTTACCAAATACTGCCTTCTCCCCTATTGCAGTAAAGCTTGTTTCGCATCCCAGTACTTTTTCAACAATCGATTTATTAGGCTCTTTAGGCTTTGAACTGTAACAAATAACCGAGTTAATGTCAGGATCGCCACCTGTAAGTACAGGAAACAGGAAACCGTCACTTGGAACACGGCTTATATTGCGATTTTTCTTGGGAATAAGACAGATATTATTATCAATTTCGTCAAAAATAAGAATATCTTCTCCCAATTCAACGGGACAGAATACGGTTAATATGAAATTGTAATCACTGTTTTCTTCAGATTGTTCATCATTCTTATCTCTCCTGAACATCGTGTATGTACAATGTGCCGCAAAAACAACGAATGTAGATGTATATTCAATATTATCAGTAATATTTCTCAGGAAATTATCATTTTCAGCTTCATCCAGAAATTTGGATTTCAAGGATTTATACAAGACATTCTGAGCACCATCCTCAAGATACTCGCTGTCAGGAAATCTGTACTCCACAAGATTTTTTCCGAGTGTACCGCTGAGTCCCTTACGTAATGTTTCAACAATAAGCTCCTGCTCTTCTGAAGGCATTACACCAAGAAGATTATGACGCTTGCAGATAACATTCTTATCCGAATCCACAAATGCACTGAGTACCTGATTGAATGTGAAAAAGCCACATTTATCGGAAAAATTCTTTTTAAGATCATTAAGTTCTTTTTTATTCATTTTATAATCCTCTTTTTTCTGTTTTTTATGATTATATCACATTTTTAACTTTTTTGCAATTATCTGAGATATCCTAAGATTTGACAAATATGATTAATTTTTTCAAAAAATGACTTGAAATTTCCAACCAAATGTTGTATAATATATTTGATTTGCGGTTTTTAAAACTACCGCTTTTTTACCAAAAAGTAATAATTAAGGAGTTGAACACATTGATTAACTTAATGTCGTTATCCGCTGAAGCAACCGATGTTGCAGCAGTCGCTGAAACTGTGAAGGACGAGATTCTCGTTGAAGGTAACTGGGAATTAATCGGGTCAACAGTAGTTACGGGTGTTGTTATTGTTTTCCTTATTCTCGCTATCTTAATCTTCTTCCTCTGGGCGATGGGTAAAATTTTCCAGGCAGTCGGCAATGCAAAAAAGAAAAAAACTGAAGAAAATGCATTGGTCATTGCTGTTGCACCTGCTGTTTCCGAGTCACAGACTGACGAAGCTGAAATTTATGAAGAAAGCGACGATGATGAAATCATCGCAGTAATTTCAGCAGCTATTGCCGCATACGGCGAAGCCGAAGGCAAGCAGTACAGAATCTGCGGAATCAAAAAGCGTGAAAAGTCTCAGCGTTCCGGCTGGAGTGCAGCTGGCATCGCAGAAAACACACGCAGCTTCTAAAAATAACGAAAGGACTAAAACAATATGTTTCAGATATTTCTTGACACATTATTACAGCTTTTGGAAGAATCTGCATTCTGCAATATAACACTGCAGCAAGGCATTATGCTTCTTATCTCATTCTTCCTTATGTATCTCGCTATTGTAAAACAGTACGAACCTATGCTTATGCTCCCTATTGCATTCGGTATGGCTCTTACAAATATTCCCGGTGCGGAAATGTATCACCCCGAATTCTTCCTTTCAGGTGAAGTTGATTATGGTCAGGTACTCCACGACGGCGGTCTTCTTGATATCATTTATCTTGGTGTCAAGCTTCAGCTTTTCCCGCCTCTTATCTTCCTTGGCATCGGCTGTATGACTGACTTCGGTCCCCTCATTGCTAACCCCAAGAGCTTCCTCCTCGGTGCTGCTGCTCAGGGCGGTATCTTCCTCACATTCCTCGGCGCTTGTGCACTTACAGCAACAGGAATTGTTGACTTTACACTTCCCCAGGCTGCTTCTATCGGTATTATCGGTGGTGCTGACGGTCCTACTGCTATTTATCTTACATCAAAACTGGCTCCTGAACTTCTCGGTTCAATTGCCGTTGCCGCATATTCATATATGGCACTTGTTCCCGTAATTCAGCCGCCTATTATGAGGCTTCTTACAACCAAAAAGGAACGTTCTATCAAGATGGGACAGCTCAGACCTGTTTCCAAGACAGAAAAGATTGTATTCCCTATCGCAGTTACAGTTATCGTTTCCTTTATCGTTCCCTCCTCTGCACCCCTTGTTGGTATGCTTATGCTTGGTAACCTTTTCAAGGAAAGCGGTGTTGTTGAAAGACTTGTAAAGACAGCTTCCAACGAACTTATGAATATTGTAACAATCATGCTCGGTACGGTTGTTGGTGCGACAGCTACCGCTGCAAACTTCCTTTCCATCAGAACAATTCTCATTGTTGTTCTTGGTCTTGTGGCATTCAGTATGGGTACTTCCTGTGGTCTGCTCCTCGGTAAGCTCATGAACAAGCTTTCAGGTGGCACAATCAACCCTCTTATCGGTTCTGCCGGTGTATCCGCAGTTCCTATGGCAGCACGTGTATCCCAGAAGGTTGGTCAGGAAGAAAACCCCTCCAACTTCCTTCTCATGCATGCTATGGGTCCTAACGTTGCAGGTGTTATCGGTTCTGCTGTTGCAGCAGGCGTTCTCCTGGCAATCTTTGGCTGATAATTGCATATTAAAAACACGGTATCATATGATACCGTGTTTTTTTATTGATTGTTAACCAAGATACTTATCCGCACTCTCAGGAAGACTGAGAAAACCGCCCTGAAGAATATTCAGATTATAAGAGTAAGCGGCTTCAAGCTGTGCTTTATGTTCGATATTCTTTACAATTATTTCAATGTTTCTGCTACCTGCAAGGTAAATCGTTGTTTTGACAAGCTCCTCATCAAATTTATCACCTGAATTGGTAATAAAGCTGCTGCTCACCTTTATAAGGTCAACATACGAGAATTTCAGCGTATTGAGAGGAAGATATTCATTTCCGAAGCTATCGATACATATAAGAATTCCCAGTCTCTTCAGTTTTCCGAGAGTTGAAGAAGCCTCATTGTAAGCCAGTAAATGGGCACTTTCTGGTATTTCCACAATGAACGAAGACGGTGCTAAACCTGCCTCGGAAAGAGCATTGGCGACAACTGTGGAAACGGAACCGCCCTGCAAATCGTGAACTGTGAGATTCACACTGACACGGATATCATCACCAAACTTTTCCTGCATTCTTTTACAGAACTTGCACGCCTTAGGAATAACCCAGAAATCAATTGCCGTGTCAAGACCGACTTTCTCCATCAACCGCATAAATACACGCGGAGAAACAAAACCTGTATTATCGCTTTTCCAGCGCAGTAATGCTTCATAATGATGAATCGTATTATCTTTTGCAAAAACAGGCTGATATGTAAGCTCAAAATTACGCATTCCATCAGCAATGCAGCGTCTTAGCTCCTGTTCGAGGTTATATACATCACCCGATGATCGTCTGAACTCATGATTAAAGAACGCATAGGAATTCCTGCCATACTCATTCGCTCTGTATAAAGAAAGTGTAACAGCACGGTAGAGATCCTCACATTCCTTTACCGATTCATCAAAGACAGCAACACCAATTGCAGCTTCTGCATACTGCTCTACATTATCAATAACAAACGGCTGTTCAAATCTGTCAAGAATCCTGCGGGCAATCTCCTGCGCATAGTCGGGCTTACAATCATTAAGCACTATAAGCATAATGCTTCCCGAGTATCTGTATACAAATTCCCCACCGACATCCTCGTTTCCAAGATAACTCACAACAAGCCTTAAAAGACGGTCGGTATAACCCTGTCCGAAAACCTCATTAAGAGAACGAGTGTTGACAATATGCACTGCCATAACAACGCCATATCCGCTGTTATCAAGGATATTTTTCATATCAATATCCAGTTTTGCCCTGTTCTTTATACAAAGATTGTTATCATAGAAAGCCAGATGGGAAAGCTGTTCGTTCTTTTCCTGAATTTTGCGATCCATTTCACATCTATGCATTATATTGGAAATAGACTGAGAAATACTTCTTATTATTCGTTTTTCCTCGTAGCTCCATTTTTTATCTTTTTCGTATGACTCGTAGAATAAAAATGCCTTCTCATCATTATAACCATAAATTACAGAAACCGCAAAAACACCAAGCGAAAGCGCTTTAAGCTGCTCTTCGCTTCCTCTGGAAAAATAGTTCTCTGTGCCTGAAAGAATTTCACCGATACTGTCATAGTTTTCCCTGACATAAGTATCAGGTAATGATAGTGTATATTTTTTATCCTTCCACTCAGAAACTATGTAAGGTGTTTTATCATCAGGATTTTTGCAATAAATAGAAATTCTGTCAAGATGAAGATAATTTCCGACGGTTTCAAGCACTCGACTCAGTGCATTTTCAGCCTGGTGCTCTTCCATAATGATAGAGTGAATTCCGTTAAGAAGCATCTGCTGTTCTACATTTGTGCCGAGCTGTCGGTTTATAGATTTTGAATTCTGTTTTTCATTGTATAGCAAAATGAATGAATCCGTCATTTTCGAAAGACTTTCACACATCAGCCCCAGAAATGGAACAAACCTGTTGAAAGACTCTTCATCATCAGTTCCGATACACCATACGCCGTTGTTCTTATAATTGAATCTGATAAATTCCGATTTGAAATATTTGAATTTTTCGGGAGAAAAATCAGCGTTATCAGGCGAAACAGACGCTATAATTCTGCCATTATCATCAAAAATTGCAGATTCTATACCGCACTTTAAAAACGGTTGCTGAAGCTTTACAAGATAGTCAACGCCATAAATCTCTTCGAGTGATGCGGCGTTTTTATTCAGTTCAGAAATTTTCTTGCTCTGTCTGCGTTCATAATCATTGACAACATTATCATACTGAATGCACTCCATATACTCAAAAACATCAAGAAGAACGCCATCGTAAACCATGTTGCCGTCAGTTTTTTCACAACACAAATAAGCCCAGTGAAGCTCCTTTTCAAACTCCATACGGAAGTGCGTGTTAAGACGCTTTTTACTTCCCGTTGCAAAGTCGTTAAAGCAGTTCATGAGCGAAGGTATATCATTGGTATAGACAAAATCGGAAAAAAGGAAAGAACGCTGAAGCTCTTCCTCGTCGTAATTGCCTTTTACATTAAGGATAAAACCGCCTTTTGTGTCAATACAGACCGGTATGCAATTATACTTTTTCAGTATTTCTGAAAGGTTAGTCATTATACAAGCCCCTTTTAGCGCTTATTATAATTATAATATAGCATAAACGGTTAAAAAAATCAACGCTTTTTGTTGAATTTCAATAAATCACACATAAAGCGTTGAAGAAATTGTACACTTTTTACAACAACACATTTCTGATTACAAGAACAGCCATTTCAAAAATCAAAAATGAGCTTACAACAATACCTAAAATACAGCAAATTCTGGCGTTATTATCAAAACAGCATTTCTTTTTTTCGTTAAGTATCAATGAAACATTTTTTTCGGGATTATATATTTTATTACGCAGTAAAACCTCAAGCGGTAACAGATTTCTGTACTCTGTTCCATCTATTTCGTAAATAGCATATGGTATCTTACTTTTTCCTGATTGCTCCGAACGGATAAATCTTCCTGCCTTCTTCTCGCCCTTAAGCATTATAATTGTAGCGTATATAAAAAACACATCCATTGCAATAACAATTATCCCTATAAGTGCGAGAGCTATTGTTGCCAGAAAGCTTATGCTGACCCCAAGGCATAACAACAGAATAAAAACAATTACTATTCCCATCAGAATTTCCATTATAACACCCCGCTAAATTGCTTTAACGGTATTATATCATGACAAAAAAGTATTGTCAATTATTCCTCGTATCTTGCGCCGAGTATATGAATTCCTTTGGCTTCTGTGTAATTATAGGATGACAGCCGCCTGTCGCGGGCATCGTTAGAATGAGCACAGATAAAAATATTCTGCGGTGTAACAGGGTTCTTTACATACGATATAATAACGCTGTGATACAAAATCCCACTGCTGTTTTTCAACTGAATTACATCACCGGGTTTAAGCTCCGCCAGCGGAGCTTCTTCTCCATATACAGCCACACCCTCATTTGTCAACAGAAATCGACGCAAATACTGCACCCCGGTCCATGATGCAGACCTGTCATTGGCATTTATGTAATACCAACCATTTTCAAATCCCGAATAATTCATTATCCCACAACCCGCAAAAAGGCACTGTGAAACGAAATTTGTACAGTCTCCCCCTATACCTTCAAAATCAAAGAATCGCGGATTGCGTGAATACGCCCACTTCAGAGCATACTCTACTGCGCTGTATCTGTCATATGGAATTTCCTTTAGCATATATATCACCTCATTATTATTATATGCGTAAACTTTATTGTTGACATTGACAACATTAACTTTAAGCTATATAATGATTGCGGGTGAAATGAATATGAAAAAATGCAGAACGCTCTTTAATCTTTTATTTGTAATATATGTTATTCTGATGATATGGCTTCTTTTTGTCCAGAGGATAAAATATATCAGCTTTGAAAATTACGGTGAAACACTTATACATAATCTTAACATCATACCTTTCAGGACAATAATCGAATACATTAATCCCGACAAAGAAGTACTGGACCACGCAATTATAAATCTTGCAGGCAATATCGTTATGTTCATACCTTTAGGGTTCTTTCTGCCTGCATTTAACGCCAATTGCAGAAAAATGGGAAAACTCGTTCTTTTAACAATCATAATTCTCATCATTGTAGAGCTGATACAACTGTTTTCACTTACGGGAAGCTTTGATGTTGATGACATCATTCTGAACACTATTGGTTCGGCAATAGGTTGCGGAATACAACACATTATTTTTAAAAATAATCATTGACGTATTTATATATATATGGTATAATATTTAAGAATATTGCTGTTTACAGCACAATAAATATAAGGAATGGTAAATAAATCATGGCAAGTGAAATCCGTAACTTAGGCCTCTGGGAAGAGGGTAAGCGCAAAATAGACTGGGTAGAAAAAAACATGCCCCTTTTAAGAAGCTATAAGGAAGAATTTGAGCAGGAAAAGCCTTTCGCAGGCCTTAAAATTGCACTTTCTGTTCATCTTGAAGCTAAAACAGCATATCTTTGTAAGACTCTCGCAGCAGGCGGTGCAGAAATGTATATCACAGGCAGCAATCCCCTTTCCACACAGGATGATGTTGCTGCTGATCTCGTTCATGACGGTCTTAATGTATTTGCATGGTATGACGCTACTGATGAAGAATATCACAGACATATATCCAAGGTTATCGAAGTAGGTCCCAACATCATTATTGATGACGGCGGTGACCTTGTCAACCTTATCCATAACGAATATCCTCACCTTATACCCAATGTTATCGGCGGTTGTGAGGAAACAACAACAGGTATCATCCGTCTTATTTCCATGAACAAGGAAGGCAAGCTCAAGTTCCCCATGATGCTCGTTAACGACGCAGACTGCAAGCACCTTTTCGACAACAGATACGGCACAGGCCAGTCTGTATGGGACGGTATAAACCGTACAACTAACCTCATTGTCGCAGGTAAGACTGTTGTTGTTGCCGGCTATGGTTGGTGCGGCAAGGGCGTTGCTATGCGTGCAAAGGGACTTGGTGCAAAGGTTATCGTAACTGAAATTGATTCAATCCGTGCAATGGAAGCTGTTATGGACGGCTTCACAGTTATGCCCATGGTCAAGGCTGCCGAAGTCGGTGATTTCTTTGTTACCGTTACAGGCTGCCGTGACGTAATTACCGAAGAATCCTTCTACAAGATGCATGACGGTGCTATCTGCTGTAACGCAGGTCATTTCGACGTTGAAGTAGATGTTGCAAAGCTCCGTGAAATTGCTGTCGAAGCAAAGCTCGCAAGAAACAACATCATGGGCTATAAGCTTAGCAATGGAAATACTATCTATGTCATCGCAGAAGGCAGACTTGTAAACCTTGCAGCCGGTGATGGTCACCCTGCTGAAATAATGGATATGAGCTTTGCTATTCAGGCTCAGTCTGCCCTTTACCTTGTAAAGAACAAGGGTAAGCTTGACAGCATGGTTGTAAACGTACCCAAGGAAGTTGACCGTGCAGTTGCTGAACGTAAAATCAAATTCTGGGGCTTTGAAATTGATAAGCTTACAGATGTTCAGGAAAAATATCTCAGCAGCTGGAATGCTGAATAATTACTCAGGCAGGACTGGCGCAGTCCTGCCTTTTTAAAAGGAGAGAATCCGTATGATAATCTGTAAGGCTGATGAAAAACACGCTGATATAGTTTATGATATTACTGTAAAAACAATCCGCAGTATATATCCTAAATACTACCCTTCAGGTGCAGTTAACTATTTCCTTTATTATCACAGAATTGAAAACATCAGAAAGGATATAGCATCAGGTAGCATTTATATACTTATCAACGGTAATTCAGAAACTGTCGGAACCGTTACTATTAAAAACAATGAAATAAATCGTCTTTTCGTACTGCCTGAGCATCAGGGAAACGGATACGGAAGCTTACTGCTGGATTTTGCAGAAAAAAGAATCTTTGAATCATATGGTAAAATCGTTATCTCAGCTTCCCTGCCCGCAAAACAGATTTATCTGAGACGTGGTTATACAGAAATTTCATATAATACAATCAAAACAGATAATGGCGATTTTCTCTGTTACGATGAAATGAAAAAAATTAAGAATAAGGATGTTTGATTATGGAAACAGCTTCACAGGCAGTGCTTCAGCAGACAATAATCATGTTCATTATTGTCTTTATCGGCGCACTTTGCTATAAATTCGGACTTATTACCGAAAACGGAAAAAAACAGTTATCTTCACTTGTTATGTATATTGTAAATCCGCTGTTGATTTTCCTTGCATACCAGACTGATTTCAACGCTGAATTACTGGAGGGTCTTGCCTGGACTGCATTGATGGCGGTTATTCTGTATGTTGTATTTATCCCGCTTTCGCATCTGACATTAAAGGATAAAGAAAAGAGAGAGGCTGCAATTGAACGTTTTTCTGTCATTTACTCAAACTGTGGATTTATGGGAACACCTCTTATTCTCGGCGTTTTCGGCAGTGAAGGTGTAGTTCTTCAGAACGGGTTTATAACTGTCTTCAACATATTTGTCTGGAGCCACGGTTTAATGACAATCAAAAGCGAAAAAGACAGTAAATCCGTTTTCAAAGCATTCAAAACTCCCGCTCTGATTGCCGTTTTCCTTGGATTGATCTGCTTTTTCCTGCAGCTGAGATTACCTGAAATTCCGCTTACAGCGCTTGAGCATGTTGCGGAAATGACTACTCCATTAGCTATGTTGGTTGCAGGTGCTTCCATAGCAAGCTCGAACATATTAAAATCATTGAAGAATCCAAGAATCTATCTGGTTACGGTTTTAAAGCTTATTGTTTTTCCGCTCATCGGACTTTTACTTATCGCTTTTCTGCCCGCATCTGAAACAGCAAAACTTGTAACATTGATTGAAATAGCATGTCCCACTGCTACTATCGGAATGATGTTTGCCATAACTTACGGTAAAAATGCTGAATACTGCTCCCAGATTTTTGCAGTTACAACCCTGCTATCAATGTTCACTCTTCCTCTTATTGTGAAAATAGGAACACTACTGATTTAAAGAAAGAAGTATCATTATGATAAAGAATTATGACATTGCCATAATAGGCGGTGGTGCCTCAGGGCTTGCAGCTGCAATTTCTGCATCCGAAACAAATCCAAAGCTTAATATTGTAATACTTGAAAGACTTTCACGTGTAGGTAAAAAACTGCTTGCAACGGGAAACGGAAGATGCAATTTTACAAACAATAATATTTCCGAAGCTAATTATCACGGAAGCTGCGCCTGTCTTTTCAATTCACTGAAAAATTTTGACTGTGAACTTTTTTTCAGCGAACTTGGTGTTATGAGCTATGCAGATAACGAATTCCGTGTATACCCTGTTAATAATAACGCTTCTTCTGTTCTTGATGCACTCAGGCTCCGAATTGCCGATACTGACATCGAAATCAGAAATGATTTTGCTGTGACTGACATTAAATCAGAAAAAAATGGTTATATTATCTCCTCAGAAAGCGACAGCATCAACGCAAAATCCGTAATTGTCGCAGGAGGAGGAATGTCGCAGGCCAATCTCGGAAGTGATGGTTCTGTTATCAGAATTCTTAAAAAGCTCGGTATTAAAATCGCACCGCTTTCCCCTGCCCTTACATCCTTCAAAGTGAATCCCGGACAGGTACGCTCCTTGAAAGGTATAAGAGTAAACGCAATCGTAACACTCTATGAAAACGGCAAAAAAATCGGAAGCGAAACAGGTGAAGTACAATTCGGCGATGGTACAATTTCGGGAATCTGTGTTTTCAATCTTTCCTGCCTTGCTTACGGAAAAGAGAATCTCAGTATCTCGCTCAATATGCTTCCAGAAGTAAATTTCAGAGATGTAAAGGAATATATCTGTAAGCTCAGAGAAATACGCAAAAATGCTGCTCTTGAAGATTTTCTTACTGGTATCGTAAATAAAAGAATAGGCATGGATATTATCAAGAAAAATACCGGTTATCCCCTTACTGATAACGCTTCCGTTCTGACAGATAAAGATATTGAAAAGATAGCTTCCGGAATTACCGATTATTCCTTTAAGATAAGCGGTCTTTCGGGCTTTGAAAAATCCCAGGTAACAGCAGGCGGTGTACATTTCTCTGAAACAGATACTTTCTTCCGCTCCAAAAGATTCAGAAATATGTATTTCTGCGGCGAAATTCTCGATATTATCGGTGACTGCGGTGGATATAACCTTCATTTTGCCTTCGGAAGCGGCTTAATTTCAGGAAAAACCTGTGCGGAGGATTTATTATGATAAGAATTAGCGATATAACTTTGCCGCTGGATTACAACGATGATATTTTAAAAGCTGCTGTCTGCAGAATTACAGGCTGTAAACCCACAGAAATAAGTGAAATAAGGCTTGTAAAGCGTTCAGTGGATGCAAGAAAAAAGGACAACGTTCATTTCACTGCTTCGGTCGAAGTCAAAGCATCTTCAGAAGGTAAAATTCTCAGAAAGCTCCCTAAGAACAAAGCTGATATTGCAAACCATGACGACTATTCTGTTCCGAACGGCAGAAATCTTAACAAAAGACCTGTAATTGTAGGTTTCGGACCTGCAGGAATGTTTTCTGCGCTTATACTTGCACGCAGTGGCATGAAGCCTGTTGTGCTTGAACGAGGACTTGACTGTGACAGCAGAATCAAAGCAATCGAAAAGTTCCACAACGACAGAATTCTTGACACTAATTGCAATGTTCAGTTCGGTGAAGGCGGTGCAGGCACATTTTCCGACGGCAAACTCACAACAGGAATAAAAGACATCCGCATAAGATATGTTTTCAAGACCCTTGTTGAATTCGGTGCACCTGAGGAAATACTGTATCTTGCAAAGCCCCATATAGGTACCGATTTACTTCGTAATGTTATAAAAAACATACGTAAAGAAATCATAAATCTCGGCGGTGACGTTATTTTTGGTGCCAGATTTACCGATTATGGCATTACAAACGGCAGAATAAGCTCCGCTATTTATGAAAAAAACGGGGTAAACCAGGAAATTGAAACAGATAGCATAATTCTTGCTATCGGTCACAGCGCAAGAGATACCTTTGAAATGCTTCACGGTAAAAGCATTGATATGTCGCAGAAGAGCTTTGCTATGGGCGTACGTATCGAGCATCTGCAGTCTGAAGTCAACAAATCGCTTTACGGAAAATTTCATAATCATCCTGCTCTTTCTGCTGCAGATTACAAATATGTTGTTCATTTGCCGGACGGACGCTCCCTGTACACATTCTGTATGTGTCCAGGCGGATATGTAGTTGCTTCAGCATCGGAAGATAACAGTGTTGTTACAAATGGTATGAGCCTGTTTGCACGTGATGGTTTAAACGCTAATTCTGCCTTGCTTGTCAACACCAACCCGTCGGATTTCGGCAGTGATTATGTACTTGCAGGCATGGAATTACAACGAAAAATCGAAAAGGCAGCCTTTATTGCAGGCGGCAGCAATTATGACGCTCCCGTATCCCTTACAGGCGACTTTCTCAAAGGTGTCAGATCAACAGCCTTCGGTAATGTAAAGCCGACATACAGACCGGGAGTGAAGTTTGCAAGACCCGAAGAATACCTGCCTGATTTTATCAGCAATACATTACGTGAAGGAATACCGTTGATAGCACATAAAGCAGACTTTTTCAAAGCAGAAGACGCAATTATTACAGGTGCGGAAACACGTAGCTCCTCCCCTGTAAGAATCAACAGAAATGATAAACTTATGTCGCTTTCAGTAAAGGGCTTATATCCCTGCGGTGAGGGCGCAGGATATGCAGGCGGAATTGTATCCGCAGCAGTAGATGGACTAAAATGCGGCGAGGCGGTGATTGAAAATGGCTAATACTCCATGCGACCAGTGTTCTTACTATGTTTATAATGAGTTTCTGGAATGTTATGAATGTACGGTAAATATGGACGAGGACGATTTATACAGATTTCTCTCCTCTTCGGATTATAATTGCCCCTATTACAGACCTGAAGATGATTACTTCTTGGCAAGAAAGCAATAATTTATCTCATATTACTTAAATTTATATTAAAAAACTGAATAAATTTACTGTAAAATATTGAAAATTTCTATATAATATGTTATCATAGAAATGTTAAAGCAATTTTTCAGGTATAAACTGTAAACGTTTAAGCTTATTTACCTGCGGCGAAAGGAAAATTTTCAATGAAAATCAGAAAAATCGCAGCGCTTTCTGCTGCGGCATTGCTCACATTATCAGCATCGGGCTGTTATTTCTTCCCTGCTGAAGAAGAACTCCTTGAACCTCCGACAATCGCTCCTGATGAGGTTACTTATTCTACATATACAGCAAAGCTTAAGACTATTGAAAACACTGTTACTGTCACAGGATACCTTAAATCCGAAACAGAAAAGGAGTGCTATTTCACTGATTATACAGGTCAGGTCAAGAACATCTATGTAAAAGCGGGAGATTTCGTTGAAGAAGGAGATCTCATAGCCGAAATGAACACAGGTGCTCTTGAATATGAACTTGAAATACAGAATCTCAAGGTAAAAAAAGCACAGCTTACCTACAATGCAACGGGTTCACAGGCTGACAAGCTCCAGCTCGAAATTGAGCAGAACACATTGGCTATGTATCAGGCCGAATACGACGGTGCAAAGATTCTTGCCCCGATGAGCGGACAGGTTTCCTATGTATATGACCTTGAACCCGGTACAGAAATGGATCCCTACAAGGTTCTCGCAAGAGTAGCTGACCCTGAGGCTTTATACGTAAATGCCGAATTCGCCGAATCAATTACCTTTAAAAAAGGCGACAAGGTTGTTATTACAGTAGGCGATGTTGATTATCAGGGCACTATTTCATACAGTCCTACCGAAGCCCGTGAAGCCGGCGACGAAAACGGCAATGCTCTTTATGCCTCCTTTGACAACGAAAAGCCAGCTTTTGCATATCTCGGTGCACTTGCCGACATCAAAAAAGTAAAAGCTTCATCCGAAAACGCAATTGTTATTCCTAAGCATCTGGTAAAATCTGACGGAGACAGAAGTTATGTTCAGGTTTTTGCTGATGGTGAAAAAATTGAAGTTGATGTTGTAACAGGTATAACAAATGCAACTGAAATCGAAATTATCAGCGGTTTAAAAGAAGGCGATCAGGTTATTGTAAAGTAAGGAGAGCATTTTGTTTACATTATTAATAAGAAAAATGATGAAAACCAAATGGATGGTTTTGTGCCTATTCATCGGTTTTCTGATGGCAGCAGGTATGATGAGTGCCGTGCCGATTTATATGGATGCTTCCTTACAGCGTATGCTGATAAAGGATATGGAATCCTACCAGCTTTCAACAGGCGATTATCCCGGTATATACTCTGTCAGCAAGACCATATCTGCAAATATGGGAACTGCAGAGCAGGTTAATCTTATTAATGAACTTCCAACTCTTGTAGACGATCAGGTTTCTGCAATCAGAATTCCTGTAGGTTCTGAAAAGACAATTGTCGTTGACAATATGCAGTATCTCTCTGTCGGTACAACTGCCGGAAGCTCAACAACTATCCGTACAAAACTTACTGCAATGACAGGATTCAAGGATCATGTCGTGATAAAAAGCGGTCGTATGTACTGTGATGGAGGCATTGCCGAAGACGGTGTGTATGAAGCCGTTGCAAATGATTCTGCCATAAAGGCTTTAGGTATCGTTTTAAACGGCGAATATGAACTGCGCTCAGTCGACACAAGCCGCACTCCTGTTCGTGTCCGTATTGTCGGTATATACGAGCAGTCAGACCCTAATGACGTTTACTGGTCAGAAACAATGACACCTTATCTCAGCTCAATCATCACTGATTACGATTGTTTCTGCAATATGCTTTCATCTGGTGGCTCTGTACAGCTTACGGAAATTTCAACCAGATATTCCCTTTCATATCAGTCAATGGATATGAACGACTTGAACTCCATAACCGCTGAAATTGAAGATGATTTTAATTTATACGCTGAACTCGGATATGACTTCAGCATGGGAATATCCGATATTCTTGAGGATTATGCTGTTGAAGCAGCAAAGCTTACCAGCATTCTCTGGATTCTCCAGATACCTACAATGGTAATGCTTGCTTTCTATCTCTTCATGGTTTCTCAGCTTAATGTTGAGCAGGAAAAGAATGAAATTGCAATTTTCAAAAGCCGTGGTGCGAGTTCAAAACAGATTTTCTTCCTTTATGCAGCTGAAGCGGGTACACTTGGTCTGATAACTCTTGTGACTGCTCCTTTTATCGGACTTCTTCTCTGCCGTTTTCTCGGCGTATCAAACGGATTCCTTGAATTTGTCAACAGAACAGGCATAGCTGCAAAAATTACAGGAACTGCAATTCTTTATGCCCTGCTTGCAATAATAGTTTTCTTCCTTACTACAATGATTCCTATTATTCCTGCTTCCAAATTGTCAATTGTCGAATATAAGGCAAGCAAGACCAAGGTTGTAAAGGTTGCACTATGGGAAAAGCTCTGTATTGACATCATTCTCATCGCAGCCGCTGTCGTATTCTATTTGATTTATACGGCAAACGAAGTTGTTTCGGTTGAATCAACAGGAGAAATCAATTCCCTCTTCTTTATTTTCTCTACCTG
Source organism: Ruminiclostridium sp. (assembly GCA_017625405.1). Taxonomy (GTDB): domain Bacteria; phylum Bacillota; class Clostridia; order Oscillospirales; family Ruminococcaceae; genus Ruminiclostridium_E. Next base: position 23,342 of record JAGALB010000041.1, on the reverse strand, counting down.
TCTTGTACTTGGACTCGGATTGTTGTTTGTGCGTGTATATCCTTATATTCTACGTGCAGTTTACACTGTTTTTAAGCCTTTATGGTCACCTGCACAGTACATGGCTATTACATCTGTATCAAGAGGCCAGGGCGGTAAAGTCAATTTCCTCATGCTGTTCCTTATTGTTACTTTTTCTCTCGGTATTTTCTCCGCAAATACTGCAAGAACAATCAATAACCAGAAAGAGGACAGAATTTACTACTCAACCGGTGCCGATATCAGGCTGAAGGAATACTGGCAGGAAACAACGACTTCTGACGAAAGCATGACCACCACAGGTTATGTTGAAAAGGATTTTGAACGATTTGAAAAACTTACAGGTGTAAAGCAGGCTACAAGAGTCCTTATCAACAAAAAGGCGAAAATGACCGTAGATAAGGAAACCGAAAGCAATATCACTCTTATGGCTATTGAACCCTATAAGTTTGCTACAACCGCATGGTTCAGAAATGACCTTCTCCCTGTTCACTGGTGGAATTATACTAATGCATTGCAGGATTACCCTTCAGGCATCATTGTTTCAAGAGCACTGGCTGATGCTTTTGAGCTTGAACTGGGTGATGTTGTTCTTACAAAATGGTCGGGAAACGATAATGTAAGCTCTACGGTAGTTGCTGTTGCTGATTACTGGCCCGGTATCAATCCCAATGAATCGCAGAAAACCAGCCTTACACCCAAGGAAGAACGCGAGCTTGAAAAGGCGGAAGAAAACGGCGAAATTACTGAAGAAACCACAGCTTCATACGCAACCAAATATTTTATGATTATGAATTATGCTTATATTTATAATCTTACTGACATTGAGCCTTATGAAGTATGGATTGATCTTGAGGATAACGCTACAAGTGAAGCACTCTACAATGATATTTCCGAACAGCGTATACCGATTGAATACATTACTGACGCCTCACAGCTTCTTATCAGAGAAAAGAATCAGCCTCAGCTTCAGGGTATGAACGGTGCGCTTACAATGAGCTTTGTTATCATCATGATAATGACGATAATCGGCTTCCTTATCTACTGGATTTTATCAATCAGAAGCAGACATCTCCAGTTCGGTATTCTCCGTGCAATGGGTGTTACCTTCCGTGAAATTATCGGAATGATAGGTTATGAACAGATACTTGTTTCAGGTGTATCAATTGCAATGGCATTCATAATCGGCGGCATTGCAAGCGATTTATTCGTTCCGTTATTCCGTTCTATGTATAATCCCATTGACCAGGTACCACCCTTCCGTGTTGCAGCGCTCCAGAGCGATTACATCAAGATATATGTTATTATTGTCATAATGCTTGGCGGCGGTTTTGCGATACTCGGCAACCTTATCAAAAAGCTTGATATCAATAAAGCTCTCAAGCTTGGTGAAGATTAAAATTATAACTATAAAGCGGCTTTTGAATTTTCAAAAGCCGCTTTTCTTTACATCTGCTTTGTTTTGTCTCCTCTTTTAAACAGTAATGCTACAATAAGACCCGCAATAACAGCTGCGGTTATACCGCCTGCACTCGCTTCAAGACCACCTGTAAAAGCGCCGAGTAATCCTTTTTCCATAACCGCTTGCTTTACTCCTTTTGAAAGCAGATAACCAAATCCCGTGAGAGGAACCGTAGCCCCTGCCCCTGCAAAATCTGTAATAGGCTCATACCAGCCGATTGCGCCCATAATTACACCTGCAACCACATACGATACAAGTATTCTTGCAGGAGTAAGCTTTGTAAAATCAATCAGCAGTTGTCCTATCAGGCAAAACAGGCCGCCGATAAGAAAGGTTTTCAGATATTCCATAAAAATTTCCATAACAAACTCCGTTCTCTACTCGCAGGAAATATGAACAGCATGAGAAATTCCAGGTATACTTTCTCCCTGCTGAACTACTGTTGTAGACATAAGCGCCCCTGTTGCCGCAAACAGCACATTTTTAAGCTCACCCTTTTTTACACGTTCAAGTATGTGGCCGCAGAGCACCGAAGCACTGCAACCGCAACCTGAACCTCCGGCGTGAACATCCTGTTTTTCAAAATCGTATATCATTAATCCGCAATCATTATGAACCGTTGAAATATCTACACCGTCCTTGCGGAATAACTCATACAGTATTTCAGAACCCACAGAGCCTAAATCCCCTGTAAGTATCAGATCAAAATCATTTACTGTTTTTTTCTGTACCTTCAGATACGATTTTATTGTCTCATAAGCGGCAGGCGCCATGGCTGCTCCCATGTTATTGGCATCCTTAATACCCAGATCGACAATTTTCCCTATTGTCACACCCTTTATATAGGGAGGATTGTTGTGTTTTCCGACTATTGCACATCCGCTTCCAGTTACTGTCCACTGTGCCGTAGGCGTGCGCTGTCCGCCATAGGTTTCGGGAAAGCGGAATTGTCTCTCAGCCGAACAGAAATGTGATGATGTCAGTGCAGCGCAATATTCAGCTGCATTATTATCAACAAAAATACTTGCCAGTACCAGACTTTCCGCCATAGTTGAACATGCGCCGTACAGCCCGATAAAGGGTATTCCTGTATCTCTGATTCCGTAAGCAGAGCCTGTGCATTGATTTTGCAGATCTCCTGCAAAAATAAAACTTAACTCACCTTCTGATATTCCGCCTTTTGAAAGCGCATGCGAAAATGCAAGCTGCTGCAATCTGCTTTCTGATTTTTCCCAGGTTGATTCGCCGAAATCTGATTCCTGACTGATGTAATCAAAGCAGCTTCCCAGCGGTCCGTCGCCTTCCATTTTTCCGCCGGCAGCTGCGTATGAATACACAGACGGTTCTGTTGTCAGAATTATTGTTCCTTCATTCAGATATTCACTCATATTTTCACCTCAGAATAGTTGTGTAATATACAGAATTACCCCATAAATTACCGATGCTGCCAATCCATATACGATTACGGGACCTGCTATTATAAATATCTTGGCACCCACACCTAGAATGTAGCCCTCTGTTTTGAATTCAAGCGCAGGCGAAACAACTGCATTAGCAAAGCCCGTTATCGGTACAAGTGTTCCTGCACCTGCCGATTTTGCAATTCGCCCATATATTCCTGCACCTGTAAGGAAAGCACTTAAAAACACAAGTGTTATTGATGTAAGAGTACCTGTATCTGTTTCATTAATGCCTAAATATTTATATAAATCGCCTATTGCCTGCCCTATACAACAAATAAGCCCTCCGATAATAAATGCCGTTGGCAAAGTTTTATAGTATTTGGTATCAGGTGAGATCTTTTTTGTTAAATAACTGTATTCTTTTTCTGTAAGTTTCATAGTAAACTCCTCTACATTTTATATTTCTCATTTTCAACAAAAAAACACCAATTATTCTATCAATTGTGTAAAAAATTTTTGTTATTGATAATATTTCTTGACGAAATAAACAAAAAATGGTATAATAATTGAATACAGATATAATAAAGCACAATTTAGATTTCTGAAAGGAAAAATCATAAATGGCTAAAAACAAATATGGATATAAACAACCTCTATTACGCAAAAAGCCGATTATAATTACAACTGTCAGTGCAATTGCGGTATTTGGCGGCGTTCTGGGGGTTATTGCCTATAAAACAAATGCAGATAACAAAATCGCTGCTTTAAAATATGCTTTCAATCAGGATTATCCCAGAACATTCAACTCGTATGAAATTATTGACGCCGAAAACGATTATGACAAGGATAATCTTACCAATGCAATTGAGCTTTCCCTCAGCACCAACGGCAGTGTTGCTGATACGGATTCCGACGGCATCATCGATGGATTTGAGGAACGGTATGGAACGGATCCTCTGAATCCCGACACTGATAAGGATGGACTTGCGGACGGTGTTGAAATTATCGCCAAACTCAGTCCCACATCCGATAAGACAAACGGCAAGCCTGATGCTGATGTAAGAGTCAGCAACAGGATCAATTTTGATGAAGGTTTTCTCGATATAAGCGGAAATGTCAATGTATATTCCGCCAATGTCGAAAAATTATCCCTTTATTCAGTTGAAGCCAATGTGGGTGCGTATTCTGCCCCTTATGAATTTTACTGCAAATCTGAATTTGACGAGGCTAATATAACTTTCAGCTACAGCCCCGGACTTCTTACAGCTGCAGGTCTTAAGGCTGACGATCTTCATATTTATAAGTTCAATCCCAGAACCAAACAATTTACCGATATAGGCGGAACACATGATACCGAAAACAATACTGTTTCCTGTAAAATCACTGAAAACGGCGTTTATCTTATAGGTGCCAACCATATTATTCACACCGTTATTGATGAAAACACAAATATCAACATTCATCTTCTGATTGATAACTCAGGCTCAATGTATGCTTCCAACGCCAATTACAAATCAGAAGAAAACGATGTATTCTTCAAAAGATTATCCTTTGCCAATAATCTTGTATCCAAGCTTTCAGCCAATACTGATGTGGCAATTACCGCTTTTACCTTCTCTTTCGATACATTATGTGATTTCACCAACAACAAAACTGATATTACCAAATCTATAAATGATATAAGAAGCATCGGCCCCGGATATGACGGTACAAGCGTCGAACGTGCCATTATGCTCGCTCTTAAGAGTTTCGGCGAAGAAACAAAGGAAGAAAGAAATATCATCATTATGCTTACTGACGGTATCTCCACCGATACCGCAGGCTATAAGCTTGATGATATTGTAAATGGCGCAAACGCCAAGAATGTTACAGTCATGACCATCAGCTTGGGCGATGATATTGACCGAGAATTGCTTCAGAAAATTGCTGACGGCACAGGCGGAAATTACTTCCCTATTGCCGATGCAAACACACTGGAAGGTCTGTATTCAACAATTATCGCCACTATGGAAAATGATATTGTCGATGAAAATATGGATGGTACACCGGATAGCTATTCCCTCTACGACACAGGTTTCCGTGCTGAAGAAAACGGCTTCAGATTCTTAAATTTCAAATCAAAGGATTTTGAAACCATGGATTTCGGAATGGCAGCTCTTGCGAGAGATTGGTTCAAAGGCCAGATTATTACAAAGGGCGGACAAGGAAATGACGAAGTCGCATACGATTTCAGTTCAACAACTCTTGATGTAACACAGCCTTTAAGTAAGGTTTTACTCCCCTCCATGACCTCTAAGTATGTAAATCCTGATTTCTATCTTGATTTTCTGAGTGATGGCGATACGCTCAAAGTAAAAAGTGATGTATTCAAGGAAGCCAAGGAACTGGGTTGGGTTATCAAAACAGTCGATTATCCCGGTAATTCTGACAAGTGGAAGAAAATCGAATATCTTGTTCCCAATTACGCTATGGGTAAGATCAGAGTAAAATACGGCGAAAACGATAATGCTCTGCTCCGTGCAATTCACTATTACAATACTTTCCGTGATACCGCAGAAGGCTTTGTCCTCAGTGATGAGGGTGATCTTAATAAGGTTAAGAAAATCCTCGGTTCAGGTTCTCCTATGGTTATGAAGCTCACATGGGAAGAAAACGGACAGTATTACAGCAGATTTGTCAATCTTATCGCATTACGCCGTGATATGGATAACCCAAATCTCTTCAATCTCAAAATCTATGATACCAACACCGATCCTGTTGATACAATTACTTTAAACAGAACTATGAAAATTGACGGTGACGGAAGCTTCCATAACAACTATACATACAGTGCAACCTGGGATGGAAAACAGGTATCAGTAACTTTCTATGATACAGAAATAAAGTAAAAGAAATCCAGTCACGAAAGTGACTGGATTTTAATTTATACAATTGCAATTGTTGTACCGCCTACAGTAACTGAACTTATTCTGTCAGGATCAATAGGCTGATTAAGATGTATGTGATAACGCTGTCTTCCTGTTTCATCAACATCTATAGAATATGAGTTATTCGTGAAAACTATTTCTGTGCCATCATTATAAGTTATAACAAAATCACCAAGTGAATAGCAATCACCCTTTTCTGCCCATCTTTCTCCGATATCAGTCATAAACGAAAATTCACAGCTTAATGGCGAGATTTCTATTTTTTCAAGCATCGCTTCAACATAAAATTCTTTACCACCAGCGTAATCTATAAGATAAAACGTATTGCTATCACCTGAAAATGAATAAGTTACAGGACTATAAATAGGAAAATCTACCGGTATCTCAACAGTAATACCGCAATCAACAATTTGCGATTCAGAATACAGTTCATCACTTTCAACACTATTTTCAATACCACGTTCAAGTCTGTAAAGATTAAAGATAAGCGTATTTCCTACAAGATTAATGTTCTCTTTTCCGCTTGTTGCCATCTTATAGAATGTAAATCGATTCCCATCAACCGCTATAAGGTTTCCATCATTAGTAGTCATCGCTGAATCAGCTGTTTCCAGAATAGCTTTCATGTCCCATTCTGTATAATTCTTTTTTTCTTTGTAGTCAAAATCCTCATCAAAAACAACATCATACATTACATAAGCTGTACTTTTATCCGCTATTACACCATAGATATTAAGAGTGTAATCATCGAATATATAGTGCTGGTCAAGCTCCTTACCGTATTTTGCAAAATCAAAACCTGTTTCATAAGCCTGATGCTCTGATGAATATTGTTCTGTTCTGTTCTTGAAAACAGCATCAAATCCGCCGTTGAAATCCCAGCCTGTAGCTGCTCCAACTGTTACGGTAGCTGTAGTAAGTGCCAATACAGCTGCAAACACAGCAATAACAGGCTTTTTTATACTAATTTTGTTCTTTTTCTCCACTTTTTCCGCCTTTCTGAGTATCTGTGAAAGAAACTCCTCATTACTGCTCTGCGGAGATATTCGGTTAAAAAGTTCATTATATTCCTTTTTCATTATAACCCTCCTTCAAGAGCATTTCCTTCAGCTGACGGCGTGCACGTACAAGTCTTGTCCTTACTGTTCCTGACGATAAACCGAGAATAGAAGCAATTTCATCCGTTGAATAGTCCTCGTAATAAAAAAGATGCAGGACAACTGCATATTTTGGTTTTAATCTTCTTAAAAATTCAACCACCGCTTCTTCTCTGGCGCTATATACAGAAATTTCATAAGACAGCTCACTTCGTCGCTGCCGCCAGAAGTTTTTCAATAAATTCTTAGAGAGATTGATTGTTACACGAATGAGCCATGCCCTGACATTTTCAGGAGAATCAAACACTTCCTCGCATTTATACAGCTTAAGAAATGCTTCCTGTGAAATATCCTCTGCGTCTTCGTTGTTCTTTACATAACTGAAAGCAAGACGATATATATTTTTTCGATACAGGGCTATGTAGCTCTCAAATTCATTTTCAGTCAATTTTCTCACTCCTTAAAAGCGCTTTCAATTAAAAGACAACTAAAAGTCAAAAATTGTTACAAAACTATTAAAATTTTATCATAATAAATAATTTTTTTCAATTCATCAGATTTTTTCAAAAAAACTATTGACATTATCACAAAAATAATCTATAATATCACCATGTTAGCGTTTAACTGCGCTAAAGCATTTGGGAGGATTAGAGCCTTTCCAAGCAATTATAGGACCACCCTGTGGGGTTAAGGCCATACGGACAGCCGGGTCCACTGCCGATCGGCGGATTATACCGCCTTATTGATTGAGTTAAAAGCTCAAATTTTATAAGTTGGTTACTTCATAACCGAAATATGCCTTGTGCAGACTTGTGAAACGGTCAATAAGAGTAGTAAAAGTGATTGCTATATAGACTCTGATAATTCCGAATCCCTACTGAATTATTGCATTTTTATGTAATGCTCCGTGGAGTATTTTCAGTTTTTGCGATTTACAAGCTGTACTTGTGTACAGCTTGTTTTTTATTTTAAGGAGAAATCAATGAATCGTATCCCTCTCGACCAGAATAAAGCCCCTATTCATGCAGCACTTGAGCAATTCAGGCAGATGCGTGTTGTTCCTTTCGACGTACCAGGACATAAGCGCGGCCGTGGAAACCCTGAGCTTACCGACTTCCTGGGTCAGCAGTGCGTTTCCGTAGACGTAAACAGCATGAAACCTCTCGATAATCTCTGTCATCCCGTTTCGGTTATTCGTGAAGCGGAAATGCTGGCAGCGGAAGCATTCGGCGCCGCAGAAGCCTTCCTCATGGTAGGCGGAACGACCAGTTCTGTACAGAGTATGGTGCTTACAGCATGTAAACGAGGCGATAAGATTATTCTCCCCCGTAATGTACACAGAAGCGTTATCAACGCACTTATCCTTTGCGGTGCGGTGCCTGTATATGTAAACCCCGAGGTAGATCACAGATTGGGTATTTCTCTCGGAATGAAGCGTGAACAGGTACAGAAAGCAATTGAAGAGCATCCCGACGCAGTTGCTATTCTTGTAAACAATCCTACATATTACGGTGTCTGTTCAGATCTTCGTGAAATTGTCAGAATGGCGCACGAGCACGGTATGCTTTGCCTTGCAGATGAAGCGCATGGAACGCATTTCTATTTTGGTAAGGATTTGCCTGTTTCTGCTATGGCAGCAGGCGCTGATATGGCATCCGTATCCATGCACAAAAGCGGAGGAAGCCTTACACAGTCCAGTTTTCTGCTGGCAGGACCGAATGTTAATGCAGGATATGTTCGCCAGATCATCAACCTCACACAGACCACTTCAGGAAGTTACCTGCTTATGAGCAGCCTTGATATTTCAAGAAGAAACCTTGCACTCCGTGGCGAGGAGATTTTTGGTCATGTAAGACGCATTGCGGAATATGCAAGAGGCGAAATCAACGCAATAGGCGGATATTACGCTTTCGGACCCGAAATGATAAACGGTGATTCTATTTTTGATTTTGATCCTATAAAACTCAGTGTACATACACTTGATATCGGTCTTGCAGGAATCGAAGTATATGATCTTCTGCGTGATGATTATGATATTCAGATTGAGTTCGGTGATATCGGTAACATTCTGGCTTATCTTTCAATCGGTGACCGCATACAGGAGGTTGAGCGCCTTGTAAGTGCACTGGCAGAAATCCGCAGACTTCACCAACGTGACAAAACCGGTATGCTGACGCAGGAATATATTCCCCCTCAGGTGGTCGCAAGTCCTCAGGAATCCTTCTATGCAGAAAAAGTCAGTATGCCTATTATGAAAACTGAAGGCAGAGTTTGTAGCGAATTTGTAATGTGCTACCCTCCCGGAATTCCGATTCTGGCTCCTGGCGAACGTATTACAAAGGATATTCTTGACTATATTGCTTATGCAAAAGAGAAAGGTTGCAGCATGACCGGTCCTGAAGACCCTGAAATTGAATACCTCAACGTACTTGAATAAGAAAGGAAGCATAAAATGGATTTATGGTTCAGCGAAAAGCATACACCTGATGTAAAGCTTAGCCTTCGTATTGAAAAACAGCTTTTTTCCAAAACAAGCGATTATCAGCGCATTGATATTTTTGAGAGCTGTGAATTCGGTCGTGTACTTTCACTTGACGGAAATATAATGCTAACTGAGCGTGATGCTTTCATATATAACGAAATGATTGTTCATGTTCCCATGGCAGTGCACCAGAACATCCGCAAGGTTCTTGTAATCGGCGCAGGCGATGGTGGCGTAGTAAAAGAGCTTACAAGATATGAAAGAATAAGCCACATTGATATTGTAGAAATGGATGAAATGGTAGTAGAGGCGTGCCGACAGTATCTCCCGGGAAACGCCTGTCAGCTTGATGATGAGCGTGTTCATATACATTATGAGAATGCACTTAAATTCATTCGTTACAGAGAATGTGAATATGACCTTATTATTGTCGACTCTAATGACCCTTACGGCCCTTCGGAAGGATTATTCACAAAGGAATTCTACGGAAATTGCTATAAATCCCTCAAAGAGGATGGTATTATGGTAAATCAGCAAGGTAGTCCGTTCTATAAACAGGATGCTGACGCTATGCAAAGAAGCCACAAGCGAATTGCAAACACCTTCCCCATATGCCGTGTATATCAGGCACACATCCCTACCTATGCGGCAGGATACTGGCTATTTGGCTTTGCAAGTAAAAAATATCATCCTATTGACGATCTTGATGCCGAAAGCTGGAACAAGCAGCATCTTCGTACAAAATATTATACGACACGACTTCATAAGGGCGCTTTCTATCTGCCCGCCTTTCTTGAAGAAATGCTTGAGGAGGTAGAATAATGCTTGAACGTAATGTAGAAAACTTTATCGGTTGCGACTCCGATTATGAAACTGCAGAAATGGTTATTTTCGGTGCTCCCTTTGACAGTACAACAAGCTACCGTCCCGGAGCACGCTTCGGTCCGTCTGCTATAAGGCACGAAAGCTTCGGAATTGAAACCTACAGTCCTTATCAGGATGAAGATTTAACAGACTATAATATTTTCGATAGCGGAGATCTGGAGCTCTGCTTCGGTTCTGCAGAAGCAGCATTAGCAGACATAGAAGAAAGAGCTGAAACTATTCTGAAGGACAATAAATTCCCCCTTCTTATAGGCGGTGAACATCTGGTTACACTCGGTTCATTCCGTGCTGTACAACGAAAATATCCTGACGTGCATATTATCCATCTTGATGCACATGCAGATCTGCGTGACGATTATCTGGGAGCAAAGCTCAGCCATGCATGTGTAATACGCAGATGTCACGATATTATCGGGGACGGAAAAATACATCAGTTCTGTATCAGAAGCGGCGACCGTGAAGAATTCCGTTTTGCGGCTGAACATACAGATATGCACAAGTTCAGGCTTGATAACCTGGAGGATGTAATTAAAAAAATCGGAAATACACCGATTTATTTCACAATTGACCTGGACTGCTTTGATCCCGCATATTTCTGCGGAACAGGCACACCTGAAGCCGGCGGAATCAGCTTTCACGAAATGATGTATGCAATAGAAACTGTATGCAAAGGCAATGTTGTGGGAGCAGATATAAACGAGCTTGCACCCAATCTTGACCATAGCGGAGCAAGTACAGCAATTGCATGTAAAACAGCAAGAGAGTTAATTTTAGCAATTCTTAAAAACAGAAAGGAAAGAAAATAAATGAGCAGAGTTTTAATTATCGGCTGCGGTGGTGTTGCTTCCGTAGCAATTCAGAAGTGCTGTCAGGCAAGTGATGTATTTACAGAAATCTGCATTGCCAGCAGAACCAAGTCCAAGTGTGACGCACTTGCCGAAAAGCTTAACGGCAAAACCGCAACAAAGATTACAACAGCACAGGTAAACGCAGACAATGTTGACGAAGTTATTGAACTTATCAACAGCTACAAGCCTGAGCTTGTAATGAATATTGCCCTTCCCTATCAGGATCTTACTATTATGGACGCTTGTCTTGCTTGCGGCGTAAACTATATGGATACAGCTAACTATGAGCCTGAAAACATCGATGACCCCGAATGGCGCGAAATATACGAAAAGCGTTGTAAGGAAGAAGGATTTTCAGCTTATTTTGACTATTCATGGCAGTGGGCTTACAAGGAGAAGTTTGAAAAAGCAGGTCTTACCGCTCTCCTCGGCTCAGGTTTTGACCCCGGTGTTACACAGGCATACTGCGCATATGCCCTTAAGCATCATTTTGACACAATTGACACAATTGATATTCTCGACTGCAACGGCGGCGACCATGGATATCCCTTTGCAACGAACTTCAACCCCGAAATCAACCTTCGTGAAGTTTCCGCTCCCGGAAGCTACTGGGAAAACGGCAGATGGGTTGAAATCCCCGCTATGAGCATAAAGAGAGAATACAATTTCGATGAAGTCGGCGATAAGGATATGTATCTTCTCCACCATGAGGAAATTGAATCTCTCGCCAAAACAATTCCTGATGTCAAGCGTATCAGATTCTTTATGACATTTGGTCAGAGCTATCTTACACATATGAAGTGTCTTGAAAATGTAGGTATGCTTTCCACAACCCCTGTTGTTCACGAAGGACACGAAATTGTGCCTATCCAGTTTTTAAAGACTCTCCTCCCCGACCCTGCAACCCTCGGTCCACGTACCAAGGGTAAAACAAACATCGGTTGCATCTTTACAGGTAAAAAGGACGGCAAGGACAAGACATACTATATCTACAACGTATGTGACCATGAGGAATGCTACAAGGAAGTTGGCTCACAGGCGATTTCCTACACAACAGGCGTTCCTGCAATGTGCGGCGCTATGATGCTGCTTACAGGAAAATGGAACAAGGCGGGCGTATACACTGTGGAAGAATTTGATCCCGATCCTTATATTGAAGCACTCGGAAAGTACGGTCTTCCCCATAAGGAAAGCTTTGAACCTGTACTGGTTGATTAAGAGGAATTTGATTTGAACACATATACTAAAATACTCGAATCGGAGCTGCCAACTCCCTGCTATATACTTGATGAGGCAAAACTGATTGAAAACGGAAAAATTCTTAAAGATATACAAGACAGAACAGGCTGTAAAATTCTTCTTGCTCAGAAGGCTTTTTCAAATTTCAACATGTACCCTGTTATTGCACCGTATCTTGCAGGTACAGAAGCAAGCGGCCTGTTTGAAGCAAGACTTGGAGCGGAGGAAATGCCTGATAAGGAATGTCATGTTTTCTGTGCCGCATATAAGGAGCAGGAATTTGATGAACTGCTTAAATATGCAGGTCACATCGTGTTTAACAGTCCGTCACAGCTGAAAAAATTCGGCATGAAAGCTAAACTGGCTGGTAAACAAATAGGTCTTCGGATAAACCCCGAATTTTCCACGCAGGACGCGCACGAAATATACGATCCATGTGCTGATGGCAGCCGACTTGGTACAACTATTTCACAATGGAATGAACTTATGAACGATGAGTTTGTTGAGATGCTTGACGGACTTCATTTCCACACGTTATGTGAGCAGAATTCAGATGCACTTGAAGCGACACTCGCAGCTGTTGAGGAAAAGTTCGGGTTTATGCTCCATAAAATCAAATGGCTCAATATGGGCGGCGGACATCATATAACCCGTCAGGATTATGATATAGACCGCCTTGAAAAGTGCATTACAAGTATTCAGGACAAATATGGTATTCAGGTATACCTTGAGCCTGGCGAAGCGGTTGCACTCAATGCAGGTTATCTTTACACAAAGGTGCTTGATACAATAAAAAACGGCGATACAAATATCGCCATTACGGATATGTCAGCAGCCTGCCACACTCCTGATGTCATAGAAATGCCTTATCGCCCGCCTCTTTATAATTCCGGTTTACCTGAAGAAAAAAAATATACATATCGTCTTGGTGGCCCCACATGCCTTGCCGGCGATATTATCGGTGATTATAGCTTTGACAGACAACTTGCAGACGGTGATGGTCTGATCTTTGAAGATATGGCCATTTATTCAACCTGTAAGAATAATACCTTCAACGGTATGCCATTGCCTGATATATGGGTATTAAGAAAAGACGGCAGTTTTGAACTTCTTGCACGCTTCGGATACGAGGATTTCAAATACAGACTTGGAAAATAACATAAAAGAACTCCTGAGATTAAAATCTCAGGAGTTCTTTTATTACTTATTATAACCTTCAAAAGCATTTTCAGCAACCTTCAATTCGCTGCCATCTTTTTTCATTGTAAACATGCTTACCAGCGGACAGATGATAAGGGAAGAAAGCATAGTAAATGCACCGCAGTTAAGAGGGGATGTGATATTAAGTGCGCAAAGACCTCTTGCTGCTTCAGCTATTTCAGGGAACCATCCGAGGCTGAATAAAACGGTATGTACTACTGTCACGCCTACACCCCAGATAAAGCATACTGCAACAGCAGCCTTGGAAATCTTCTTTGAGAAAAGACCCCAGAGGAAAGGCGCTAGGAATGAGCCAGCAAGAGCACCCCATGAAATAGACATAAGTGTTGTAATATAAGCATTCTTATTCATAGCAAGAATTACAGAGAGTGCGAGGAATACAACTATGAGTACTCTCATGATAAGTACCTGCTTCTTGTCATCCATATCCTTCTTGAAAGGCTTGATCATGTCAATTGTCATTGTAGAGCTTGATGTAAGGACAAGAGAAGAAAGTGTTGACATTGATGCGGAAAGAACCAGCACGATAAGTACGCCCAGAAGAACTTCAGGAAGGGCTTCATTCATCATCATGGGAACAATTGCGTCATATTCGAGCTTATTTGTATTTGCATTTGTAATAGCATCTGCTGTTGTATAAATTCTGCCGAAACCACCGATAAAATAAGAGCCGCCTGCAACTACAAGAGCAAAGATTGTAGAAATGATGCTGCCTCTTGTGATTGCAGCGTCATCCTTGATTGCATAGAACTTCTGAACCATCTGAGGAAGTCCCCATGTACCGAGAGATGTAAGAATAACAACGCCAATAAGGTTAATGGGATCAGGACCTAAAAGGCTGTTGAACACTTCAGAATTACCAGCACTGTCCTTGATTGCACCAAGTTCTTCAAAGGAAGCTGTAAGACCGCCCTTGTTGGAAACAACGCAGATTACAACAGCCGCAATACCAATCAGCATTATAATACCCTGAACAAAGTCATTAAGAGCTGTTGCCTTGTAACCGCCGATAATTACATAAATCGCTGTAAATACAGCCATACCGATAATACAGTAATTATAAGGAATACCAAAAGCAGACTCAAAAAGTCTGGATAAACCATTATAAACAGAAGCTGTATAAGGAATAAGGAAAATAAAGATAATTACAGCAGAAGAAAACTTAAGTCTGTTTGAGCCATATCTCTTTTCAAAGAATTCAGGCATAGTTGACGCCGAGAGATGCTTTGTCATAATCCTTGTACGTTTACCAAGCATGAACCAGGCGAGGAGTGAACCGATAACTGCGTTACCAATACCGATCCATGTTGCAGATGCACCATAGAGCCAGCCAAACTGGCCTGCATAACCAATAAAAACAACCGCCGAAAAGTAAGATGTACCATATGCGAAGGCTGTAAACCACGGTCCGATACTTCTGCCACCAAGTACAAAATCATTTACTGTTGAAGTTGCCTTGCGACAGTAAACACCTATACCTATCATAACTGCAAGATAGATAATCAAAATAGCCCATAACATAATAATTGATTCCTTTCTTTGCAACTTTAAACCAACAAGACTTTAAAGTCGCTTTACTTTAAATTTTTAAAGTGCTATTGTATTTTTATAGAAGCCGCATACACGGCTTCCAATAAAATTACATATTATAAACCTTTGAAGCACCGAGAATTTCATATTCTTCCGAAATAAGTGCTTCCGCTTTTTCGTTATCAGATGTTTTGATAACTATTGCGGCATCATCACCTGATGTCAGTGCATACATATAACTGATATCAATTGAATTGCTGCTGAGCAATCCACTTAACTTTTTAAGCGAACCGAAATGGTGAGGAAGCTTTACAGCGGTAACATCTGTAAGCAATGCAGAAAAGCCTGAATTGCAAAGTACCTCACAGGCAGCCGCAGGCTGTGAAACAATCATTCTGAGCATGCCGTATTCACTTGTATCAGCAAGACTGATGCAGATGATATTGATATTGTTTTTTGAAAGAATGTCAGTGACTTCTTCAAGACGTCCCATTCTGTTTTCGATAAATACTGTAAGCTGTTTCATATATTCACCTTCTGCTCTTTATTTTTTGCGATTGTCGGTAACACGTTTTGCCTTACCTTCAAATCTCTGAAGTGTATTGGGTGATTCAAGATTTATAATGGCATCAAGACCAAGCATTGTTCTGAGCGAACCTCTGAGTTTGAGCTTGATTTTTTCAAGTGCCTTATAATCATCGGTCATACTTGCAGGTGCAAGCTCAACGCGGATTGTAAGAATATCTGTATGATTCTTTCTGTCAACGATGATTTCATAATGCGGTCCGATTTCCTCAGTATTGAGAAGAACCTCTTCAATCTGGCTGGGGAACACATTAACACCCTTGATTTTGAGCATATCATCAGTTCTGCCGCTGAGGTTTTCCATTCTCACAGTTGTTCTGCCGCACTTACAGGGTTCATACATAAGACGTGTAATATCACGTGTTCTGTAACGGATAAGCGGGATAGCATCCTTGGAAAGGCAAGTAACAACAAGCTCACCCTTCTCACCAGCAGGAAGATTTTCACCGGTAACAGGATCAATTACTTCAGCGATAAAATGATCCTCATTTACGTGCATACCGCAAAGCTCGGTACACTCACCCGAAACACCGGGTCCCATAAGCTCACTCATACCATAGTTCTGAGTAACCACAAGCTTATCGCCATAGAGCTTCTTCATTTCAGCTCTCATAGGCTCAGTCATAAGCTCGCTGCCTACAAGCGCAGTCTTTAAAGCAAGATCTGTCTGAGGGTTAAGTCCCATCTGGGTTGCAACTTCACCGAGTCTTAATGCATAGGAAGGAGTTGCGACAAGAAGTGTTGTTCCGAAATCCTTCATATACATAATCTGCTTTTCAGAGTTACCTGTTGATGCAGGGATAATGCAGGCACCGATATGTTCAAGACCGTTATGTAAGCCGAGCGCACCAGTAAACATACCATAGCCAAAGCAAATCTGGCATACGTCTTCTTTTGTTGCGCCGCCCATTACAGCAAGACGTGCAACACATTCAGACCACACATCAAGGTCCTTTTTGGTGTAACCTACAACGGTAGGCTTACCAGTGGTACCGGATGAAGCATGGATTCTTGCAAGCTCGCTCTTGTCAACAGCGAATAATCCGAAAGGATATGTATCACGCATATCCTGTTTTGTTGTGAAAGGAAGTTTTTTAAGGTCATCAAGCGTTTTGACGTCTTCGGGCTTCATACCGATTGCGTCCATTTTTTCTCTGTAATAAGGAACTTTTTCGTAAACTCTTGCAACGACCTTCTGAAGCTTATCCAGCTGGATTGCCTCAATTTCCTGACGGGAAAGGGTTTCCTCCTTCGCCCAGATCATTTCAATCATCTCCATTTAAAGTAATAAATTGTCAAATTATTAATATTTTAACATATTTTATATTAATTGTCAATAACCTTTGCTTCATTTTTGTCGGAAACTATGTTTGAAAGCCATATACCTTTTTTTATAAGAATAAGACCAATCACACATTTGACAGCTTCAACAGACTGACAACACAGATATAGCGGTATTATCCCCATATCTGTGAAATTGGCAAGGCAAAAAGCGAGCGGTACGCTTACTCCCCACGAAAATCCACAGTCAAAGAGGAATGTTATCAGTGTCTTACCACCGGAACGCAGAGTAAAATAAGTACAGTGCAGAGCGCCGTGCACAGGCATTAAAACGGCACTTATCAATATAAACACCGATGCAAGCGAGCGAACATTTTCCGAAGTATTGTAAGCAAGCGGGAATAGACCGGAAAAACAAGCCATAATTCCGCCTACAACTACACATAGCATTGCAGAGAAAAAGATAAGCTTAGGTGCCGACTCCTTAGCCCTCTTCAGTTCGTTTGCGCCGAGCATCTGTCCGATTACTACCGATACACCTGAACCGAAAGCGATAAACATAACATTGAAAAGATTAATTACTGTATTCGCAATATTCAGACCGGCCACTACATCAATGCCTCGTAATGAATAATTCTGCACAAGTGCCGATACACCTGCAGACCACAGGCATTCGTTTGCCATGAGAGGAATAAGTCCTTTTACAGTTATTCTTGATACAAGCTCTTTAGGTACTCTGAAGGATTTATATAAACCTCTGACAAATGCAAGTCTGTTACTATGTGTATGAGTCCATAAAATTACAATTGTCACCTGTATAAATCTGGATATTACCGTTGCAATTGCCGCTCCCTCAACACCGAGCTCAGGAAAAATACCGATACCGAAAATAAGCAGGTAATTTAAAACTGTATTCACAACAACGGCAACTATACCTGCAGCCATGGGAGGTGTTGCGATCTCACCTTCTCTGAGAGTGCTTGAATAAGCCTGCTCAAACGAAAAAGGAACAAGACCAATCAGCATTATAAGCATATACCGCTTGGCATATTCAAAGGTAGCGGCAAGATCAATACCCTCTTCCGCATCGTGAAGATACATGGTTATTAGATTATCACCGAATAAAAGAAACACAGCAATACCTATTCCTGTAAGTACTGAAACTGTCAGTATTTTGAATCTGAAGGTATTTCTTACACCTTCGATATCACCCTTGCCGAAAAACTGTGCACAAAAGATGCCGGCACCTGAAATAGCACCGAAAATCGTAAGGTTATAGACAAAAAACAGCTGGTTTACAATCGCAACGCCCGACATCTGTTCCGTGCCTACCTGACCTACCATTATATTGTCTATCAAAGCTACAAAATTAGTGATGAGATTCTGCACCATAACAGGAATCGCAATCATAAGTGTCTTTTTATAAAAGCTCCATGAGCCGATTAATTTTCCCATTTTTTCACCTCAAAATATTTCTGCAAACAAGAATGTATTATAACATAAATACTCCGTGTTGTAAAGGGATTTTTATGAAAATGACAGCAAAAAAATAACACAAACCGTTGCTTTACATAAAAAAGTATGATATAATTAATTTAACATTTTATTGAACGAAAGGATTTTAACGCTATGAGTACAGCTTTTAAACCCGCAGATATTCTTTTACCCCAGAATGCCGATATGGAAAAGTGGGCAGTCGTTGCATGTGACCAGTACACAGGCCAGCCTGATTACTGGAAAAGAGTAGAAGAAACAGTAGGCGACGCAGACTCTACCTTAAAGCTTATTTTACCTGAGGTTTATCTTGAAGATGATGATTCTGAAGAAAGAATCGAAAAAATCCATAATGAGATGAACCGTATTCTCGGAACTGATACTCTCAGGGAATACAAGAATTCCGTAATCTATATTGAGCGAGTTCAGTCTGACGGAAAAGTAAGACAGGGACTTATCGGTATGATTGACCTCGAAGAATATGACTACCGTAAAGGCAGCACATCCTCTGTGCGTGCAACAGAAGCTACCGTTGTTGAGCGTATTCCCCCAAGAATCAAGGTAAGACAGGGCGCACCCATGGAGCTTCCCCACATTATGATTCTCATTGATGACGTAGAAAAGACAGTAGTTGAGCCTTGTGAAGCAATCAAGAGCAACTCCGAAGCAGTATATGATTTCACACTTATGGAAAAGGGCGGTAAAATCTGCGGCTATGTACTTGATGAAAAGCTTACAGATTCCGTAATGAACGCTCTCGACAAACTTAATGACAACGAGCTTTTCAACAAGAAATACAATCTTAACGGCTATCCTACCCTGCTTTATGCTATGGGCGACGGCAACCACTCACTTGCAACAGCAAAAGAATTCTATGAACAGCTCAAGCAGGCAAATCCCGACAAGGATTTATCCGATCATCCCGCACGCTATGCTCTTGTTGAAATCGTGAACTTACATAGCCCTGCTCTTGAATTTGAAGCAATTCATAGAATTGTAACAAACGTAAACACAGATGAACTTATGGCTGAAATGACTGAAACACTCGGATTAAGCGAAGAAAAGGCGGAACAGGCATTTACCGTTATTCTGAACGGAACAGAAAAGACACTGTATATCCATAAGCCTACCTCCCAGCTTACAGTTGGCAGCTTACAGGAATTCTTGGATGCATATCTGAAGAAAACAGATGCAAAAATCGACTATATTCACGGTATCGATGTAGTAAAATCACTTGCTGAACAGGCAAACAGCATCGGCTTCATTCTTCCTGATATGCTTAAATCCGAGCTTTTCCCTACCGTTATAAAGGATGGAGCGCTCCCCAGAAAGACATTCTCAATGGGTCATGCCGAAGACAAGCGTTTCTACGTTGAATGCCGTAAAATCAAGTGACGGAGGATATAATGGATAACAATCTCCAGAAAATTATTGATCTCAGAGTCGAAAAGACAATAAAAGCGCTTGAAAAGAACCTGATGAAAGGTTATTATGTCAAGTCCCAGTCTGAACTGATGACACTGATTGACAGTCTTATTGCTGACGACAAGCTCATTACCGCAGGCGGCTCAATGACGCTGACTGAAACAGGCGTTATCGCTCACCTCAACGAAAAATACAGCAGCATTTTCGCAGATCGTGCCAGCTGCAGCTCACCTGAAGAAATTGAAGAGGTTTTCAGAAAAGCATTTATAAGTGATACATTTTTTGCAAGTACAAATGCCGTTACAGAAAACGGTGAGCTTTATAATATCGACGGAAACGGAAACCGTGTTTCTGCAATGATTTTCGGCCCGAAGCAGGTTATTCTTGTTGTCGGCACCAATAAAATCGTCAGCGACCTCGACGCTGCGAAGACTCGTCTTGCAAAAATTGCCTGCCCCGCCAATACGGTACGTCTCAACTGTGATACACCTTGTAAGATTGTCGGCGAATGTCAGAACTGTCATTCACCTGCACGTATATGCTGTTCTTATGTTACTCTTGCTCAGCAGCGTAAGAAAGACAGAATAAAAGTCATATTCGTTGATGGAAATTATGGGTATTGATAATGAACAATGATAATCTGATTATTAAGTGTGCGGATTTAAAAAACGATGATAGATTTCCTGTAAAATACACGGGATACGGAGAAGATATTTCCCCTGAGTTTATTATTGATAATTTATCACCTGAGGTTAAATCTTACATTATCACTCTCGAAGATCTTAACCATCCCATAAAAAACTTTACTCATTGGATTATCTGGAACATACCGGCGACAACTATAATCCCCGGAAATATTCCCGATGGCAAAACGGTTTCTTTTCTTAACAATGCAATACAGGGTATTGCATACGGATATCACAGATATGCCGGGCCAAAACAGCCCAAAGGTAAAACTCACAAATATTGTTTTACAATTTATGCATTGGACTGCTACCTTAATTTATCAAGCTTTTCAACCAAAAGCAGAGTTTTATCCAAAGCAAGAAACCACATAATCCAAAAAGGCACACTCTGTTCATTTTACGAATAACAAAAAATCCTCCTGAGATTCTTATTTTCAGATCTCAGGAGGATGTTTTTATGAATCAACAGAGTATAAAACTGCATTTCCATTCTTGCCGACACGCTTGACTGCACCCACATACTCCAGTATTTCAAGCATTATCGACGGATCAGTTGCCTTACATAGTTTGCCTAAATCCTTTTTGGTAAACTGCACAGGTAACCCATCAGGGATAAACTGCATATAATCCTGCTTGCTGTCAAGACGAATTTCCTTTATATATCGGACAGGAATTTTTTCTTTTGGAATTCCCCTATAACGTATACGACGTTCATCCTTATAATAAGTCTTTTTGTTGATTTCAAGCTCTGCAATGCAAATCGTGAGATTAGGATTTGTAAGAAAAGCCTTTATTCTGTATAATTCAAGAAAAAACTTAGAATATGAATTGTTTTTCCTGCTTGATGAAGAAATAACCTCGCCTGTCTGTTCGTTGATTGAAAAGTTGTGTACATTTTTTTCAAAAGGATACACAACTGTAACATGACAGGCACGAAGCATTTTTGATAATTTATTATTAAGCTTCAGAAAATTAGCCGTCTGAACCTCAACTATTCCATTTTCTCCTGCTGCGTCAGCATAGAATCCGCCAATTTTAGCTTCATGACTTATTTCGGACGAATAATAATTTTTCAGTGTATTATGAATTGTTTTCTCATTGAGAGTACCTATTGTGCTGCGTTCTCTCGACAATGCCTTTTCAATTGCCGAAGCAAATCTTTCTTCATCAGGAATATCACTCTCGGGACGAGTGTAGTCAAACTTTTCAAAAATTTCCTGTTCAATAAAAACAGGCACGCCCATAGCTTCATTTGACCCTACAATTCCATCGGCAGACTCCCTGACTTCTTCTGAGGCGTTCTCAACAGCGTAGCATCGGTCAGAAACGGAGAACATGGGTAAGTCGTTATCGCTGTCGCCAAAGCAGACTATTTCATCTGCTCCTGTTATTTCTTTTAATTGCAGAACTGCGTTGGCTTTACTTGCAGTATTGCTGTAAACTTCATACCAGTATTCATCGTTATGGTAAACATCCCTGTAATATGTGTGGGAAAAACCGTTTTCGGGCGTGAATATCCTGTCAAGCTCTTCTTTATTCACAGGATTGATAAAAACAGCATAAAAGACTTCACCTTCAAATAATTCTTCATATGCTTCAACAGGCCGCATACTTTTATCGTGCTTACGGTCATCGACATAAGTTTTCAGGGTTTCAGAGCCTTTCAGATAACTGTTTCTTAACTCACCGTCTATTATAGCATGTATCATTGGCTTTTCGCCGTACTTTATAACCGCTTCTTTCAGCTTTTCGACAGCTTCAGATGTCGGGAAATTTTTTTTGATATATTCGTTCTTTATCGGATCATATATGAACACGCCATTCATAAGCGCAACAGGAAGCTGAATATTGACACTCTCCATTATAGGGCCGGCTGAATGAATACGCCTTGCAGTGCAATAAGTAAACATTGTACCATTATCAACCATATCGTTGAGCATCTGAGCCGCTCTGGGCTTTATCTTTTTTGAGCTGTTAAGCAAAGTGCCATCAAGATCGCTTATATATAAAGTCAAGTCTATCCCCCCTTGTTACACTATATATTGTATCACAAAATAATAAAAAATCAAGATGTATGTCAAATTGCACAATTTTTAACACCATATTTTTACACTTATTTTACTAAAATTTACGTTAAAATTTTATCAAAACACTTGATATTCATGTCCAAATCTTGTATAATAATAGAGGTACAAAGTATCAATAAATTTCAGGAGGAATATTCCAATGTCAGTTAAAGTTGCTATTAACGGTTTCGGCCGTATCGGCCGTCTTGCATTCAGACAGATGTTTGGTGCAGAAGGTTACGAGGTTGTTGCTATCAATGACCTTACAAAGCCCTCCATGCTTGCTCATCTTTTAAAGTATGACACAGCACAGGGTGGTTACTGCGGTAAGATGGGTGAAAACCTTCACACTGTTTCCGCTGATGATGAAGCTGGTACAATCACAGTTGACGGCAAGACTCTCAAGATCTATGCTAAGGCTAACGCTGCAGAACTCCCATGGGGCGAACTCGGTGTTGACGTAGTTCTCGAATGCACAGGTTTCTACTGCTCCAAGGATAAGGCACAGGCTCACATCGACGCTGGTGCTAAGAAGGTTGTTATCTCTGCTCCTGCTGGTAACGATCTCCCCACAATCGTATTCTCTGTAAACGAAAATACACTTACAAAGGACGATACAATCATTTCTGCAGCTTCCTGCACAACAAACTGCCTCGCTCCTATGGCTAAGGCTCTTAACGACTACGCTCCCAT
>JAGALB010000040.1 GCA_017625405.1 Ruminiclostridium sp. | reverse complement strand
TCCTCAACGTGAATGTAATGTCCGCATTCAAGCAGGATATTTTCAACATTCCTGCCTGTATAACGTTCTGCAAGCGTCAGATATTTCTCGGGTTCACTTGGAAACATTACTGCCGCCATTTGTTTTGACGTAAAGAACAGCATAGGTACGTCAGGCACAGTATTGTTCGAAATTGTTTCCATATTTTTCTTGCACCACTCCGCTTCGTGTATCATTGTTTCAGAGCCTCTGCGTGCAAACAGC
Organism: Ruminiclostridium sp.; assembly: GCA_017625405.1. GTDB lineage: Bacteria > Bacillota > Clostridia > Oscillospirales > Ruminococcaceae > Ruminiclostridium_E. The sequence goes on along the minus strand of JAGALB010000040.1, from coordinate 16,295 downwards.
AATGCTTTGAACTGAGCCTTTTCCTCATCGGTCAGTTCGTCCGTGTTGTACGAATATGGGTGAACTTCAGCAGGCAACAGGCGACCTAACCCTGAATTCATAATCGTCTGCATAAGTTCATCCTCAAATATAGAGTCGCCCGCTTCCTCATGATACCCCGGCATTGCCACATCAAGAAACGCAATACCCTCTATTTCGTCGGGATACTTCTGTGCCCAATAAATCGCTTCAATTCCTGAAGCAGAGTGCGGACAGAGAATAAATTTTCCTTCAATATCTGTTCCTGCAATCGCTTTACGGGTTTGCTCAAGCATTGTATCTATGTCACGGGGCATATCAGTTTCGTCACTGAAACCGTAGCCGAATTTTTCAACAACAACTATACGGAAATCATCATATAATCTGCTGTAAAGAGGCTTGAAATCAAGAATAGGTGACGGTGTACCATAGCCCGACATAAACACAATCGTATGTTCACCGTCACCCTTTGTATAAACGCACATCTTTCCGCCGTCAACCTCAACCATTGTTCCAAGCGGTTCGGAAATAAGCGGTTTTTCTTTATTCAGCATAATCTTGTGATATAAGAAAACTCCAAGAAAGAAGACAACAAGAATAATCAGTATAATCAGCATAACCTTGCTGATTTTTATTAATGCCTTTTTCATTTTAATCACTCCGTTTTAATGCATTAGTATATTGTTATTTTATACTTTATTTCATATAATGTCAATATTGATATAATAAAACCTGCCCACAAAAGTGAACAGGTTTGTCCAGATAACATGGTCGGAGTGACGGGACTCGAACCCACGGCATCCTGCTCCCAAAGCAGGCGCGCTACCAACTGCGCTACACCCCGATTAATATAATTGTAAGGTGTTGAAATGGGGAATGTTAAAAAAATAGCAATCCTGTCGATCTCAACGGTTATTATTATACACTAATATCAGCCGTCGTGTCAATATCCAAAGAAAAATTTTTGTGTTTTTATTGAATTTTTTTCGATTTACCTGTTTACAAATTGTTTTAAATGTGTTATTATTATATCAATAGCATGGACTAGCTATGCCCTTTCGCATAACCGCCGTGCAAATCAAAAGGAGGATGTTTCCAATGGCAAGACAAAAACTTACGATGGACGGTAACAACGCTGCAGGTCACGTTTCCTATGCGTTTACTGAAGTAGCAGCAATTTACCCCATCACTCCCTCTTCTGTTATGGCTGAAGTAACAGATACATGGGCAACACAGGGCCGTAAGAATATTTTCGGTCAGGAAGTAAAGGTTGTAGAAATGCAGTCCGAAGGCGGCGCAGCAGGTGCTGTTCACGGCTCTCTCGCAGCTGGTGCTTTAACAACAACTTACACAGCTTCTCAGGGTCTTCTTTTAATGATCCCTAACATGTACAAGATCGCAGGTGAGCTGCTTCCCAGCGTTATTCACGTTTCCGCACGTGCACTTGCTTCTCACGCACTCTCCATCTTCGGTGATCACAGCGACGTATACGCTTGCCGTCAGACAGGTTATGCAATGCTCTGTTCCACAAACCCCCAGGAAGTTATGGACCTCGGTGCTGTTGCACATCTTGCAACATTAAAGGGCAGAGTTCCTTTCTTACACTTCTTCGATGGTTTCAGAACATCTCACGAAATCCAGAAGATTGAAGTATGGGACAACGAAACACTTGCTAAGATGGCTGATATGGATGCTATCGCAGCATTCCGTGACCGTGCTCTCAACCCTGAACAGCCCGTTCTTCACGGTACTGCTCAGAACCCTGACATCTTCTTCCAGGCAAGAGAAGCATGCAACCAGTACTACAATGCTATGCCCGAAATCGTTACCGAGTACATGAACAAGGTTAACGCTGAAATCGGCACAGATTACAAGCTCTTCAACTACTACGGTGCTCCCGATGCTGAACACGTAATCGTAGCAATGGGCTCCGTAAACGATACAATCGAAGAAACAATCGACTACTTACTCGCACAGGGCAAGAAGGTTGGTCTTGTTAAGGTAAGACTTTACAGACCTTTCGCTGTAAACGCATTCGTAGACGCTATTCCTGCAACTGCTAAGCAGATCACAGTTCTTGACAGAACAAAGGAACCCGGCGCTCTCGGCGAACCTCTCTACCTCGACGTAGTAGCAGCTCTCAAGCAGGCTGGCAAGTTCCAGGATGTTCCTGTATTCACAGGCCGTTACGGTCTCGGTTCCAAGGACTGCAACCCTGCACAGATCATCGCTGTATACAACAACAAGGATAAGGCTAAGTTCACAATCGGTATCGAAGATGACGTTACAGGTCTTTCCCTTGCAATCGGCGAAAACCCCAACACAACACCTGAAGGCACAACATGCTGTAAGTTCTGGGGTCTTGGTTCTGACGGTACTGTTGGTGCCAACAAGAACTCCATCAAGATCATCGGTGACCACACAGACATGTACGCTCAGGCTTACTTCGCATACGACTCCAAGAAGTCCGGCGGTGTTACAATCTCCCACTTACGTTTCGGTAAGAGCCCCATCAAGTCTACTTACTTTGTAAACAAGGCAAACTTCGTAGCTTGCCACAACCCCTCTTACATTGACAAGTACGACATGGTACAGGACGTAGTTCCCGGCGGTACATTCTTACTCAACTGCCAGTGGTCAGTTGACGAACTTGACGAAAAGCTTCCTGCTCCCGTTAAGGCTTACATCGCTAAGAACAACATCAAGTTCTACATTATCAACGCTATCAAGGTTGCTAAGGAAATCGGCCTCGGCAACAAGACAAATACAGTTCTTCAGTCCGCATTCTTCTCTCTCGCAGACATCATTCCTGCAGCAGAAGCAATCGACTACATGAAGAAGATGGCATACAAGTCCTTTGCTAAGAAGGGTGACGAAATCGTAAACATGAACTACGCTGCTATCGACAGAGGTGCAGGCGAAGTTGTCAAGGTTGACGTTCCCGCTGCATGGGCAAACGCTGAAGGCGATCTCCCCAAGGTTGTTGCAACAGGCGACAGAAAGGATCTCGTTGACTTCGTTAACAACATCCTTATCCCTGTAAACGCACAGCGTGGTGACTCTCTCCCCGTTTCTACATTCGTTAACATGGCTGACGGTACATTCCCTCAGGGCTCCGCTGCTTACGAAAAGCGTGGTATCGCAGTTGACGTTCCCGAATGGATTCCCGAAAACTGTATCCAGTGTAACCAGTGTGCTATGGTATGTCCTCACGCTGTAATCCGTCCTTTCGTTATGAACGCTGAAGAAGCTGCTGCAGCTCCCGCAGGCATGAAGATGAAGGATTGCACAGGTCTTGCAGGCTACAAGTACACAATGGGCATCTCTGTTCTTGACTGTACAGGTTGCGGCGTATGTGTAAACGTATGTCCCGCTAAGACAAAGGCTATCGCTATGAAGGGCCTTGAAACTCAGGAAGCTGAACAGAAGAACTTTGACTATGCTATGACTCTCGCTGACAAGCCTGAAGTTGCTGAAAAGTTCAGCGCTCTCAACGTTAAGAACGTTCAGTTCAGACAGCCTCTCCTCGAGTTCTCCGGCGCTTGTGCAGGCTGTGGCGAAACACCTTACGCTAAGCTCATCACACAGCTCTTCGGTGACAGAATGTACATTGCTAACGCAACAGGCTGTTCTTCCATCTGGGGCGGTTCCGCACCTTCCACACCTTACACAGTTAACAAGACAGGCCGTGGTCCTGCTTGGGGTAACTCCTTATTCGAGGACAACGCTGAATTCGGTCTCGGTATGTTCCTTGCACAGGATACACTCCGTGGCAGAGCACAGGAAAAGCTCCGCGCTCTCGAAGCAGTAGCTGAAAAGGCTGAAATCAAGGATCTTATCGCTAAGTACTTTGAAACAGCAAACGACGGTGCTGCTAACGTAGCTGCTACAGACGCTCTTGTTAAGGCTATCGAAGCTTGTGACTGCGACTGCGCTGAAAAGGCTGAAGTTCTCAAGCTCAAGAACTACCTCAACAAGAAGTCCAACTGGATCTTCGGTGGTGACGGCTGGGCATACGATATCGGTTACGGCGGTGTTGACCACGTTCTCGCTTCCGGCAAGAATGTAAACATCTTCGTATTTGATACAGAAGTTTACTCCAACACAGGCGGTCAGGCTTCCAAGGCTACAAACATCGGTGCAGTTGCACAGTTCGCAGCTGGTGGTAAGAACGTTAAGAAGAAGGATCTTGCTGCTATCGCTATGCAGTACGGTTATGTATACGTTGCTCAGATTTCTATGGGCGCTGACAGAAACCAGTGCTTAAAGGCAATCGCAGAAGCTGAAGCTTACGATGGTCCTTCCTTAATCATCGCTTATGCTCCTTGTATCAACCATGGTATCAAGGGCGGTCTCGCAATCGCACAGCAGGTAGAAAAGGAAGCAGTAGAAGCTGGTTACTGGCACCTCTTCCGCTTCAACCCCGCTTTAGCTGACGAAGGCAAGAATCCCTTCTCCCTCGACAGCAAGGCTCCTACAGGCGATTACCAGGCATTCATGATGAGAGAAGTACGTTACAACTCCCTCATGAGAGCTAACCCTGACAGAGCTAAGCAGCTCTTCGATATCGCTGAAGCAAACAGCAAGAAGAAGTACGACAACTTAGTAGGTCTTGTAGATTACTACGCTCCTGCTCAGGACTAATATTTCTTATATAAACAGACGGGCAGTCCGGAAGGGCTGCCTGTTTTTTATGCTAAAATTTGCGAAAACTCTTGACAAAATAAAAATATGGTGCTATACTGATAAAAACCAAATATTTGAAACCGTTGATGCGGAGATAAAGGTAGTTATGCTTCCACAGAGAGTCCCGTTTGCTGAGAAGGGGCGAAAAACAGATTATCAAATGGACCGCTGAGGGCGCAGTCAAAGGCGAAAGCTGAGTATTCTGTGACGTGTGGCATACGTTAGTTGCCGGGGATATGCTTGTATCCTGCTAAGTGCACGGCTGAGCCGTGAATCAAGGTGGCACCACGGATAAGATTTATTCGTCCTTGACAGATTGTGATGTACTCTGTCAGGGCTGTTTTTATGTAAAGCGGAATTCTCTGACGGAGAAAACAGTCAGAGGAATTTTTATTTTGGAGGGACAGAATATGCTGCTTACAAAACGATGGCGTAGCCTGCTTTGATTTAATGAGTACGTTTTAATTTTACTTTTTTATATTATGGAGGATATTTATCATGATCTTAAACGGAATTGATTTTGAAACCTATTTCAACAACTACCCTGACAACAACGGTTATTTCGGCAAGTACGGCGGCGTTTACGTAGATGACAAGCTCAAGGCTGCTATGGCTGAAATCACAGAAGCTTACTATTCCATCTGCCAGTCCAGAAAGTTCATTGCAGAACTCCGCAGAATCAGAAAGGAATTCCAGGGCAGACCCACACCTGTTACACATCTCGAAAGACTTTCCGACGCTCTCGGCGGCAAGGTTCAGCTTTATGCAAAGCGTGAGGACTTAAACCACTCAGGCGCACACAAGCTCAACCACTGCATGGGTGAAGCTCTTCTTGCAAAGTATATGGGCAAGAAGAAGGTTATCGCTGAAACAGGTGCAGGCCAGCATGGCGTTGCGCTTGCTACCGCAGCTGCTTATTTCGGACTTCAGTGCGACATCTATATGGGCTCTGTCGATATAAAGAAGCAGGCTCCCAACGTTGCAAGAATGAAGATTCTCGGCGCAAACGTTGTGGAAGTAACACACGGCTTACAGACATTAAAGGAAGCTGTTGACGCTGCATTTGACGCATACAGCAAGGAATATAACGATTCTATCTACTGCATCGGCTCTGTTTTAGGCCCTCATCCTTTCCCCATGATGGTAAGAGATTTCCAGAGCGTTGTAGGTATTGAAGCAAGAGAACAGTTTATTGACATGACAGGTCATCTTCCCAATGCTATTGTTGCCTGTGTAGGCGGCGGTTCCAATGCAGCAGGTCTTTTCGCAGGATTTTTAAACGACCCCGTTGATATTTACGGTATCGAGCCTCTCGGCAGAGGTCCCAAGCTCGGCGACCATGCAGCAAGCTTAAAGTACGGTACGGAAGGCATTATGCACGGCTTCAACAGCATTATGCTTAAGGACGAAAACGGTGAGCCTGCTCCTGTTTACTCAGTAGCAAGCGGTCTTGATTATCCTTCTTCCGGTCCCGAACATGCATTCTTACAGGAAATGGGCAGAGTAAAGTACGATGTAATCGACGACGAAGAAACAATCGACGCATTCTATAAGCTTGCCCGTCTTGAGGGTATCATCCCCGCAATCGAAAGCTCCCACGCTGTTGCATACGGCATGAAGCTTGCAAAGACTATGGAACACGGTTCTGTTCTCATTAACCTCTCAGGCAGAGGCGATAAGGATATGGACTATGTTATCGAAAACTACGGCATCAGATAAACTCGCTGGTACAGACATAGAATTGTATGTATTATTGAGGGAAACCCTTTTGAAAAAGGGTTTTCCTCAAACTCCTTTCCGAAAACTTCAAATATTAATTACAGCCTGACAGGGTAAACCTGACAGGCTGTAATTGATATTAAAAGTCTTTGGAAGGGGGTACGGGGGAGAACCTTTCTTCAGAAAGGTTTCCACCGATAAATACAAAATTCTATGCCTGTATCATCAGATTTTCTCAAATCTGTTGCCTGCGACTGCTCTTATCATTCCTGCAATCTCCAGATCAAGGAGTATTTCGCTTAAATCCGCAATATCGCCGTCAATAATTCTGTAAATTTCATCAAAGGTTACCGCTTCGGGTTTCTCTGAAATGAAATTGAAGACCTTTTCATGGTTCGGAGTTTCAAACTGCTGATTATCGGAAACAGGCGATGCTTCTGCGACAATTTCTTCCTTTATAACGGGCGGTATATCGTCAGAATCCTCTTTTTTATATACTTTTGCAGGCTTGTCAAAATTAACATTTTTCGGCTTGTAGTCCTTTTCAAATGCCGTTTTCAAAGATTTCGGTGAAAGATACAGCTTTGCACCGTTTCTGACTCCTGTAACCGCCGCAGAATACTTTTCCGAAAAGACATCCTCAGGCGGAATAAAGAACAGTGCAGGGGAATACTTCGCAGCATTGAGAGAGCCGCTGTCTGCGGCAGCCTGAAAAATAATCATAGCTTTTGAAATGCCGCCTGAAATTCTTGCACGCTTTAAGTAATTTGCATTACTGGATTTGGTTTCGGGGAGAAATTCCGTAAGGATGCATCCGCCGTTCATCAGAATCTGCTGGCGCATTACCTGAGTGCCTTTTGGGTATTCGTGATTGTGGCCGCAGGGCAGTATTTCAATACAGCCCTTGCTCTGCTTTATAGCCGAAAGGCAGGCAAGCTGTTCGCAGCCTGTGCAGAGGGAGGCCACAAGTGTGTATTCTCTGCATAATTCTTCGCAGATTGCAGTTTCCGCTGCAATTGTATATTCGGTCGCCCTACGTGTGCCGCCGATGGTGAGAAGCTTGTTTTTCAGCAGAGTTACATTACCCTTTGCGAAGAGTACAACAGGAGGATTTTCAGCCTGCTTCAGATTTTCGGGATAAAGCTCATCTTCTGTTGTGATAATCGTTATATTTTCGCTTTCAAGCTTTGAAATAAGCTTTTCCGCTTCTTCAAGGGTGGTCTTTTCTGCTTTTCGGGCATAATCGCCGCCGGCTGCAGCGCAGTTGTTGCGGAATGCCCTGTAAACCTCTTCCGCAGTGCCGAAACGGTTAATGAGTTCGCTTGTGATGGGATTTCCTGCACCCATGACGAGAATAAGCCAGAGATAATACTTTTTCATCTCTCTATTTTTTCCTTTTTAAGTATAATGTTCACAGCCCTGAGCCCTGAACGGAAGTTGATTGCTGTTACCAAAAGGAACAGAACTGCCAGTGCTGCATAGTATACGGTTATATCTTTGACAAAAATTATTACGGCGCTCATTGCGAGAAGGAGAACCGAGTTGAAAATCATTTTGGGAAGCTTCAGGTCCATTCTTACGATGCGCTTTGTATCAGCGGCACGGATAATGAATATAATCAGGAAGCTTGCAAAGGCAGCAATTGCTGCACCGTGAAGCTCCATAGTCTGTATCAGCACAATATTCAGCAGAACATTTACTCCTGCGCCGATTGCCGCAGTGACCATAGAACGTACGGATTTCTTTGAAGCTACATAAACGCTGCCCATGAAGGTTGAGAAACAGGTGAATGAAACTGAAAGAATAAGAAAAGGTGTATAACGGAATGCAATTTCAAATTCTGGCTCGCAGAAAATTTCTATGGCAATACGTATTACAAGCATCAGACCTGCTGCGAGAACATAAACAAAGGACTGGAAAATATTGAATACGTTTGTATAGAAGCTTGCGATTGTGCGGGAGTTGTTTTCGGTAATTGCTGACATATTCCACGCCTGAGAGAAGATGCCTGAAAAAATTGAAATCATGCTGGGGAATTTGAACGCCGCTTTGTATAATCCGCTTGCATCAAAGCTGATGAATTCGGAGACAAAGAAGCTGCCCGATGAATTTATAATCCACCACATTACTGCTGTGGGTATCATGGGAAGGCAGAACCGCATCATGGATTTTATCATATCCTTGCGGATTCCTGTGAATATAACATATCGCCAGAGCTTTGCAGTCAGTGTAAGGAAAGCGATTGAGCAGATGTCTGCGAGAATAACCGAAAGAAGATAGCCGACATTTCCCATATTCATCCAGAAGAGAAGTATCAGGTTGAATGCGATATTTATTACGGTTGTAAGAATGCCGTCAATAGCGTACAGCTTTACATATCCTGCCGAGCGGACGAAAAGCGCACAACAGCTTTTGATGCTTCCTGTTGCCACATAGGCTACGGTTATCCATGAATACTCGCTGAGGAGTGCAAATACCGCATTGTCGGGGAAGATGCTGGAAAAGAGTCCGATAAGCGGAACGAACATCAGCGTTGCGGCAAGTCCCATGCCCGTTACTCTGATACCGATTGAAAATACCTGTCTGTTATCGTAAGCGTTATCCAGACCGAAACGGATGATGGATTCACCGATTGAAAGGGTAGCGACTGACATCAGAAGCGTAGCGGTATCTATTATATTATTGATTTCTCCATATCCCGTCTGGCCCAGAGCTGCCTGATAAAATCCCATCATGAGGATAATCAGCACCTTGGAGCCGAACTGACCAAGACCGAGAATTATAGTATTTGCCGCAAGGGCTTTATATCGGTTCAACTGTTATCTGCCTTTCTGATGTTTTTAAAAAATTCCGTCAAAAGTAAGGCGCATTCTTTTTCAAGAATGCGGCTTCTTACAAGGGGCTTATAGCCGAAATTATGTTCATAGAGAGCTGTTACCGAAGACAATGCACCGCCGTTTTCGTCAAATGCGCCGTAAACCACACGTTTGAGCCGTGCATTCATAATTGCACCTGCACACATGGGGCAGGGCTCAAGGGTGACATACAGAGTGCAGTCTGAAAGCCGCCAGCTGTTTTTTACTTTTGCGGCTTCTTCGATTGCTATAAGCTCGGCGTGTCCTGTGGGACGCTTCTGGGTTTCTCGTGTGTTGTAGCCTCTGCCGATTATTTCGCCGTTTTCATCAATGATAACGGCGCCCACCGGCACTTCACCCAGTGCTTCGGCCTTTTTTGCTTCTTCGATAGCAAGAAGCATCATTTCTTCATCAAACAGCATTGAACAGGTACGCCTTTGCGCCATGCTTCGGAAGCTTTACCGAAAGCTTACCGTCAGCTGTTACAGCTTCGCCGCTCCATAATTCCTTGCCTGCCACGCTGCTGCCAATTTCAATATCTTCAAGGCTGATTTCAATTTCGCTGTCTGCTTCGCCTGCGTTGAATACTGCAAGGTAGAAGCCGCCCTTTGCACATGAAGCAACCCATAAAACGTGCTCAACACCGCCAATTTCCTTACGCCAAACCTGGTGAGCGTGACGTGCATCCCTGTGCATGCTGAGAATACCCTCGTTTGTAAGAAGCTTCAGGGTAAACTCGTCCATAACGGTAAGCTCTCCGCCAATCATAAGAGGTGAACGGAAAATGCTCCAGAGTGTGAGCATTGTATACTGCTCGTCCTCTGTGAATTTTGTGCGGTTGTTCTTGTCGTAGTTCTGTAAAATTGCGCCTACGGGAAGCATATCTGCATCAGGCCAGTTTCCTGCGCCTGTGTGTGTGCACCATTTTTCTGCACGTTCAAACATAGCGTAGAGCAATTCCCACTGATCCCAGAAATCGTCTGTAATACGCCACATATGTGCTGTCTGCTTGTAAAGCTCAGCCTTTTCAAGAATTGCAGGTCCGGGAGAAAGGCTCAGTACCATATCTCTTCCGCAATTCTTCATAGAGTCGCTGAGCATAATGAGTTCTTCTTCTGCGTGGCTCATTTCACGGCAGATATCATCGCACTTGATAAAGTCAACGCCCCATGAAGCGTATAATTCAAAAATGCTGTCATAGTACGCCTTTGCGCCGTCCTTGTCGGCGTCTACACCGTACATATCGGGATTCCACTGACAGATGCGGTTTGTGCTTGCAATCTGGCGGGCAGTCTTGTCTGTGCCCTTGATTTTTACATTCTTGTGAACAGCCTGACGGGGAATACCTCTCATAATGTGGATACCGAACTTGAGTCCCAGTGAATGCACATATTCCGCGAGGGGTGCAAAGCCCTTTCCGCCTGCTGAGGAGGGGAAACGGTTTTCCGCAGGAATAAGTCTGCCGTATTCATCCATGCAAAGGTCTGCGAAAGGTACATATTCGTGGCTGCTTGCAGTGGGCTGTGACCACTGAATGTCAACAACTATATATTCCCAGCCGTACTGCTTTAAATTCTTTGCCATGTACTCTGCATTTGCTCTTACTGTCTTTTCATCTACTGAAGGGCCGTAGCAGTCCCAGCTGTTCCAGCCCATAGGTGATGTTTTTGCAATCATTCCTGAACCTCCGAATTGTCGCCGAATTTTTCCTTGTAGTTCTTTATGCACTGTTCAATGACAGCAGCTGCCGCTTTATGACCCTGTACCTCGTTTACAGCGGTTGTCTTGCCTTCGAGCTGCTTGTAAACGCTGAAGAAATGCTGCATTTCTTCAAAGATGTGACGGGGAAGTGCCTCAATACTGCGGTATGAGTTGTAGTTGGGGTCTTCAAAGGGGATAGCAATAATCTTTTCGTCGTTCTTGCCGTTATCCACCATGCTGATTACGCCGATAGGGTAGCAGGGGACAAGCACCATAGGGTCAATAGGCTCATTGCAGAGCACGAGAACGTCCAGCGGGTCGCCGTCGTCTGCAAGGGTCTTGGGGATAAAGCCGTAGTTTGCGGGGTAGTGGGTAGAGGTGTAGAGAATACGGTCGAGAATAAGAATACCGCTTTCCTTGTCAAGCTCATACTTTTTCTTGCTGCCCTTTGTGATTTCGATTATAGAGAGAAAATTGTAGGGTTCGATTCTTTTGCTGTCAATATCATGCCAGACGTTCATTTGTTTGTCCTTCCTTTTTATAAAATTAATACATTTCTGCTATCTTTCTTGCAACATACACGCCCGAAGCCGAAGCCTGGGAAAGTGAATGTGTAACACCGGAGCCGTCGCCGATTATATAAAGTCCCTTTACAGAGGTTTCGAGATTTTCGTCAACGTTTACCTTTGAGTTGTAGAATTTAACCTCTACGCCGTAAAGAAGTGTATCGTCGTTTGCCATACCTGGAGCGATTTTGTCCAGAGCGTAAATCATTTCGATAATGTCATCCAGCTGTCTTTTTGGGATTACAAGACTAAGGTCGCCGGGGGTTGCCTTGAGTGTAGGTGTCAGGAAGCACTGGGAAAATCTGTGGTCGTTTGTTCTTCTGCCTGCTACAAGGTCGCTGAAGCGCTGAACGATAACGCCGCCACCCAGCATATTGGAAAGGCGTGCTATTGATTCGCCGTAAAGGTTGCTGTCTCTGAAAGGCTCTGAAAATGTGTTTGAAACCAGCAAAGCGAAATTCGTATTTTCTGTGTGATATTTCGGGTCGGAGTAGCTGTGTCCGTTTACGGTGATGATTCCGTTTGTATTTTCGTTTACAACCTCGCCGTAAGGATTCATGCAGAAGGTACGCACAAGGTCGCCGTACTTCTTGGTGCGGTAAACGATTTTACTTTCGTATACACGGGAGGTTATGTGTTCAAAAACAGCTGCGGGGATTTCAACTCTTACGCCGATATCCACACGGTTGCTTCTGGTCTGTATTCCGAATTTGTCGCAGATGCCTGAAATCCATTTTGAGCCTGAACGGCCTGCCGCAACTACAACCTGATTGCAGGAATAGCTGTCCTTTTCGGTTTCCACGATAAATTTATCGTCCTTCTTTTCGATGGAAGCAACTTCTTCGTGGAAGTGGATATCTACGGCGCCCTTTACGAAGTCGTAGATGTTCTGTAAAATTTCACGGTTGCGGTCTGTGCCAAGATGTCTTACCTGTGCGTCGAGAAGATGAAGGTCATGCTTCAGCGCTTCAGCCTTTATATCGCTGGTGACGGTGCTGTAAAGCTTTGCGCCCTCGCCGCCCATTTCAAGGTTTACCTCGTCAACATATTCCATAAGGGCGATTGCTTCATCCTTGCCTGTATGGGTATACAGGTCGCCGCCGAAATTATTGGTGATATTGTATTTTCCGTCAGACATACCGCCCGCACCGCCGAAGCCGTTCATTATGCTGCAGGTTTTGCAGTGAACGCAGGAAGTGATTTTCTTGCCGTCAATAGGGCATATGCGGTTCTTGATAGGCCCGCCTCTGTCTATGACGCACACCTTTATGTCCTTGTTTAATTTTGTGAATTCGTAGGCCATGAAAACGCCGCCAGCGCCTGCGCCTACAATAACTACATCGTAATTCTGCATATAAACCTCTGATTATTCAAATATTTCCGCCATTTCGGGATGATCCTTTTTAAGACGCACGGGGCGGAAGGTGTCGGATCTGACAAAGCAATGCTTTGAATGACCTGTAATATGGACAACGCCTGTTTCCTTGTCGCATACTTCGTATTCTATTTCTAATTTTGCACCGTTGAATTCTGCGATTTTTACATAAATAAGCACTGTCTGCTCAAATTTCACAGGTCTGTGATACTTGCAGTCAACGCCCATTACAGGAATCATGATTCCCATGCTTTCCATCTTTGAATAAGGGTAACCTTTATCCTTCATATATGCGATGCGTGCTTCCTCAAACCATCTGATATAGTTGGAATGATGCACGATAGCCATCTGGTCGGTTTCGTAATAAAGTGCCGTTCTTTCAAAAACGTATGAAGGGTTTTCCATTTGCTTTCCTCTCTTTTATGACTTCAGAAATTCTTCTATTCCATTGAAGGCTTCCGCTGCGTATTCTTCTATCTTATTTTCGTCAGCCGCCTTGTATTTTTCTGCACGCTGTTCGGGAGTCAGGATATAATAATCCATATACTGCTCCATTGCCATAGCGTAGTTTATCTGTTCGTTGGCTTCCTTTATCCAGTAACAGTCCCCCGCCATGATGCCGTGTGTCTTCATAAGTATTTCGTAAGGCTCGTAATATGAAAGCCCAAGCCTCTGAAGCTCATAGGGTGCGGTATAAGGATTATCGGGGAAAATACGTGAACGGATAAGAAAATATATATCATCTGCCTTAAGCTTACGGTGAATGGGAGTTAAAATCGGTATATCCGTATTTATATTGTATGTGAAATCCACAACCCCTGTTTCCGAGACAGTATAAACGCAAAGAAGAATATTGCTGTAATAAAGCTCAAGATGAAGCGGCAGCGGCACAGGAAAAGGCTCAGCCGAAACGGGCCTGTAAGAATTTGCCTTGATAACGTGTGATTTTGACATATTTTTACTCACCTCAGTGCATAATTGCTATTTTAAACCACATTAAATTATATCACATTATTGTTTATATTTCAATATATTTATTGACTTTATTGAAAAAATAATGTATTATATATTTTAATGGTGTTCTGTACACTGTATGTGAAATGGGAAAGGAAACAATAATTTATGCGTGAACTTCTGAACACTGGCGTTAATATCAGTCTTGAATATTACGCTGCACATGACGCACTTATAGGTCAGGTAAAGGGATATTCAGTAGCAGTAAAGGAGAATCTCTCCACAGGCAGCTATGGATGTCTTTTCTGGCTCAAAAAAGGTGAGTTCGGTGCACTTACAACAGTTGAACAGTATCTTGAGGATCAGCAGAAAAAGAATCCCGGATTTCTCAAGAAGTTCATGGTCAATGAAACAGGTGTTGCTGTGGCTCTTAACCGCACATCCGATGATTTTACAAATGTCAATAACCTGAAGCGTTTTATATATGATTTTACATCTGCGCTTTCTCTCAATAATTATGTGAACTGCTGCTGCGAATGCGGTTCTTCGGAAAATCTCAGCATTTACGACACTGAGGGTGCTATTGCACAGGCGTGTTCTGTATGCGGTGCAAAATATATCTTTATATGCACCTGTAAAAGCTCCGGCGGAATGAGCATTCCCGCTCCTCGGAAAATCCCTGCTCCTGTTGCGAAAGCGGCAGAATCTGAAGTTGAAAAGCTTCCAGAGCCTGAAGCTGAAAAGCTTCCTGAGCCCGAAGCTGAAAAGCTCCCTGAGCCTGAAGTTGAAAATGTGTCTGAATCCGTAGCAGAAATTGCTGCTGAAGCAGAGGAAAAGCTTGATACTCTGCTTGCGGAACTTGAATATAAGCCTGAGGAAAAGAAGGAAGAGCCTGTGGCTGCTGTTCCTGCTCCTGTGACGGAAGAATTTTCTCTTAAAGAATTTGAATTCGATCCTGCTGAAAAGGTTGAAGAAGAAACTCCTGTCAAAAAGGAAGAAGAACCTGCGGATTTATCATCGCTGATGTATGATGAAACCGAAAAGGTTGAAGAAGCTCCCGTGCAGGAACCTGTTCCTGTAAAAAGTGAAGAACCTGCAGAGAGTTTCGGCTCTCTGCTTTATGAAGAGGCGGCTCCCGAGCCTGAAAGACCCAGATCAAAGCTTTTCGAGGAAGCTGAACGTGAGTTCGCTGAAGAAAAAGCGAGAAGGGCAGCTGAAGAAGCGAAGGCTGATGAAGCGGTTGATGATCTGCTGATAACAAACGGCGAAATTGTCCTCAGAGAAATAACTCCCGAGGTTGACGACGGAAGCCACGATGTAACTGAGGTTTATGACGACAGTAACGACGGCGAGGATTTCGATATCGAAGAAATTGAGTCTACTGTTGAAATGCCTACCGTAACAACCGGACATCCTCAGCTTGAAGCAGAGGAAACTCCTCTTGAAGAGGACGGCTCTGTTCCGCTTATCAATCCCAACTCTCACCGTGAAGAAAGACATGTGTCAGCCGTTGACGGTCCTGATGCGGTGCAGCCGCTGGATTACGGACAGGCTCACGTTACATATGAAAAGCTCACTGATGAAACTGCGCCGCGATTCAGCGCAGGCGGAGAAATGAACAGAGGCTATGGCACAACCGCTCCACCTCCTTATAATCCCGATATGAATTATTCTTCATATACAAGGGTTGTGAAGTCCACGGAAAAGAGCAATGCTTTAATGGGAATAATCGGCGCTCTTGTTGTTGGTCTTGTGGGACTTGCACTCTGGATTATTCTTGGTCATGTGCTCAACGTAATACATTCATTCGGTTGTGTTGCAATAATTCTGACGGTATACGGCGGTTATTACCTCGGTGGACGTGCGCTTGATAAAAAGGGCATTGTAATATCCTTCATACTGACTTTTGCAATGGTAATTGCAGGTGTATTTGGTATTTCGATGTTTAACGTTCAGAAGGCTTTTGCAGATGAATATGGAATTTCAATGACGTTAAAGCAGGCGCTTGACTGGACAATCGCTGTTCTTGAAATTGATTCATTCAAGGCTGATTTTATGGCGAATATGGCAATTTCAATGGCGGCTACCTTTATAGGTAATATTATTGCTGCGGTTTCCTTCTGGCGAAAAGCAGCCTGATATACAATATTAACATATTAAGGCATTATCACTGTGATAATGCCTTTTATGTTTAATATTGACAATTGGTGTTGAAAAAAGTCGGAGCAAAACGACATTTTTGTAGAAACGTAAAAAATGTGTTGACAAAAGGGGGAGCAGGTGATATAATAAACAAGCTCCCCCAAAACGGGGAGCGAAAATATCTGAGTTGGTTGAAAAACTTTTTGAAAAAAATTGAAAAAAGGTATTGACAAGCGACGAAAGATATGATATAATGTATAAGCTGTCTTCGAGAGAGGG
>JAGALB010000039.1 GCA_017625405.1 Ruminiclostridium sp. | reverse complement strand
TTAAGCCTGACAGGGTAATTTACCCTGTCAGGCTTAAATCATTATTAAAGTCTTTGGAAGGGGGTTCGGGGGATAACCTTTCTACAGAAAGGTGTCCCACGATAAATACTTATAAAGCTTCTATATGAGTACCGCTCTTATGCCTGAGCTTTTTATTATGAACAGAAACGGTGGTTTCCGATTACCTTTATGACAGGTCTTGAATGGATGAATTCATTATCTGTCTTATCGGGGTTATAATAATAGATAGCGCCACCGCTGGGATCCCAGCCAGAAAGTGCATCTCGTGCGGCGGAGTATGCGCTGTCGGTGATTTCCTCGTTGAACTGACCGTCGATAAGCGCTGTAAATGCGCCGCTCTGATAAATTACGCCTGCAAGTGTATCGGGAAAAGAAGGATGCTCAATACGGTTACAGATAACCGCACCGATTGCCACCTGACCTATATACGATTCTCCTCTGCCCTCAGCTGAAATAATACGTGCGAGCAGACCTACGTTTGCATCGGTTGCTTCAGGAAGAGCACCTATTGTAATGCCCATGCGCTTAAGGGTTTTCTGATCAGCAATACCTGTTTCGGGAAGACCCTGCTGACGCTGGAATTCGCTTACCGCCTGTGCAGTCTGCGCCCCGTAATAACCTGTTATTTCGCCCTTGAAAATTCCCCTGTCCTTTAAGACACGCTGGATTTCTTCAACCTCAGTGCCGCTTGAGCCTGTCTGGGAATAGGCAGGAACTGCCGTACCCGCATCCACCGCCTTTATACAAAATACCGCTATAAGCAGTGCAATGACAAGCTTGTAAAATGTATTCATAAGATAATATTCCTTTCGTACTGGATTTTGCTTACATTGCAATTATCTGCTTTTGCGTCCTTAATATTCCCTTTTCACTAAGAAAAAACAAATCCAAAACTGTAAAAATCAGGTAACTTTTTTCAGCGATTTTAAATACAACAGAAAATTATTTCTGTTACATTTAACAAAATACTTTTCTCATGGTTGTAAAACTCACGGAAATATGATAAAATTTACATGTGGTTAAATCACAAAAAAGGAAAGGAAATCAGTACTATGAAATTTGAAATCAAAGGCACTCCCCTCCCCGTGGTTATAATGAGCCTTGAAGCGGGAGAAAGCATCAAGACAGACAAGGGTGCAATGAGCTGGATGTCACCCAATATGCAGATGTCCACCAATGCAGGCGGCGGTGTAGGAAAGGCTATCGGCAGAATGTTCTCGGGCGAATCCATGTTCCAGAATGTTTACACCTGTATGGGTGGTCCGGGTATGCTGGCATGCTCTTCGAGCTTCCCCGGTGAGATTCTTCCCATTATGATCACACCCGAAAACACAATTATCGCTCAGAAATCAGCTTTTATGGCAAGTGAAGCAGGCGTAACAATGTCTGCCCACATCCAGAAAAGAGGCGGTGCAGGCATTTTCAGCGGTGAAGGCTTTGTACTTGAAAAGTTCACAGGAAGCGGCATGGTTTTCCTTGAAATTGACGGCTCCGTTATTGAATATACTCTCGCACCCGGTCAGTCGCTTATTGTAGATACAGGTAACCTCGCCGCTATGGATGCTACTGTGGATGTAAATATCCAGAGCGTCAAGGGCGTAGGAAATGTATTGTTCGGCGGCGAAGGCTTATTCAACACCGTCGTGACAGGTCCCGGCAGAGTATGGCTTCAGACCCTCCCAAGAAATGTTGTTGCAAGCGCAGTTTCACCTTATATTGCCAAGGGATAATATGTGTCTGCCATACAGAAGTTTTAAACCCCGCCGTTTTTCAACTGCGGGGTTAGCTGTTTCTTGTAAAAGGCGGGAACTGCCCAAGGCGGCACGCCTTTCCGTGCGCTTTTTTATATCATGTCTTTAAGCTTTTCTACAAACTCTATATACTCCTTTTTATCACGCAGGAATGAAAACTGCTCTTCGCTGATTTTCTGAAGCAGATAGCTGTAAAGAGTTATCTCCGTATTTGTGGTAGCCTTTGTTCTGTCGTCAAAGTAGCCTTTAAGCCAGAACGCTGTATATTCGGATTTTTCGGGTCTGTTTTCAAACATTTCCGCATATTTTAAAGCCAGTTCAAGACTTTCAACAGCTTCATCCGCTTTTTCCAGAGTACAATTATTTTCTGCAATCTTCATATAGCATTTGAAAACACGCTCGCTGTAAAATTTCATATCATCACCTGCAAGTATTTCTGCAAGCTGAACTGCCTTTTTCAGTAATTCTATGCTTTTTTCGGGGCTGTCCATTTTACGGGACAGATGATGAAGATTATTTATGGATAAATCCATAAATGTAAGCAGGTTGTGCTGACGCTGATTCAGCTCCTTATCGCCCTGTAAGGCATGAGAAAGCAAAACCTCACGGCTTACCCACACACTTGGCATATCAACAGCAATTTTATAAGCCTCATCCCTTCTTTCCTGCATTTCATAAACCATGCAAAGCAGCTGTTTGCCTGCAAAGGTTATATAGCTTTTGCCTTTATCAAGTTGTGTAGCCTTATTGACAAGAGTGATTATTTCTTTCAGCGTTTCCTCTGTTTTTTCCCATCTACCGCATAAATCACTATAAAGCGAAACTGCAAGCTGATATGATATATCCGCACTTTTGGGATAAAGAATTATTTTTTCACGAAGAAAAGAAATACTTTCCTTGCTTTTTCCCTTGCTGCGAAGACTTGCATTATGCTCTATAATTTTATTGATTTCCTGCTGCTTTCTTTCAATATCCACGCCCAGTAATTCATCTGTAGTAATATCAAAATAATTTGCAATAACAGGAAGCAGCGAAATATCAGGATATGCGCTGTTATTCTCCCAGCGGCTCACCGCCTGGGGCGATATTCCGAACACTTCTGCAAGCTGTTCCTGTGTAAGTCCGTTTTCAATGCGGAGCCTTTTGAGATTTTCTCCGAGTTTAAGCATTTTATCAACTCCTTTTGTTTTTTCAGAAGCTTCTGTTATTATAATACCTCTTTAACAGCAAAAAGTCCATATAATATTCGTTGAGAAAAACTCAACCAAACAGAGAAAAAGAGTCATTGCGTTGCAATGACTCTTTTATTACATAAGTATATCATCAAACTTGCCTCTGATGGCATTTACAAGAGCTGTGGGCGAAAGCTTTATCTGGGTTCCGATTCTGCCGCCGCTGATAAAGAAATTTTCCATAGGCTCCGCCGAAGAATGGATAACCGTCATGAACTGTTTTTTCATCCCGATAGGTGTACAGCCGCCCCTGACGTAGCCTGTAACGGCATTTATATCCTTCACATGAAGCAGCTCAACGGATTTCTCTCCTACACTTTTTGCAGCCTTTTTCAAATCAAGCTCCTCAGCAACAGGAAGCAGAAAACAATAGTAATTGCCGCTTTTTCCGTGCGCTACGAGAGTTTTAAAAGTATACGCAGGATCCTGTCCGAGCTTTTCAGCGACAGTTATTCCGTCTATGAATTCGTCACATTCATAGGATTTCATTTCATAAGGAATTTTCTTCTGCTCAAGAAACCTCATTGCGTTGGTTTTGACTTCCTTTGCCATAATAAGACCTGTCTCCTTCGGAAAAATCAGTTTTTCATACTGCTGATATGTTTTTTTATGCAGTCAAAAGTTTCATCACTTATATCATGCTCGATTTTACAAGCATCGGCAAGCGCTGTTTCGCGACTTACACCGATTGTCATGAAAAATTCGGAAATTGCAGTATGACGCTCGTAGACACTTTCAGCTATCTTCCTGCCCTTTTCGGTAAGGGATATGTGATTGTTTTCATCCACATTGATAAGCCCGTTTCCCTTCATCTGCTTCACAACAACCGAAACGGTTGGTCTGGAATATCCCAGTTCGTCACATATATCAATAGCATGAAGATCAGGCTTTTTTCTTGAAAGCACAAGAATTGTTTCAAGATAATTTTCAACTGCTTCAGATACTTCTTTTTTCATACTGTTTTTCCTTCCGTTTATTTCTTTTCAATCATATGCGCTTCATCTACCCATGAATAATAACCCGTCATATCCCCGGGAAGCGATTCGCTGTTTATTCTGAGGGTGCTGAAAAGCACGCAGTCGGAACGCTGATATACAGGAATCTCAATAGCATTTCCGAAAATAATATTAAGACATTTTATATATGTTTCCTTTAACTCTTCATTATCCTTTGAGGTTACGGAAATTCCTATGCACTCTTCAAGCTCTTCATTCTTTATTCCGTAAAGGTTGCCCTCGGAATACATCGTACCGAGACGGGGCTGAACACCTGTTTCCCATACTGCGGCCCATATCTGATGAGAACCGCTGTTAAGCACGGTCCACATCTGAGAAGCGTCCGCCGTATCGGTAATGGAAAGCGTAATTCCGATATCCGCAAGAAGAACGCTTGCCGCTTCCAGTGCGTAGTAGCAGGGATGATTTCCCGTACCGTCCGCAGCAATTACAGCATCGAAGCTGAGCGCACCGCCCTCTGGGGCTGCAACTACCTTGCCCTCTTCAACCGTATAACCCGCAGCTTCAAGATATTCAAGACAGGCACGCTTTGCCGCAGCAGATTTCTCCTGATCCCTCATGCCGTCCATATAAATCGGATTTCCGTCAATATCTGTGGAATAAGGCTTTGTATATTCATTTCCTATCCATGCGCTGAGCGCCGCAGGATAATCCGTCTTTATACCCACGCTGCCGTAATAACGTTCAACCGAAAGGTCACGATAAAGGTAAACCGCTGTCGCAACAGCCTTTCTGAGAGCTATGCTTTCTTCAGAATCAGGAACACCGCCGACGTTTACATTAGCCGCATTTATACCGATATAACCGTAGCCGTCCTTGCTGATTGTAGCTGCGTACAGCTTTTCCATTGCTTCATTGGCTGAATTTATTTCATCGGATGTTCTGAGGGAGCCGTCAGGATATGTAATATCAGCGGCGCCGTCGCTTACAGCGGAAACAACTGTTTCTGCCGGTGTCTGCTTTACTTCTATTCTTTCGGTTATGGGTGCACCCTTATAATAACCGCTGTTTGCGGCAAGGAAAATAACGCCGCTTTCGCTGCGCTCGTAGTAATACGGCCCTGCGCCGAGAGGTGCGGATTCCTTTGCCGAAACAATTTCAAGCGCCTTGCCCTTTTCAAAGCCGAATTTCTCCGACTGGACATCAAAGCTGTTTGCATCGCCGTAATAGTGAAGCGGTGCGACCGTAATATCCGCAAGCTCATGGATTACGGAAGGATTATTACCTGACACGGTGATTTTCACACCGAATTTTCCTGTTTTTTCAATACCTGTAACTTTATTTACAGGTGTACTCTCCTCGTTCAGTCCGGAAAGATATTCTATTGCGCAGATTACCGCATCTGTACGGTAAAAAGCAGCGTCACCCTCCGCCATACTGCCGAGAAGCTCGTAGTTTCCGCCGTACATATCCGCAAGATCGGAAAGCACCTTCTGTTCACCTGGTACAGCGGTGGAATCATACTCGCTGTTCACCGAATAGAAGAATGCCATAAGATCCTTGGGATCCGGATAGCTTTCGGTATAGACAGCATAGGAATTATCCTCATAAAGAGACTTTACCCATTCGTATTCACTTTTAAGCACAGGAACAACTATGGTATTCCTGATTTTTTCCTTTACCTCATCCGAAGCCAGCGCTTCGCTGATATCCTCTTCAGTGAAAGTATCCGCAATCGAACTGTTGAGGCGATAGTTCACTTCACCCTTTATACCCATTCCCTGAATATCGGAAACAGCCGACATTGACGGGTCAAGAAGCATGTACAGTGTAAAGATAAGGTCATCTGCGTCCATTGTTTCTCCGTCGCTGAACTTTACGTCACGACGCAGATTTATCACGTAAGAGGTTTCGTCAAGCTCTTCATCGTAGCTTTCGGCAACGTCAGCAATTCCGCTGTATTCATAATATGTACCGTTGTACATAATGCGCTCGCCGTCAATTCCGTTATATACGATTCTGCCGTTACGATCCCTGGTAAGAAGCTTTTCGCCTGTAATTTCATTTATAAAGCTGTCAAACTCCCCGTTCTGATAAAAAGGATTACAGGTATTATCGTATTCGGAAAAAGCTACCACAAGAGGCGTCTTTTCCTTTTCGGGGGTCTTTTCATCCTCACTGGCAAGTGCCGCAAGAGTGGTTTTTTCCGTTTCGCAAACCGTTACCGTTGTAACAACGGAGGTGGTGGTATATGTATCAGTTGTCTGAGGCTTATTATCCGCACAGGATGAAAACAGCAGACAAACCGATGTTATCAATGCGATCAGTCCTTGTTTTTTACTATTCAAACAGTATTCCTCCAATCATTAGGGATAATTATATACCAAATCTTCCAAATTGTCAAACGATAAAACTGTGATATCACTGTGAAAAAACAAAGTTGTTGCTTTATCTCAGAAAATGTCACACAACCCTGTTCTGCTCTCTGCCTTCAATAAAAGCTCCGATATTGCTTTCCACAATCTCCATAAGGCGTCTGCGTGTTTCAATTCCCGCCCAGCCTACATGAGGTGTGATTATGCAGTTTTCAATTCCGTAAAGAGGGCAATCCTCAGCCATAGGCTCAGTACAGAGCACATCAAGACCTGCGCCCATGAGCTTTCCGCTGACAAGTGCATCACGCAGAGCATATTCATCAACAACAGGACCACGTGAAGTATTGATAAATAATGCACCCTTCTTCATTTTTCCGAAGGCTTCGGCATTCATCATTTTTTCAGACTGTGCATTGAGAGGACAATGAACAGAAACAATATCACTCTCACGAAGAAGAGTGTCAAAATCAACAAAATCTACCGTTTCATCTTCCTTGGGAGTGCGGGTATACACAAGAACCTTCATGCCGAAAGCATTTGCAATCTGCGCAGAACGCTTGCCGATAGAGCCGTAGCCGATAATACCCATGGTCTTCCCTGCAAGAGAGCCGATAGGAAAGGGGAAATAGGAGAATGTGGCGCTTTTCTTCCAGTTACCGCCGTCAACATGTCGGCGGTAATCGGAAAGACGGCAGTAATGCTCCAGAATAAACGCATATGTAAGCTGTACAACGCCTTCGGTGGAATAGGCAGGAACATTTGCAACCGCAATTCCTCTTTCCTTTGCACATTCAAGGTCAATATTATTGAAGCCTGTTGCAAAAAGACCGATGTATCTGAGCTTCGGTGCTTTTTCCATAACCTCACGTGTGATAAAAGTCTTGTTGCAGAGAATTATTTCAGCATCTCTCACACGTTCAGCAATTCTTTCAGGCTCTGTAAGGCCGTATCTTTTTACCTCGCCGAAACGGGCAATGCCTGAAAAGCTCAGGTCGCCTGTGGATACTGTATCGCTGTCAAGAATAACAATTTTCATAACAATTTTTACCTTTCTGATATAAGTAAAACCGGGATTTATTTATAGTATACCATAAAAATAAAACAATATCAACTAATCAGACTTTAAATTGAGAAAAAAACTTGAAAAAAATGCCGTTATTTTATTGACTTTAATAAAACAATATGCTATAATATGTAAAAATCAGATAAAGTGGATAACCACATATAAATACAGAGAAATAACAACACCAGGCACTTTTATTTATTTTTTCGCAGGAACAGGAGAATAACTATGGGCGAATTTAAGTTTGAATTCGACAAGCTTCTGAGTAAAATTCATCATAACATGACGAAGCTTGAAGAAAAATCGCTATGCATTGACCGGAATCTGAATCTTACAGTAAATGAACTTCATCTTCTGGAATGCATCAAAAACGGCACAAAAGGCGACGACGGCCCCACAATCAGCGCAATTGCCAGCAAGTTGGATATTACCCGTCCGTCAACTACCGTGGCAGTGAACAAGCTCACTTCAAAAAAATACGTTGAAAAAATCGGTTGTGTAAACGATGGACGCTCAGTACGTATCAAGCTTACTCCAAAAGGAGAAAAAGCTTACGAAATCTATTGTGATTATCGTAAGGAGACCGAAGATGCGCTTGCAGAATGCTTCAAGGAAGATGAAAGAAAGCTTCTTGCTGCCGCTCTTGACAAAATCAATGTTTTCTACGCTGGCAGACTCAGCGAAAAGGAATCTGAAGATTTCGAATTTTAATACGACAAGCGGATTTGACGTAAATCCGCTTTTATCTCGGCTTCCGTTTCACCACTTTAAACTTATTAAGCTTTAACTTGTTAAATCGGCATTCTGCCCCTTTATAAATATTGTAATAAAAGAAAGGATGAAAGATCATGGGAATGACATTCAACAGAAAGCTTCCTATTCCGAAGGAGATCAAGGAGCTTTATCCCCTGACCGAAAGAATTTCGGAAATCAAGAAGACAAAAGATAAGGAAATTGCTGATATATTTGAGGGCAAGGATAACCGTCTTCTCCTTATTATCGGACCCTGCTCCGCTGACAATGAAGAATCCGTTATGGACTATATCGGCAGACTTGCAAGAGTTCAGGAACAGGTAAAGGACAAGATATTTATTATCCCCAGAATTTATACAGGTAAGCCCCGTACAACAGGTGCAGGCTATAAGGGTATGCTTCACCAGCCCGACCCCAACAAGAAGGAGGATATGCTCCAGGGTATCATCGCTGTAAGAAAGCTTCATGCAAGAGCTATTGAAGAAACAGGCTTTGTATGCGCTGATGAAATGCTTTACCCTGAAAACTACCGTTACATTTCCGACCTTCTCTCTTACGTTGCTATCGGCGCACGTTCCGTTGAAAACCAGCAGCACAGACTTGTTTCCAGCGGTATGGATATCCCCTGCGGTATGAAGAATCCTACCAGCGGTGACATCTCCGTTATGTTAAACTCCATTACCGCAGCACAGAGCTCCCACACCTTCCTTTTCAGAGGCTGGGAAGTTGTAAGCGACGGTAACCCTTATGCTCACGCTATCTTAAGAGGCTATGTAAACAAGCACGGCGAAGCGCTCCCCAACTACCACTACGAGGATCTGAAGCATCTTCACGAATTATACAACGAATCACGCTTCGTAAACCCCAGTGTTGTCATCGACTGCAACCACTCCAACTCCAACAAGCGTTATCTTGAACAGATCCGTATTGCTAAGGAAGTTCTTTACAGCAAGCGTCACAACGATGATCTGAACAGCTTCATCAAGGGTCTTATGATCGAAAGCTACATCGAAGACGGCACTCAGAAGGCAGAAGAGGGCGTATACGGCAAGTCCATTACTGATCCCTGCCTCGGTTGGGAAAAGACAGAAAAACTTATCCTTGACATTGCCGACGCTTTGTAATAAAATATATACAGACATTAAAGCACGACACCGTAGATGATGTCGTGCTTTAGCTTTAAGGAAGGTAAATTATGGAGCTGCCGATTGAATTCAGAAATATTACAGAGGAGCTTGCTGCAGGTATACCTGTAAAAAAGCTCATTTCCGCCGCAAACGCAATTTCGGAAAGATACAGAAGCGAAGCCGCATCGGGAAAACCGCTTATCACAAACGATACCGAAGCAGCGGCATATGCAATTGTGAGAATGCCCGCAACTATCGGAGCTTCGGGCAGTGCCATGCAGTATGCCGCTGACAGATACGACGGTGAAATAAACACCGCGCTCGATATAGGCGCAGGCACAGGTGCCTGCAGCTGGGCAGCAGCGGAGGTTTTCCCCGATATTGAGAAAATCACCTGTCTTGAACGTGAAAAAAGCATGATTGACTTTGGCAGAACGCTTATGGAAAAAGGAGATTTTCCTTTTGAATGCCAGTGGATAAGCCGTGATATAACCGCAGGCTTTGATATGAAGGCCGATCTTGTGACCGCATCATACGTTCTGAACGAGATGCCTGAAAAAATGCAGGAAAAGCTGATTTCCGCCATGTGGAATGCAACCGCAAAGCTGATGATTGTAATTGAACCGGGCACTCCGAAGGGCTTTAAAAATATACTCAGAATAAGAGAACAGCTCACAGAAAGCGGTGCGAAGATTCTTGCGCCCTGCCCCCACTCTGATAAATGTCCTTTGCCTGAGGATGACTGGTGTCACTTCACGGCACGTGTTTCACGAACAAAATTACATAAGCAGCTGAAGGGCGGCGACGTACCCTATGAGGATGAAAAATTCTGCTATATTGCCGCTGTCAGGGATGACTGCACGCCTTGCTCTTCAAGAGTACTCCGTCATCCTAAAATCGAAAGCGGTAAAATTACGCTGAAGCTTTGCAATACTGACGGAATAAGTGAAAAAATCGTCACCAAAAAGGACGGAGCACTTTTCAAAAAAGCAAGAAAAGCCGACTGCGGCGACGAGCTATAAAAAGAAAATCGCTCCCGTAAAACGGGAGCGAAACAAAATAAACACAAAAATTAGGATATTAAACAGTGCAAAGCACATGTTTACATAATATCGAACCGCAATGCGGTAATAATCAAAGGAAAACTAAATCGATAAGCCGAGTTCTGTCGTTGGGTGAACATCTATCTAATCTTACCGTCGCCGGTAAGCTTGTCTTGCGTAAGCAATGTAGCCGCCTTAATCGAAGTACGCCGAGCAGACGTATTATTCTCCGAACCAATCGGCGTTGCATCGGATAGGGTTTACATAGCAGCGACATCTCTGCCGCTCTGGTGAGCTCTTACCTCGCCTTTCCATCCTTACCTGAAAAACAGGCGGTATATTTCTGTTGCACTTGCCCTAAGGTCGCCCTCGGCTGCCGTTAACAGCTATCCTGCTCTGTGATGCTCGGACTTTCCTCAGAGATTTCTCCCCGCGTCCACCTGATTTAGTTTACATCGAAATTATAGCACTTCAAAACCTTTTTGTCAACACAACAAGGAGCATTATAATGAAAAAATCCGTAAAAATCCGCTTTATAACTGCAGCTTCTGCGGCTGTTGCCGCTATTGCAGCCATAATTGCCGCATATAACAGCACCGAATTCGCCAACTGGTACTCCTTCAACATTTACCCTGTAATACAGAAAGTGTTTGCCTTCATATCAGGGCTATTCCCTTTTTCAATAGCTGAAATGTGCATTATTCTGCTTGCGGCAGCACTGATAGTGCTGATAATTATCGGAATAGTAAGGCTTATACTCAGAATAATAAAAAAGAAAAAATCTGAGAAAAAGCCGCTTAAGCCACGTCTTCTTTCTGCCGCATCAACAGTTTCACTTATAGCTTCTCTTGTGCTTTTCGTATTTGTATTCAACTGCGGTATAAACTACTACCGTTCACCTTTTTCGGCATACAGCGGGCTTGAAATCGGGAAATACAGCAAGGAACAGGTCTGTGAGGTGCTGGAATACATAGTAGTCAGGACAAACGAAGCCGCACTTCAGCTTGAGCTTGACGAAAATGGAATCTGTGTACTTCCCGAAAATCATCTTGACATCGAAACGGAAGCTATGAAGAAGCTTGCAGAGCAGTACCCTGTAATGAACGCATATTATCCCCACGCAAAACCTGTTGCGGTTCTTTCTCCACTATGGTGCTACACTAAAATTGTCGGCATCTTTATTCCCTTTACAATGGAAGCAAATTATAACACCTGCGACACAACGGATTCCATCGGTCACAATATCTGCCACGAGCTTTCCCATCTGACAGGCTTTATGAGAGAGGATGAAGCAAACTTTGTGGCTTACCTCGCCTGCCGTGAAAGTGACAGCGCATATCTCAGATTCAGCGGTTATCAGGCCGCTTTGCATCATCTGCTCAATGCTTATTATCCTGAGGTTGAGCTTGAAGAATACCTGAGAGTGTATTCCATGATCCACCCCATAGTTACAGAGCATAACAGATACGCAAGCGAATACTGGTCGCAGTTCGATACGCCTGTGGCTGAGGTTTCCAACGCAATAAACGATACATATCTGAAAATAAACAACCAGACTGACGGCACAAAAAGCTACGGAAGAATGGTGGACCTTGTAATCGCAGATTATTTTCAGAATATAAAGGAGAATTAAAATGAAAATCATATGCCTTTCCGAAAACACCGAAGGAGCAAGCGGCTGTGAGGCCGAACACGGTCTCAGCCTTTACATCGAAACGGAAAAACACAGACTGCTTCTTGATACAGGCGCATCTGACCTGTTTGCAAAAAATGCGGAAAAGCTGGGTATTGACCTTACCGCCGTCGATACAGTAATTTTAAGCCACGGTCATTATGACCATTCAGGCGGAATTATCACATTTTCAAAAATCAATCCCTCTGCAAGTATTTATCTTCGCCGTAATGCAGGCAACGATTTCTACCACGATGAAAGATACATAGGAATTGACAAGAATATTCTTGAACTGCCGCAGATAGTATTCACCGATGAATATCTGGAAATTGATGATACGCTCACCCTGTTTTCGGGTATAACAGGCAGGAAATATTTCTCAAAAAGCAATCTCGCACTGACCGAGCGTACTGCAAACGGAGAGATACAGGACAACTTCAGCCATGAACAATGCCTTGTCATTTCAGAAAATGAAAAAAGGACCCTTGTGTCAGGCTGTGCACACAACGGCGTACTGAATATTCTCGATAAATACAGCGAATTGTTCGATGGAAAGCCCGATACGGTAATCACGGGATTTCACATGATGAAAAAGACCGATTACACCGAAGAAGAAATCGGGATTATTACCGATACCGCAGAAGAACTGAAAAAGACAGGAATAAAATTTTTCTCGGGACACTGCACAGGCATCCCTGCATTCAATATGATGAAAAAAATTATGGGCGACAAGCTGACCGCCATGCACAGCGGTGATCCGCTTTACTGACCGTCAGACACCTGAGCTGCGACATTACAGATTAAGGAGAGCAATATGAATTTTCACGTTTACAGCAAATCGGGAGCACCAAAGGTTATTCTTATTCACGGCACTCTTACTCCCTGGCAGATGTGGGACGAACAGATAAAACACCTGAGAAACAAATATCACGTTACTGTTGTGGCGCTTGACGCTCACGAAGAAGATAAACAGAGCGAATTTGTATCCATCGAACAGCAGGCGGCAGGAATTGAAAAATACTGCCTTGAAAATTACGGCGGAGAGGTCTTTGCGGTCTGCGGAGTTTCTATGGGCGGAGCAATAGCCAGCATAATGTGGCGAAACGGAATTGTGAAAATACAGAACCTGGTTATGGACAGCGCACCCATCATGCCTATGGGAAGCATACCTGCAAAAGTGATGACAAACAATTACCTGTCAATTATCAGGAAATCCAGAAAGCGTGATCCGAAAACACTGAAGAATTTCAAAAAGTATTTTCTGCCTGAAAGACACCTTGATGCCTTTCTGAAAATTGCTGACAATATGAGCGAAAACAGTATCAGGAATATGATAAAATCCGTATGTACCTGTGAGCTTTGCAAAGGAATACCCCACGGCGAAACAAGGATAATGTATATACACGGCACTAAAGGCACAGAACTTTTTCAGATGCGATGCGGCGCTCATCTCAAAAAGAATTATCCCGAAGCTAAAGTAATATGCTTCAGAAAATCAGGGCACTGCGAAGCCGCAATATTCAGACCGCTTAAGTGGCTTGAAGTAGTGGAAAAATTCTTGCAGGAGGAAAATGATGACAAACGAGAGTAAAACACTGTTTATCCCCCTTTACGGTAAAGCCGTTATGAGCAGAGAAGGTTTTTTCAAGGACACAACCGCCGAGGAAATTGTAAATTCCGAAAAAGAAAGCTTTGATAACGTGGACCATTCACGAAAGCTTGCCATTTACATGGCTATGAGAGCAAAGCAGTACGATGAAATCACACGGAATTTTATAAGACACAAGTCACGTCCTGTCATTATTCAACTGGGCTGCGGGCTGGATTCCAGGGCGGTCAGAGTCAACCACGAAAACGTTATGTGGTATGACCTGGATTTTCCCGATGTTATCGAGCTGAGAAAAAAATACTACACAGAAAATGAGTTCTACACCATGATTCCTTCATCTGTTACCGATTTCAGCTGGCTTGAGCATATTACCTGCCGTAGTGAAAATGTGCTGATTCTCGCAGAAGGACTCAGCATGTACCTTTCTGAAAACGACATGAAGAATCTTATAGAAAATTTCAGAAATAAATTCAGTAAAGCTACCTTTATTTTTGACGCTTATTCGCCTTTTGCGGCAAGAATGTCAAAATACAAGAATCCCATTAACAACGTGGACGCAAAAATTGATTTTGCTATGGATAAACCTGAAATTCTGGAAAACGAAAATGTAAAATGTATACTTAACAGCGATATTATACAGAAAAAATATGTAAAGCAGCTTAAAGGAAGCGATAAGCTGAGATTCAGCTTTATGGGTGGTGCAGGAAAGAATATGTACCGCATTTTCGGATATGAAATAAGCTGATAAAAAAAGATCAGAGGCACTGCTATGCAGCGCCTCTGACCTTTTATTTTCTGTCGTTTTCGAGATAAAGATGTAATCTGAATCAGCAGAAAGGATTCTCTGTCTTGTACATCATGCCCTTGGGCTGGTTGAAAGCAATATCTTCAACGCCGAGGAACTTGAATACTTCAAAGAGAAGCTTTCCATAGTGTCCGAATGCTACCGCACCGTGGTGAGGGTAACGCTTCTGAACTAAAACGTGACGGTAGAAACGTCCCATTTCCTTGATACCGAAAATACCGATACCGCCGAAAGAACGTGTGGGAACATCAAGAACTTCGCCTTCAGCTATGTAGGAACGGAGGATTCCGTCGCTGTCGCACTGTAAACGGTAGAATGTGATGTCGCTTGCCGCGATATCGCCTTCAAGAGTACCACGTGTGAAGTCGGGTTCGCTGCCTGCGGGTTCGAGTAAGCGGTGCTGGATAAGCTGATACTTTACAGCACGGCTTGCACACATCTTGCATTCGGGAGTATTACCGCAGTGGAAGCCCATGAATGTATCTGTAAGAGTATAGTCATACTTGCCCTTGATGTCCTCATCGTAAATGTACTGAGGTACGGAGTTGTTGATGTCAAGTAATGTAACAGCGTCGCCGGAGATGCATGCACCGATGTATTCGCTGAGTGCGCCGTAGATGTCTACTTCGCAGGATACGGGAATACCACGGCTTGCAAGGCGGCTGTTTACATAGCAGGGTTCAAAGCCGAACTGAGAGGGGAATGCGGGCCAGCACTTGTTTGCGAATGCAACGTACTTTCTTGCACCCTTGTGGTTTTCTGCCCAGTCAAGTAATGTAAGCTCGAACTGTGCCATACGTCTGTTAAGGTCAGCGTAGTAGCAGCCTTCGCCCATTTCCTTTGCCATATCAGCGCAGACCTCGTCAATACGGGGGTCGTTTTCGTGTTCCTTGAAAGAAACAAGTAAGTCAAGTTCGGAGTTTTCTTCAATTTCAACGCCTAATTCGTATAAGCCCTTGATGGGAGCGTTACAAGCGAAGAAGTCCTGAGGACGGGGTCCGAATGTGATGATCTTGAGATTCTTCACGCCGATAATTGCACGTGCAATCGGAACGAAATCAGCAATCATCTTTGCGATATCATCAGCTGTGCCGACGGGATATTCGGGAATATAGCCCTTTAAATGGCGCATGCCGAGGTTGTAGGAGCAGTTGAGCATACCGCAGTAAGCGTCGCCTCTGCCGTTGATCATATCGCCGTCGCCTTCAGCAGCTGCAACAAACATGCAGGGACCGTCAAAGTTCTTTGCGATTAATGTTTCGGGAGTTTCAGGACCGAAGTTACCTAAAAATACTACTAATGCATTACATTCAGCCTTCTTTACGTCTTCAACGGCTGCAAGCATATCCTTTTCGTTTTCAACTGTTACGGGGCATTCATAAATGCCTTCGCCGTAAGCGGAAACAATTGCGCTGCGGCGCTTTTCGGATAATGCGATAGGGAAACAGTCACGGCTGACTGCTATAATACCAAGCTTTACAACGGGTAAATTGTTCATTGGGTTAATCCTCCTTTATATTGGGTGTAATTACACCTTAATCGTTTACATTGTACCACATTTCAGTTAAATATGCAATACCTTTAACGATATTTTTATTTTTTTATGCAACCTGACGAGTATAGCCCTCCGAACAATTACATTTTAACTATAAACAGCCTGCGGTTATTATAACAATTTTGTTTTCACCTCAAAACCAAGGCTTTTCAGCCTGTCGGCAGTTATTGAAATCTCCCCTGCACTGACTTCCTTGCGTGCGGTGACAAGATATCTGTCGGAAAGATAGTTCATGCCTGCTTTTCTGATAACCGCAGGATAATCAACATAACAGAAATTGCTGTCCACATGACCGTTTATACCTTTTATCGTTTCTGTTCCCCACTGCCACATCTTCTGTCCGTAATTATATCTTGTGGGAATGTCGGCGCTCTGAGTCCATGCGGCAAGCCATATATCATAATTCTTAAGGATACGCTCCTTCTCTGTCCAGTGCTCAAGCCAGGAAGGATTGATATATACAGCGGGATAATAACCTGCCGCCTTTACAGTATTGCAGAAAACCTCAATTACATCTGTACGGGTGCTGTCATTATATTTGCTTTCGTCGTAATATTTTCCGTTTTCCATATCGCAATAGACAGGATATGTTATTTTACCTCTGTAACGGTCTATCCTGTTAATCGTCTGCCGGGCTTCAAGAGCCGCCTGTGCGGTATTATCCGCCATTATGTAGGTGTAAACGCCTATATCAAGCCCTGCGGCAATTGCGCCCTCCATATGTGCACTGAATCTGGTATCGGTTTTCCCTAAATAACCCGTCCTGATTATTACCGCCTTTACGCCTGACGCTTTTACAGCTTGAAAATCCACATTCTGCTGTGCGTACGATATATCAATTACCCTTACCTTATCCATCGTTTCCCTCCCTGCTTGCCAGTATCTGTTCCATCACTTCAAGGGCGGCATCCACCCATTTTGAAAAGGTTTCAAATGCCACAAAGAACGAAACGACGGGAAAGCGTTCATTGAACCACAGATAAACCTTTCTCAGCTTCGCCTTGCCTGTGCCTGAACCCAGTTGTCTTTCGGCTTCGGTTACCGCAAGCAGAAGCCAGCTGCGGATAAGGCTTTTTTCGCTGCGTACCGCAAAAAACACAAGCAATGCGAAAAGCAGCAGAATAAGACAAATGATTAAAATTTCCATTTTCATAATTTCCTTTCTTTTTATGACTCCCGTATGATCAGAGAATATCACGTAAACTATGGACATTCAACGCCATACGTATGACAAACAGGGACATTATCAGCCAAGTGCCGTATCAAGCGCCATCATGACCGAAAAACCCAGCGCAAAAACCACAATGCATATTTCGCTGAATGTGCCTTCGGAAAATTCGGGAACAAGCTCCCTGATTACCACATAAAGCATTGCACCTGCCGCAAAACAAAGCATAACAGGAAGAAACGGAACTATAAGCTCTGATACCGCAAGAGTCAGAACAGCGCCCATAGCTTCCGCCACTGCGGATATTATCCCGTAAAGAAAGGCCCTGTATTTAGACATACCCTCAGAATTAAGCGGCAAGGAAATTATTGCACCTTCAGGAAAATTCTGTATAGCTATTCCCGTCACCAGTGCAAGGGCAGCGGCGTGGGAAATCTCCGTATTCCCCGACAGCAGCGCCGCATATACCGCACCTGCCGCCATTCCCTCGGGAATATTATGAATAACAACCGCAAGCATAAGCATTGAGGTTTTTCTGCTTCCGCCGCAGCTTTTTATATGCAGAATAATTCTGTCCAGAACTATAAAAAAAATCATCCCTGCCAGAAGCCCCGCAACACAAGGCAGAAAAGCAAATCTGCCAAAACCGGCTGACTGCTCAAGAGCAGGAATAATCAGGCTCCACACCGAAGCGGCGGTCATTACACCCGCCGCAAATGCCGATAAACCGTTTTTTATCTTTTCGCTGAAAACACCCTTTGTAAAAAATACGCAGGCAGAGCCGAGGGCTGTTCCTGCAAAAGGTATCAGCGTTGACTGAAGTATTTCGTTCATATATTTTCCTCTCGTAAAAAGAATTTCTCCTTTTATATTCTATTCGTGAAACGCTTTTTTGGTTAATAAAAAACTGCAGACAGTGCTACTGTCTGCAGTTACGGAATCAATATACCTGAGAAGCCTTTTTTCTGTATTCTGTGGGACTCACTCCCGTGAAATTCTTGAAGCATCTGCTGAAATAAAGCATATCATTAAAGCCCAGCAGACTGCTTATTTCTCCCACAGGCATAAGCGTTGACCTGAGATATGACTGTGCAGCATTCATTCTGATACGGTTATGATACTGCTGCATTGTAATATTCTTTTCACGTCTGAATACTGCTGCCATATGTTTATAACTGAGAAAAAAATGCTTTTCCAGTTTTTCGGCACAGAAAGGCTCAGTCATGTGCCTGCCAAGAAAATCACATATCCTGTCCGAAAGACCTGCTGATTGTCCTTCGCCGTAAAAGCATATTTCAGAAAGAAGCTCTGAAAGTTTTGAATTTATATACCATACCTTCATATCATCGGATGAATGAAAATAATCTATAAAATCCTTTATTTTCATTTCAACTACGCTTCCCTGAAGACCTGTCAGCTTCTTGGGAAGCACTGCACCGAAGCGCACAGGCTCATACTGACGCATAACTGAATCACCTTTACCGAAAACGGGAACTCCTGATATTTCATCAAAGCAGAAATGCACGAAATACCATCGGGTTCCTTTCGCAATTTCAACCTTTCCGTAATGGTGAATTCCGTTTTTCAGAAAAAGCAGTTCGCCCTCTGATATCTGATAATCCTGTTCATCTTCAGTCACATATATTACACCCGAAATAACATAAATAAGAATATTGAAATCTACAATTCTGTCTGCATGATAAAAGCTCTCTGCAGCAGTAAGCAGGTCACATCCACAGAGCACAGGCATGGAACTATTGTTAAAAAATATTTCGTTCACGATAATTCTCCATATTTATACGCATATAATCCATTTATTTTTAAACTTAAACAGATTATAATACATATAAAAGATTTTGTCAACATACGGAGGCTATATATGAAAAATCATAATCAGACATCAATCCGTGCATACAAATCGGCAGGCTTCATCGAAAAATATCAGAAGCTAGTCCGTGAAACAGTTATTCCCTATCAGTATAGTGTACTCTGCGACGAGGCGCCCGACACTGAAAAAAGCCATGTAATACAGAATTTCATTAACGCAGGCAAGGCAATAAGAGGCGAAGACACAGGTGATGGATTCTACGGGATGGTATTCCAGGACAGCGATGCCGCAAAATGGCTGGAGGCTGTGGCTTATTCCCTTTCACTCATGCCCGACAAGGAGCTTGAAGCAACTGCCGACAAGCTTATCGGCATAATTGCGGATGCACAGGACAAGGACGGATATCTCAATACATATTTTACTGTAAAGGATAAGGAAAAGCGCTGGACAAACCTGCTCGAAGGACACGAGCTTTACTGCTCGGGGCATATGATGGAGGCGGCCTGCGCTTACTATGAAGCCACGGGAAAGCGTCAGCTTCTTTCAGTTATGGAAAAGAATGCAGAACATA
This sequence comes from Ruminiclostridium sp., assembly GCA_017625405.1. Lineage (GTDB taxonomy): Bacteria > Bacillota > Clostridia > Oscillospirales > Ruminococcaceae > Ruminiclostridium_E. Next base: position 13,896 of record JAGALB010000039.1, on the reverse strand, counting down.
TATACAACCACTTTATAACCGAAAAGCATGAAGGCTTCCCCGGTCATCCCGAAATCGAACTTGCACTCATGAAAATGTACCGCTGCACAGGTAACAGAAAATGTCTTGAGCTTGCGGAATTCTTTATAAACACCCGTGGCTGTGATACAGAATTCTACAAAAAAGAAAAAGCTGCCCGTAACTGGACAGTATGGGGCAACAATGCTGAAGATAACGATTATCAGCAGAGCGGTGCACCTGTAAGACAGCAGAAAAAGGCAACAGGTCACTCGGTACGTGCTGTATATCTTTATACGGGTATGGCCGATCTTGCCGCAGAAACAGATGACAAGGAGCTTTTTGAGGCCTGCCGCACCCTCTGGGACAACATTACAAAACGCAGGATGTACATCACAGGCGGTATCGGCTCAACTGTAGACGGAGAAGCGTTCACCGTAGATTATGACCTGCCCAATGATACCGCATATGCGGAAACCTGCGCTTCTATCGGTCTTATGTTCTTTGCTTCACGTATGCTGGAAAATGAACTGAACGGTGAATATGCCGATGTAATGGAAAGAGCATTCTATAATACAGTTCTCGCAGGTATGCAGCTTGACGGAAAGCGCTTCTTCTATGTAAATCCCCTTGAAATTATACCGGGAATCTCCGCAGCTGCCTCTACACACAGACACACACTCACACAGCGCCCCGGCTGGTACGCCTGTGCATGCTGTCCGCCCAACGCCGCAAGACTCATTTCCTCCTTCGGAAAATACGCATACGGCGAAAATAAGGATACTGCATTCTGCCATCTTTATGCAGCAGGCGAAGTTTCTTTTGAAAACGGAATGGCATTTACCTGCGAAACCGGATACCCTTACGGCTTTACCGTAACCTACAAAATCAGAAAAGGCGGAAATATAGCAATAAGAATACCTGCATGGAGCAGAAGCTATAAGCTTACTATAAACGGAAAAGCTGTGAACAATGCTCCAGAAAAAGGATATATCACAATCAAGACTGACGACAACGATGTTATTGTGCTCACTCTCGATGACGCACCGTATTTCAACTACCCCTCCGTAAAGATTCCTGAACTTACAGGTTGTGTGGCTGTAACAAGAGGGCCTCTCGTCTACTGCTTCGAGGGGGTTGATAACGAAAACGATATTCTTTCGCTGGAATTATGCACAGATACAGAGCTTGCCGTGGAGAAAACCGACAGCACTCTTGATGCAGTAACCATAAAGGCTGATGCGGTAAGGAAATCCGTATCGGATGACTGTCTGTACACCACAAAACCTCCTGTAACAGAAAAATGCAAAGCAACGGCTATCCCCTACTACACATGGGGCAACAGAGGCGAAAACCAGATGAGAGTATGGATGACAAAAGCATAAGGCGAGCCGCCTTTGGCAATTCCTGTCTTTTAAAATATTCTGCTTTATCAGAACAAGAAAAACGGCAGGGATACACAATACTGCTGTACCGTACCCACACTAAGGCGATCCGCCTTTGGCAATTCCTTCCTTTTATAAGAAACAGCTAACCCCGCAGTTGCAAAACGGCGGGGTTAAAAGTTTTTACATGGTATCCACACTAAGGCGTGCCGCCTTACGGGAATTTTTGTTTGTATCAATAACAGTATAAGAATCTGTTCATATATTGTTAAATCAAGAACAAATCCAACAATCCCTCACATCAGGAATTGTCGGATAAATGTCATTTTCTTGCTCTTGATTCAACAAAATAACAACAAGTTGACGCTATTGCTTCCGTTATTACAGCCTCTCCGTCAAGACAGCAGTAACCGTCTTTCTGATAAACGCAATTACGACTGCACAGTATAAGATTCATATCTTACCATTCCCTTTCAGAAAATATACTGTGCAAAGTTTCATATTTTATTCGATATATGAACGGATTGTCTTTTCAGTTTCTTCAACCTCTCTTAAAAACTCGGTTGCACTTACACGGATTGCACCGCTGCCGAGAATAATAAGTTGCTCAAGCCTGTCCGATGTGGCAACTCTCACCTTGTGCTTGCCGCCCAGTCTGCGTGTGGCTTTCTCGATATACATATCGGCGGTTTCTGCCTCCTTGGTATATACCACGCTTATACCGCCTACCTGTTCAACCTCGCCTCTGTTGCCCTTGACCTTGTAGGCGTCAAACACAACTATGAGTTCACAACGGCGGAAGCCCTGAAAATTACAAAGAATACTGATAAGCTCCGTTCTTGCCAGGTCAAGACTTTCTTCAGCCAGCTTTTTCAGCCTGTCCCATGCAAAAATAATATTATAACCGTCAACAAGAATATATTCGGGTCCCGCGGGAACAGGCGTACCCTTATAAGGCTTGGGCTCTTTTTTATGCTCAGTACGCATTGCACTGCGTTCATCACGTTTTATTTTACCGTAAGTGCGCTCAAATATCGCCATAAGCTCCTTGTCGGTAGCCTTCTGCGATCTGAACTCGTTCAAAGGCTTTTCCTGAACAGTTTCGGGTTCTTTCGGCTCACCCGAAAGACCTGTGTTTATATGGGCGTACTCAGGTACATCGTACCACTTCACATTGAAGCCTGCACCATGCGAACAGAAAACCGAATCAGGCGGATTATCCATATCGCCCTCTGCATTATAGCCGCATTTTTCTATAACCTCTTCAGGATTGCGGCAAGGACGGTAACCGTCAGGAATACAGGTCATTCTGCCTTTTCCCTTTGTATATGCGGTTACTTCGCTCTGATAACCTCTCACCGTAGCAGCAGGAATACTGCCCTCAATAACAGTTTCATTCATATTCTGCTCAGGTGATGAAAATTCCGCATCCATGCGCTGCAGATCGGTCATTGCTCTGCCTGTACAATCAACGGGGACTTTAAGCTGAAACCTGTACCATGGCTCAAGAATCACGCTTTCAGCGCACATAAGCCCCTGTCTTACAGCACGATAGGTAGCCTGTCGGAAATCGCCGCCTTCGGTATGCTTCAGGTGCGCTCTGCCTGCAACGAGAGTTATCTTCATATCGGTTATAGGCGAGCCTGTCAGAACGCCCAGATGCTTCTTTTCAGCAAGATGAGTCAGGATAAGACGTTGCCAGTTTCTGTCCAGCTTATCTTCACGGCATTCGGTTACAAACCTCAGACCGCTTCCCTGTTCGAGAGGCTCTAAAAGCAGGTGTACCTCTGCATAGTGGCGTAAAGGCTCATAGTGGCCGATGCCCTCAACAGGCGCAGCTATGGTTTCACGATAGGAAATACTTCCCTCGCCGAATTCAACATCAAAACCAAAACGTGAGGAAATAACGCTTTTCAGGATTTCAAGCTGGATTTCACCCATAAGCTGAAGATATATTTCACGCATACGTTCATTCCAGACAATTCTCAGCTGGGGGTCCTCCTCCTCCAGCTTCCTGAGCGCAGCAAGACCTACATATACGTCAATATGAGACGGCAGGATTATTTTATACGAGAAAAGAGGTTCAAGCAGCGGTAACGGCGAATCAGCCGCAGCACCGAGGCCTTGTCCGGTATAAGCTGAAGACAGACCGAGAACGGCACATACTGTTCCTGCCTGAGCTTCGTCAGTGGTTGTAAATTTTGTGCCTGAGTAAATACGTATGGAATTTATCTTTTCATCGCCGATAAGGCTTCTTACCTTCAGTGAACCGCCTGTAACCTTGAGATGTGTAAGGCGGTTGCCCTGTTCATCCTCGGTAATTTTAAAGACGCTTGCGGAAAATTCTTCATTATAATCCGGTTGGACCGTATATGCAGAAAGACACCTTAAAAATTCATCGACACCCTTGATTTTAAGCGCCGAGCCAAAAAAGCAAGGAAAAAGTCTGCGCTTTTTTATGGCAGCCTTTATCTTTTCCACGGAAATAACGCCGTTTTCAAGATATTCCTGCATCATTTCCTCATCGCACAAAGCTGCGGCTTCGCTGTCGAAATCTCCGCCGTCAGCATTGCTGAAATCCACACAGGCTCCGTCAAGACGGCGCTGCAGCTCAGCCATGATAAGCTCCTTGCCGGACTGGGAAAGGTCCATTTTATTCACAAAGACAAACACAGGTACGTGATAGCTTTTCAGAAGATACCATAATGTTTCTGTATGGCTCTGGACACCATCGGTTCCGCTTATAAGCAGCACCGCATAATCCAGCACCTGCAATACACGCTCCGCCTCGGCGGAGAAATCCACATGGCCTGGAGTGTCTAGAAGCGTGAACTGTGTATCTCCTGATGTGAATACGGCCTGCTTGGAAAAAATAGTTATTCCACGGCTTTTCTCAAGAGTATGGGTATCAAGAAATGCATCCTTGTGGTCAACTCTGCCCAGTTTACGTGTTGCACCGCTTGTATAGAGCATACTTTCGGAAAGAGTTGTCTTTCCTGCGTCAACATGAGCGAGTATTCCGAGAGAAATTTTCTTCATAGAAACCGTCCTTTTCATAACAGCTGAAGGATAAAAAATTAACCCCTGTTTTTACAGGGGTTAACTTGTGTGTCTTCGGATCAGAAAAGAGCCTTATACTGCACGCTGTACCTTACCGGAACGTAAGCATCTTGTGCATACGTGAACTCTGCAAGGAGTTCCGTTTACGATAGCCTTTACCTTCTGAACATTGGCCTTAAAGGTTCTGTTTGTACGTCTGTGTGAGTGAGAAACCTTAATACCGAAAGTGACACCCTTGCCGCAGATTTCGCATTTTGCCATGGGTCAGCACCTCCTTATAAAATCATTAATCAAAGCTTTGAGAAACACTGATTAAATCCGACAGCATGTATCTGGATTTAATCAGCGCTTCTCCGAATACCTTAATATTTTAACAAAAAACATAGTAAATGTCAATAGGTTTTTAAAAATTTTTCAATATTGCCTAAAATAGAATTATAACATACGTTTATAGGGCAATTTTAGACAAAAAGCAGAAATTTATCGTTCCTATCAAACTGCTGATATGCACGGATTACGGATTCCAGTAGCGTTCCTTCTCGTGGGTCTGGGGACGTTCCATAAGTGCTGTCAGGCTCTCCATAGGCAGCTTGTTTTCAAAACATACCTGATACAGCTGGTCAATAATAGGAGTGCGTACGCCAAGGGATTTTGCGATACCGTAAGCTATTTTTCCACAGCCGTAGCCCTCTACCGTACCTACTCTTTCAACAGCTTCCGCCGCCGTCATTCCCTCACCGATAAGTATGCCTGCACGGTGATTTCTCGAGTGTACCGAGGTGCAGGTTACAATAAGATCGCCTACGCCTGCAAGTCCTGCAAATGTTTCCCATTTTGCGCCCATAGCAACACCCAGTCTTGTGATTTCAGCAAGGCCTCTTGTCATAAGTGCCGCTGTGGTGTTGTCGCCAAGCTTCATTCCCTCAATAATTCCACAGCATAACGCAATAGGATTCTTGAGTGCCGCTGCAATTTCACAACCCGCAACATCATCATTCACATAAACTCTGAACGTGTCAGTCTGAAGCTGTTCCTGTACGAAGAAAGCGCATTCCTTGTCCTCGCTTGCCATAACAACCGTTGTGGGTATGCCTCTGCCTACTTCTTCTGCGTGGCAGGGACCTGCCATTACGGCAATTTTATTGTCAGGCAGGGTTTCGCCGATTACCTGGGAAAGACGCTTGTTGGTTTCCTCCTCGAAGCCCTTGCCTACATTAAGCACGATTGTTTCGGGGCGGATATGAGGCTTTACCTTTTCAGCGACCTCACGTACAAACTTTGACGGAATTGCAAAAACAACAATATCTGCGTCCTTTACGCAGGAAATATCGGTTGTGAAAGCTATTCTGTTGGATACCGCAACACCGGGAAGCAGACGCTTGTGTTCGCCGTAACGGCGGATATCATTTATTTCTTCTTCGTATTTTGTCCAGGCTGTTATTTCGTGACCTGCCTTGTTCCAGAGAACGGAAAGAGCTGTTCCGAAACCGCAACCGAGAATTGTGATCTTCATATTGAGTATGCCTTTCTTAAATAAGTTGCTGCTCGTTGATAATGAGCTTGAAATCAAGACCAAGCTTTTCAGCCGCTTTTCTGCACATTATCATGCGTCCGAGGAAAATTTCAAAATAATCCATAACCGAGCCCATTCGTGTATCAACCGAAAGCTTCAGCTTTATCAGTGTTTTTTCCTCGTTTATTTTAAGCTTCGACTTTATAACGGAATAATTAACACGGTCGTGTATATCCGTTTTTGCGTCTTCCGCATTACGGACACGTGAACGCCTTACATCTGATTTATCCGCAAGGATCAGCGCCGCCGAAACCGCATTGACTGCAACACCCGTTCCTTCGTCGTGGTTACCGATTGCGGTGACTATTGTTGCTATATCATCAGGCGGCATATTCAGCTTATCCAGAATGCGGAAAGCCATTACCGCACCGCTTTGCGAATGCTCCACACGGTTTACGAGATTACCCAGATCGTGCATATAGCCTGCAATTTTCGCAAGCTCAACGTCATGCTGGCTGTAACCGAGAGTTTCGAGAATATAACCTGCTGTTTCAGCAACAGTAGTAACATGGGCAAAGCTGTGCTCGGTATATCCCAGCGCCGAAAGCGAAGCGTCGGCATGACGGATATATGTGTTTATAGCTTCATTGTTTTTGATTTCTTCGTAGGTCATTGTATGTCCTCATATAATGTGCCTGAACCGCTTTCACGGCTCAGGCACCTGTTGTTCAATTATTTATCCCAGCTGCAAAGCTCTTCGTAAAGACCAATATAGAGCTTAGCGGACTGCTTCCAGCTGAAGTCAGCCTTTAAGCCGCGCTTTACAAGCTTATCCCATTCCTTCTTGTCATAGAATACATCCTTTGCTCTGTTGATTGCGCCAAGCATATCAAGAGCATTGTAGGACTGGAAGGTAAAGCCGAGGCCTTCGCCGCTTTCATCACCATAGTCAAGGATAGAGTCCTTGAGACCGCCTGTTGCACGTACAATCGGAACTGTACCGTAACGCAGAGCAATCATCTGTGCAAGACCGCAGGGTTCGCTCTTACTGGGCATGAGGAACATATCGGCACCTGCATAGATCTTCTTTGCGTAGGAAGGAATGTATCCGCACTTGAAGCTTACTGCTTCAGGATACTTGCCCTGCATATATGCAAAAAAGTCTTCATACTGCTGTTCGCCTGAGCCTAAAACAACTACCTTGATGCCTGCCTGTACGATATCATCAAGCACGCACTTGATAAGGTCAAAGCCCTTGTGTTCAACAAGACGGGAGATAATACCCATTACAGGTACATCGCACTGAGGAAGTCCTGCTTCCTTGAGTAATTCTTCACGGCACTTCTTCTTGCCTGCCATTTTGGAGGGTGTGAAGTTTGCTGCGATAGTCTTATCGGTAGCCGCATTATACATTTCTGTATCAAGGCCGTTGAGGAAACCGCAGGTCTTGTACTGCTTGGAGTTCAGGCAGCGGTCAAGTCCGTGGGAGAACCAGGGATTGAGAATTTCAGTAGCGTATGTGGGAGAAACGGTAGTAATCTTGTCTGCCATTTCAAGCGCACCCTTCATAAGGTTTGCGTCGCCGTCATATTCGATAATGGAAGTAAGGTGGCGGGGGATGGAGAAAATTTCTTCACCCAGTTCAAGGCCGTACTGACCCTGATAACCGATATTGTGAATGGTGAATACGTTTCTGATACCCCACATATTATGGTGATACTTGTAGTAGATATTGTAGTATACGGGAACAAGCGCTGTCTGCCAGTCGTTTGAATTGATGATGTCAGGCTTGATGTCAAGATGTTCAAGCATTTCAAGAATAGCTCTGGAGAAGAACGCATATCTTTCAGCATCATCATAATAGCCGTAAAGGCCGTAATCACGCTTGAAGTAGTATTCGTTGTCAATGAAGTAGTATGTAACACCATTGAGCTCTGTCCTGAAAATACCGCAGTACTGGGAACGCCAGCCGACAGGTACATAGAAGTTTGTTACGTACTCAAATGTGTCACGTACTTCCTGCTTGATTGTGTTGATATAATAGGGCATGACTACCATACATTCATGACCTTCTTCAACAAGTGCTCTGGGAAGAGAACCTGCTACATCGGCAAGACCGCCGGAAGCTGCAAAAGGCTGTGCCTCGCTGGCTGCATATAAAATCTTCATATCAATCATATCCTTTCCGTCTTGCGAGAGCATATGCTCTCTTTTTGCAGAAAAACTTACAGGGTATACTTCTGCTATCTTAATTTTAACATATTTTCAGAAAAATGCAATACCTTTTATAAATATTTAACCTTGGTGTAACAATAATTGTTATTTTTGCACAAATGAAGGTGATTTTTGTTGTTAACGCATTTTTACATATATATTGACATATTTAAACAACTGTGATATAATTGTTATATAATATTTTAAGGAGGGTATTACTATGCTTCAGAACAAAAACGTAGTAACCGTTATCATTTTAAGTATCGTTACATGCGGTATTTACAGCCTTATCTGGTGCTGGCAGACAATGAACGCACTTGACGCACAGGGTCAGAAGAGCCTTGTTCCCCCTATCGTACAGTTCATCCTTCTCTTCTTCTACATAGGTTTCATCGTATTCGCACTCTGCGCAGATGCTAACCTTAACTCTATCAGAGAACAGAGAGGTCTTGCAGCTAAGGATAACAAGATTCTTTTCCTTATTCTTGGTATCGTATTCCCCATCGCTCTTGTAGCTCTTGTTCAGAACGATATCAACGAACTCGCATAATTTTATTTATGTACAGTAAGGCTGTTCCTGCGGGAACAGCTTTTTCTGTATATAACCGAAAGGAAATTATATGTTTTTCAGAAAAAAGATTTTCAAATCAGCCGAACAGAAGGAAGCTGAAGCTCTTCCCCGCACCAAAAAGGTGCAGTACTGCGCTGAAGATATAAATGACATCACCGAAAGACTGAACTCAAGTCTTGACGCTATACTGCGTCTTGAGCCTGTAAATTACTATGCCTCAAAGGATACCTTCCTTCAGTGTACCTTCTTTTACGATGAGGGCTACAACACTGTTTACCTTGTTATGGAATATTTCGCAGGCGACAGGGCTGTTTCCTCCACTCCTTTTTACAAAGCAGACTATGAGCTTATGAAAAAAGCGCTGCGATATTTCGGTCAGCAGATTTAAAGTACAATATTTAATATAAATTCTGCTTTTCAATCAAAAACATTTCTTAAAACACTTGAAATCGTTTTCATAATATGATATACTAAGCATATGAAATTCAATCCCGACGGGAAATTTTATAGAAAAGGACTACATAATTATGGAAAATATGAAGAAAATTCTTATGGGCCCTGCAAAGTGTGCTGTTGACTTAGGCGACGGCAGCGAAAGAGGAGAATATGTAAACCAGGACTACATTCTCCACAAGCTGGGCAGACCCCACAGAGCCATCAACCTTATGTACTGCTATTACCCTCTTGATAAGGAATGGCCCGGCAGAATCTCCGAAGTACTCAAGGACAAGGAGGTTTCATTCCAGTGGGATTACCCTTACGACGACTACTTCCCTTACGGCGGCGGTATCGGCGGTAACACCGAGGGCGAGCCCTTCAACTTCATGCGTGATATCAGAAGACACGGTCAGGATGTAATCCTTACACTCACAATCGACCCCAATGTATCCGATGAACATCTTATAAAGATTGCCGAAGAATTAAGACCTTTCGGCCGTATGCAGATGAGAATCAACCACGAAGCAACAGGCAACTGGTTCTCCTTTACAAAGCGTACAACATATCAGGGTGTTGCTGACTTCTACGTGCGTTTCCACAACATTATCAAGAAGTACGCTCCCAACGTAAGCACAATCCTTTGTATCGGCGGTATCGAAGACCTTAACAAGACTGAAATCGAAATGGAAAAGGAATTCTCCGAAGCCGTAAAGGCAACAGATATCTGGTCTGTTGATAAGTATATGGCTCTTCACTGGGGATGGCCCTATGACGTTGCTGAAGAAGGCGGCACATCATTCGGACGTTCTGCAGTAAGCGAAATCTACGAAAAGACAAAGCGCAGCTATTTACGCTTCAAGGAAATCTGCGGCGGCAAGGAAAAGCCCATGGTTATGAGTGAATTCAATGCCGACGGCGACGTTACAGGTCCTTATGAACAGGCTGATATGGTACAGCTTTTCTGCGACCAGCTTAAAGCCGACAAGGATTTATGGTTAAACGGTTTCACTTTCTATCAGTTCCGTGACAGAGGACGTCTCGGTCTTGAAATTGAAGACCCCAACAATCCCGATGTAGGTATCGAGCAGCCTGAAATGCAGACCTACAAGAATATTATTCACGACGAATTCTTCTATCCCTCCATGCAGGAAACAGGTGAAGCGCAGTTCCCCGCAAAGCTCCGCTGGGGCGGCTCTGAAGACGCCGAGGGTATTGCAATTCCTCTTCACTTTGAAAAGAATCCTGTATTCTGTGAAGTAAACTTTGATGAAGATGTAAACCTCATGATGGAAATCAACGGCAAGTGGTTCTATAAGTCCCCCAAGGCAAAGACTATCGACCTTATGAGCGCATTCTACGAAAAGCCTCTCAAGGGCGAAGCTGATCTTACACTGAAGATTTTCGCGCCTCCCGCAACAGGTGAAAACGATCCTTCCCAGGGCGAAGACTGGCAGACAAACTATTATGCTACTATCAATAAGATGCCTGATATCCGCATAAGATTTGCTCCCCCTATCCCTTCAAAAGACTGATAAATGTATAATCCGCTGTGCAAATGCACGGCGGATTTATTTTTTCAGGCTTCAATTTAATGCAAAACGGTGAAAGATAGTTAAAAACTTGCAAAATCAACTGAAATATGGTATAATACCATAGCTAATAAAAATCGGAAAGGAGGCAGACCTTGGAAACTGAAAATAAGGAAACAACTGAAATAACCAGCAAGCCCGGAAAAGAAAAACTCAGCAAGAGGTTTGCCGACTTCATTTCATTATATCTTTCAAATTTCGGACGTTATATCTGTTCGGTAATCATTATGCTGTTCATTCATCTGGGCAGACATATAATGAAGCTTTTCCGCTTTGTGTGGAATAAGACCGTAACACTCAGAAATGATGTCCTCACCAAGCTCAAATACCTGCTTGTAATTATCGCTTCGCCTTTCCTGAAAATCTGGCATGCGCTTGTACGTGCAAAGGACGATATTGTCACAGGAAAGCAGGAAAAGGGACTCTGGAACGGTATCAAAATCGCAGCAAGCCATCTGGGCGATTTTATTTTCGGTAAATCGGGACTTGCTGTTACACTATTCAATGTAGCGGCGCCTGTTATCTGCGTAATGTTCTTCTTCAATATCGTTGCATATGCAAACTCGCTGAACTACGCTGTAAAGCTCACCGTAAACGGACGATTCCTCGGTTATATCGAAAACGAACAGGTTTACTACGACGCAGAAGACATTCTTAAAGACCGTATAAACTATCTGGGAAGCAACAAGGATATTCTTGTTGAACCCGAATATTCAATTGAACTTATCGAAAACAAGAACACCCTGACAAAGTATCAGGTTGCGGATAAAATGCTTGAATACTCCGACCTGAGCGTTGACTACGCCTACGGCTTCTACCTCAACGGCGTGTTTATGGGTGCCATGTTTGATAATACCGAAGTAAAGGCTACCCTTGACGGCATTATCAGCAAATATCAGGCAATTTATCCCGAAGCGGAAATCAGCTTCGCCGACCGTATCGAGTGCGAAACGGCAGGTCTTTACCTTTCGGAAAGTATCATTGATACCGACTGGCTTATCTCTCAGCTTACAAGTATCAAGAAGGGTGCAGGCTACTACATAGTTGAAGAGGGAGATACCCACGAAACCATAAGCGGTAAGCTGGCGCTTACAAATGCTCAGCTGGAGCTTATGAACCCCGGCTTCAAGGATATGCCTCTGCGTGCAGGCGACCGTATCAAGAGCCGTGAGGAAGTACCTTTCCTTTCGGTAAATGTAACCGTAACCGAAAACTATGATACATTTGTAGGTTACAACACCGAATACTACAACGACAACTCATTATACACAGGCGTAACACGTGTCACAACCCAGGGTGTTGACGGTGTAAACAACGTCAACGCAAAGGTTACATACGTAAACAGCTTTGAAACCGACAGACAGATTCTCTCCTCAAGAGTTGTATCGCTGCCTGTAACAGAGCGTATTGCTCAGGGTACAAAGCCCACTCCCGAAAGCATCTACTCTCCCGAAGACGCAGGCTACGGCAAATATATCTGGCCTACCGATGGCGGTCACATCAGTGAGCTTACTCACTGGGACGGCGGTTATGCAGGTCACGTAGGTATTGATATCGTAGCATACTACGGTGCACCGATATTTGCAGGCGCAAGCGGTACGGTAACCTTCTCGGGCTGGAACTCCGGTTATGGTCAGTGCGTAATCATCGACCACGGAAATGGTTATTCCACTCTGTACGCACATAACAGCCAGATTTATGTAACAGTAGGTCAGGAAGTTACTCAGGGCGAATTTATTGCCGCAATGGGTGAAACTGGTATCGTAACAGGTACACACCTCCACTTTGAAGTCCGCAAGGGTCTTACAAAGCTCAATCCTATTGAATATCTGGAAAATGTATACTATTAATTGCAGAATCGCTTCCTTCACCGTAAGGGAGCGATTTTTGTTGCATTTTTTTACATTATATGGTAGAATATAGAAAAAGAGAGGTGATTTTATGACCGAGCTGGAAAAAGCGATAATGAGCGATGATGAAACTGAGGATATCCATACAGAGGAAGATATGATTCCTGATGATGACGTTCATGAAGAAGCGGAAGAATACACTGAAACGGCAGATGAAGAAATCACCGAAAAGACAGTTGCCTCCGCCACAGAAATTTCATATACAGAAATCGAGATAAACGCTGATGACGAAGAAGATATAACGGTAAAGGAGCTTAAAAAAAGCACCGTAGAAGTAGAACGCCTTAAAAATGAAATCAAACAGGAAAATGAACAGCTGGACATAAAATTCGCCGAGGTAAGAAACAGCAGAAATCAAAGACCTGTCACAAAAAGAAAATATTTCTACATAGGCACATTCTCCGCTGCCGCTTCCCTGATTTTTATGGGAATTGCAATGACCTTTTCTCTTTTCTCACCCGTAGGAATTCTCGGTGCCTTCAAGCTTGCCCCCGTAATGCTTGTTTTTCTGGGAATTGAAATTCTTCTGGCTGTTATCGCCAACAGAAGCGCAAGACTCAGATACAACATAAAGAGCCTTATTGTTACAGTTCTGCTGATAGGTGTAACCTGCATTATGTCTGTCATATCTGTCACTAACTCCGTAACAGGCGGTGAACGTTACTATGCCGCACAGCGCATCGAAAACATGCTCAGCCGTGAAATCAGCGAGGCTGTTCCCTCAGATATAATCAGAAATGTTGCAATTGAGCTTCAGCTTCACGGCAGCGACCCTTATGCGTACGAAAATATAAGCGACCTTGAATCGGGCGATATTATAAACCTTGAAATAACCTATATCGACGCTCAGGTAAGCATGTATGAATTTGCTTCAAACTGCCGCATCGTCATGGACGGAATCAGGACAATGCCCTACAATTTCGGCACAATAAACTTTATAGCCGACGATGAAATAAACAGCTACCGTATGGAAATAAACTGGCTGTATCAGTCGGATTTCACCGCAACCGAGCTAATGCCGCTGGTAAACTATTTCGGAAATGATATTGTAATTGATATTCCCGATCTGAGTGATGATGAATAACAAAAACACCGTGCAGCCATGTGAACAGTATCACATGGTTTGCACGGTGACTTTTTATATATTATCCAGTTGTACAAAGACTTTATCCAAAGTCTTAAATTCGGTACGTTCCTTTAAAAACACACCTGCACAGTA
>JAGALB010000038.1 GCA_017625405.1 Ruminiclostridium sp. | reverse complement strand
TAAGCCTGACAGGGTAATTTACCCTGTCAGGCTTAAATCATTATTAAAGTCTTTGGAAGGGGGTTCGGGGGATAACCTTTCTACAGAAAGGTGTCCCACGATAAATACTTATAAAGCTTCTATATGAGTACCGCTCTTACGAATTGGGATTTTTTGTTATATCATAGATTCTTCCCAGCAAGCGGGAGCTTCAAGACCGAACATCTTTACAACTGTAGGAGCTACGTTTGCAAGGCCGTATTCGCCATCCTTGATGGTGTACTTCACGTCCTTGTCGTAAATGATGAAAGGAACGGGGTTGAGGGAGTGTGCTGTTCTTACGTTAACTTCACCCTTCTTGTTCTTTTCAAGCATTTCATCAGCATTACCGTGGTCAGCTGTAATAAGCATTGTCACGCCGTATTCGTCGCATACTTCCTTAAGTCTTGCAAGGCCGATATCAACGGATTCAACACCGATGATTGTAGCAGCCATGCTGCCTGTGTGACCTACCATGTCGCCGTTGGGGAAGTTGCAGCGAATAAAGTCGTACTTGCCGCCCTTGATTGTTTCAATAAGAGCATCAACGATTTCTGCGGACTTCATCCAGGGACGCTGGTCGAAGCTTACGTTATCGGAAGGAATTTCAACATATTCTTCAAGCTCTTCGCTGAACTTGCCGCTCTTGTTACCGTTCCAGAAATATGTTACGTGACCGTACTTCTGTGTTTCGGAAATAGCGTACTGCTTCATACCTGCGTTTACGAAAACTTCGGAAAGTGTATTTGTGATTTCGGGGGGATTTACAAGATATCTTGCGGGAAGCTTTAAGTCGCCGTCGTACTGGAGCATACCTGCGTAGCATACATCAGGCTTTGCACCTCTGTCAAATGCTGTGAATTCGTCCATATCGAATGCCATGGACATTTCAATAGCACGGTCGCCACGGAAGTTGAAGAGGATAACGCTGTCGCCGTCAACAATCTTGCCTACGGGCTCACCGTTTTCGGCAATTACGAATGCAGGAAGATCCTGGTCGCTTGTAACGCCTGTTTCAGCTACGAGAGTATCAAAAGCTTCAATAGCGGAAGCAAACTGTCTGCCTTCGCCCTTTACGTGTGTCTTCCAGCCTGCTTCAACCATGGGCCAGTCAGCCTGATAACGGTCCATTGTGATCTTCATACGTCCGCCGCCGCTTGCGATTCTGCCGTCGAAGGATGCATCGTTAAGCTCTGCGAAAACATCTTCAAGCTGCTTAATGTACTGACCGCCTGTAAGAGGGGGAACGTCACGTCCATCAAGGAGAGCATGAACTCTTACTTTGGAAACGCCGTCAGCCTTTGCACGCTTAACCATATTGATAAGGTGGCTGATGTTGGAGTGTACGTTACCGTCGGAAAGAAGACCGATAAAGTGCATTGTGGAGTTCTTGTCCTTTGCGTTCTTTGCAAGCTCCTGCCAAGCAGAAGAATCATACATCTTACCGCTTTCGATGGACTCGTTTACGAGCTTTGCACCCTGAGAATAGATCTGACCGCAGCCAAGTGCGTTGTGACCTACTTCGGAGTTACCCATGTCGTCATCGGAAGGAAGACCAACTGCACCGCCGTGTGCCTTGAGGCGTGTCATGGGGCAGTTCTGCATCATCCAGTCAAGAGTGGGTGTATTTGCTTCGGTTACAGCGTCGCCAAGGCCTGTCTTGGAAAAGCCGATACCGTCCATTACTACTAATAATACGGGTTTTGCCATTTTTGTTTCTCCTTTTAAATCAGTAGGGGCGGATATTATCCGCCCGTATTAATACAATAGTGTTCAGTCTGATGCGGCTCAACCTACCTCTGCTGCCTTGATGATTGTTGTGAAGTCAGCAGCCTTTAAGGAAGCACCGCCGATAAGACCGCCGTCAACGTTTGTCTTGGAAACGAGTTCAGCAGCGTTAGCAGCGTTCATGGAGCCACCGTACTGGATTGTGATTGTTTCAGCAACATCAGCGCCGTAGAGCTTAGCAAGTGTAGCACGGATAAATGCACATACTTCCTCAGCCTGGTCAGCAGTAGCTGTCTTGCCTGTACCGATAGCCCATACGGGTTCGTATGCGATTACGCACTTCTTGAGGTCAGCAGCTTCGATGCCGAAGAAGTCGAGCTTGATCTGACGAGCGATAACTTCTTCTGTGATACCGCATTCTCTTTCCCAGAGAAGTTCGCCTACGCAAACGATAGGCTTTAAGCCTGCTGCAAGAGCAGCCTTTGTTCTCTTGTTTACTGTTTCGTCTGTTTCAGCAAAGTACTGACGACGTTCAGAGTGACCGAGAACTACGTATTCAACGCCCATTTCTGCAAGCATATCTGCGGAAATTTCGCCTGTGAAAGCGCCGCTCTTTTCAAAGTGGCAGTTTTCAGCACCGATCTTGATGTTTGTGCCTTCTGTTGCAGCTAAAGCTGTTTCAAGATTTGTGAAAGGAACGCAAGCTACGATTTCAACAGTCTTGATATCAGCTACCATGCCCTTGAGTTCTTCGAGAAGAGCCTTAGCTTCGGGGCGTGTCTTGTTCATTTTCCAGTTACCGGCAATAATTGCCTTTCTTGTTGCCTTGTTCATTGTTTTATTCTCCTTTATGATTGTTTTTATAGAATTCGAGAAGTTCCTGTACGTTGTAACCGTCGATAGTCATATCGCTGATTTTGCAATTGAGGATTTTAAGCCCTGTAAGGTCGCAATTGCTCATAATTGTGTTTATGAGCCCGACGTTTTCAAAATCAGAACGGTCCATATCGCTTTTTCTGAACATAGCGCCTGACATACCCACATTGTTGAAATCAGGGCGGGTCATGTTTGTGCTTCTGAAAATGCAGTTCGACATACCCATCTGTTCAAACTCAGCACCTCTCATTTCTCCCCGCTGGAAAAATGAGCCGGAAAGATTTACCTCATTGAAAACAGAATCCTCCATGGTTGTAAACTCAACATTGCAGCTGAGCTTGCTCTTTTCGATATGGAGATTGTCGGAATAGCATTCGCTTATCTGCCTCAGTTTTTCGTTCTTGATTTCCATAGCTTACCTCAAAGAATAGGGCAGATTTCTCTGCCCTATCTGTATTTTTTACGATTACACAGTAATCAAGAGAAACGTCTCACAGACGAGTAAGAGTAGGCGAAGCCGTATGTGTTATACGGTGAACCTGTTCTGACGAAGTATGTGAGCGTTTATCGCCGATTACTTATCCTGGATAACTGCAATACCGGGGAGTACCTTACCTTCGAGGTATTCGAGGGAAGCACCGCCGCCTGTGGAGATGTGGCTCATCTTGTCAGCGAAACCGAGCTGTACAACAGCTGCTGCGGAGTCGCCGCCGCCGATGATTGTTGTAGCGTCTGCTTCAGCAAGACCCTTGGCAACGGAGATTGTACCCTTTGCAAGGATGGGGTTTTCAAATACGCCCATAGGTCCGTTCCATACAACTGTCTTTGCAGCCTTTGCTTCTGCTGCGAAGAGTTCCATTGTCTTTGTACCGATGTCAAGACCCATCATATCAGCAGGAATCTTGTCAGAATCAACAACTGTAACTTCAACTTCAGCGTCGATAGGATCAGGGAAGGACTTTGTGATTGTTGTATCAATAGGAAGAAGGAGCTTCTTGCCGTTTGCTTCTGCCTTAGCGAGCATTTCCTTGCAGTAGTCAACCTTTTCGTCATCAACGAGGGATGTACCAACTTCGTAGCCCTTAGCCTTTAAGAATGTGTAAGCCATACCGCCGCCGATGATAAGTGTATCACACTTGTCGAGGAGGTTATTGATTACGTTGAGCTTGTCAGCAACCTTAGCACCGCCGAGGATTGCAACGAAGGGTCTTTCGGGAGCTTCAACAGCGTTGCCGAGGAATTCGATTTCCTTGTTCATGAGGTAACCAACAGCTGTTTCCTTAACGAAGTTTGTAACGCCTGCTGTGGAAGCGTGTGCACGGTGAGCGGAGCCGAAAGCGTCCATTACGAACATTTCGCCGTCAACGAGGTCAGCAAGTTCCTTGGCAAAAGCTTCGCCGTTCTTTGTTTCTTCTGCGCCACGGAAACGTGTGTTTTCGAGAACTACGATTTCGCCGTCGTTCATAGCAGCAACAGCAGCCTTTGCGTTTTCGCCTACAACTACATCGTCCTTAGCGAAAACAACCTTTGTGTTTACGAGTTCTGCAAGTCTGTCTGCAGCAGCCTTTAAGGAGAACTTGTCTTCAGGACCGTTCTTCGGCTTGCCGAGGTGGGAGCAGAGAACAATCTTTGCACCGTTTTCAACGAGCTTGTTGATTGTGGGGAGAGCAGCTACGATTCTGTTGTCGTTGGTGATAACGCCTTCCTTCATAGGAACGTTGAAGTCAACTCTTACGAGAACCTTCTTGCCCTTAACCTGTAAATCTTCTACATTCTTTTTGTTGAGCTTTGCCATTTTAAAAACTTCCTTTCGGTGTTATTTAATAATACATTAATATTGTATCAGATTTTCTGAAATTTTTCAATAGGTAAACAGAAAAAATTTGTTAAATTTTTCGCATTCAGGCAAATTTCGTCAGAACGCAAAAACAGACGGTCAAAGACCGTCTGTTTTTTGCTTATTCGGTAACCTTTATGGTTATTTTCATGGACGAATCACCTGTTTTTGCTGTGATTACAGCTGTACCCTTTGCTTTTGCGGTAATCTTGCCCTTGCTTGTTACAGTTGCAACCGACTTTTTGGAAGTACTCCATGCAACTGTGCCTTCACCGCTTAAAATTGTACCGAGCTGGAGAGTGTCACCCTTTTTGAGAGTTGCTGTAAAGGAAGTGATTTTTGCGGAATCGGAGCTTTCGATTTTGTCCTGGGGGTAGGTAAATTTTATTGTTGTTTTACCATTTATCTTTGCACCGGGTATACTAAAAACTCTTACATAATAAACACCCTTTTTAAGCTTGTATTCCATGGTAAGTTTAGCTTTTCCAAGGTTTTCCTGCCAGTTAATCCAAGGACCGTTGTCATAAGTATCTACAAAAGTGCCTGTTTTAATAGAATAATTGGAGTAAGGCATCCATTCACTTACATCTTTATCAAGAACCTGAATATGAAAACTCGATACAGCAGATGTAACATCCAATTTAAGCGTTCCTGTTTTTGACAATTCTACTTTATATATCTGTGCAATTCCGTAATTACTTTCATCCTTATCCTTCTTCAATGTAAAACTCATTGTTTTACCGCTGTCAACCAGCTTCGCTTTTTTATAGGCAGATTCCGAACTTGCAGATGCTGAAACCGCATATGCAGGCACACACAACGCTGTCATAAGCATTACCGCTGCCATAAGAACAGACAGAATTTTTGTGATTTTTTTCATAAAAAATCCTCCTTATAGTATTATTTTATACTGATAATTATAATTTGCTTTTTATTAAAAAGCAATAGCATTTTAATAAAAAGTTTATTTTCATTATGATTATTGGTAATATTAAATATAAAGGCAGGTGTTTTTTATGTCAAAATCAATAAAAATCTCAAAGCAGAACGAATTCAGATATATCCAGTTAGGACTTAATATCGCCTACTACCGCAAGCTGCAGGGCTATACCCAGGAGGAGCTTGCCGAAGCGGCAGGAATAAGCCGTTCACACCTGAGTGCAATCGAAGCACCGAACATTATTCACAACATTTCTCTTGAAGCTATTTTCAATATAGCCGCCGCACTTAAAATCGATGCTTACAAATTACTGGAATTCAGAGAATAAAAACCGCACACGGCTGTGTGCGGTTTTACTATTAACCTTTTCGTCTCTTTGCGTCTTCCTTGGCACGGGTTTCGTTGTCAAGGATACGCTTTCTGAGTCGGATATTCTTGGGTGTTACCTCTACAAGCTCATCATCGGAGATGAATTCAAGGCTTTCTTCTAAGCTCATACGGCGGGGCGGAATAAGTCTGAGTGCTTCGTCGCTGCCGCTGGCACGGGTATTTGTCAGATGCTTTTTCTTGCAGACATTTACGTTGATGTCACCCATCTTGGGAGAAACGCCGACAATCATACCCTCGTACACGTCAACACCTGCGTCAATGAACATTGCGCCTCTGTCCTGGGCATTCCATAAGCCGTATGCGCTGGCTGTACCTGTTTCAAAAGCAACAAGTGAGCCTGTTGTTCTTACGGGAATATCGCCCATGAAAGGCTCATAGCCGATAAAAATTGTATTTAAGATGCCCTCGCCCTTTGTATCGGTGAGGAATTCGCTTCTGTAACCGAAAAGTCCACGGGAAGGAATCTTGAACTCAAGTCTTGTGCGTCCGCCGACGGGATTCATTACCTGTAATTCCGCCTTGCGTGTGCCCATTTTTTCCATTACCGCACCTACACAGCTGTCGGGAACGTCAATTACCAGCTTTTCCATAGGCTCGCACTTTACGCCGTCAATTTCCTTGAAAAGAACTCGGGGAGTGCTTACGGAAAGCTCATAGCCTTCACGGCGCATATTTTCAATAAGGATTGAAAGATGCATTTCACCTCTGCCCGCAACGTCATAGGCATCCTGAACGTCGCTTTCCTTAACTCTAAGGGAAACGTCCTTCAGAAGCTCACGCTCAAGGCGCTCTCTTATCTGACGGGAGGTTACATACTTACCCTCTCTGCCTGCAAAGGGGCTGTTGTTTACGGCAAAGGTCATTTCTACGGTAGGCTCGCTGATTTTAACGAAAGGAAGCGGTTCTACGCAGGTTGTGGAGCAGATAGTCTGTCCGATTGTAACACCCTCGATACCTGAGAAGCATACGATGTCACCCATGGATGCTTCAGTAACGGGCACCTTGTCAAGTCCGTCGAACTGATAAAGGCTTACAATTCTTGAACGGAAGGGTGCTGTGTTGTTGTGATAATCGCAGACCATAACCTCCTGATTCTGCTTTATAACGCCTCTTTCAACACGTCCGATAGCAATTCTGCCTACATATTCGTTATAGTCGATAGAAGATACAAGCACCTGAAGCTCACCTTCGGGGTCGCCCTCGGGAGCAGGAATATGCTCGATGATTTTTTCAAACAGGGGGATAAAATTCTCACCGGGTACATCGGGAGAATAGGACGCTGTACCGTTTCTGCCCGAGCAGAAAACAACGGGGCTTTCAATCTGTTCCTCGGTTGCATCGAGGTCAAGAAGCAGTTCAAGCACCTCGTCGACAACCTCCGCATTACGTGCGTCGGGACGGTCAGTCTTGTTTACAACGACGATAATCTTGTGACCCAGATCCAGCGCCTTCTGTAAAACGAAGCGTGTCTGGGGCATTGTGCCTTCAAAGCTGTCAACCAGCAGTAAAACACCGTTTACCATCTTTAAGATTCGTTCAACTTCACCTGAAAAGTCAGCATGTCCGGGAGTGTCAACAATGTTGATTTTTATATCCTTGTACTGAACTGCAGTGTTCTTTGCAAGGATTGTGATTCCTCTTTCACGCTCGATATCGTTGTTGTCCATTACACGGTCAACAACTGCCTGGTTTTCACGATATACACCGCCCTGCTTGAGCATTTCGTCTACAAGAGTGGTCTTTCCGTGGTCAACGTGAGCAATGATTGCTATGTTTCTTAAATCTTCTCTTTTCATATTGTTCCTTCTTTGTTTTATAAAATGTTTCTACAATATTATACACTTATTCTCCGCTAAAATAAAGGCGATTTTTCAATAATATTGCGTTTTTCCGACGGCTTTTATTAGTATAAAATAAACAAATAAGGCGGCACGCCGTAATGCGTCCGCCTTGTTTTTATTCTATTGTAATTTCATCTTCCGCTTCCTGCGTAGTATCTGCAGGCTCGCCCAGATATGAACGGCAGAGCTGATAAAGTGTCGCATAGTATGCATCAGGGGAAAGATGTATTCCGTCGCCGCTGCTGTAATTGGTTTTCAGGGCATTTTCCGAGTTTTTAAGCTCGCCCGTCACATCTACGAAATGCCACTTGTCGTTTTCCGCAAGCATTTCGGAAAGCGCCTTGTTGAAGCTGTCAATATTTTCGTTGCTTGTGAAGGTTGAGGTCATATCTATGGGTGTTATCGAAAGAACAATAAGCTGTGCATTGGGGAGAAAGCCCTCAGTTGTGCTGAGTATCTCACGATAATTCTTTGCAAATTCTTCTTCCGAGGTAATATTCACATCATTTATGCCCATTGAGAACACAACGTATTCCGGATCGGCGTTCACCAGTGCGGAAACAAGCGAAAGCTCGCTGCCGTCTACCGTAAAGGTAAAATCAAAGATGTTTCGTGCGGCAATATTACCCTGGGCAATCACGTTTTTCATAGGAATAATGCCATAATGTCCCAGACCGCTGCATATGCTGTCTCCTACAAAAACGCAGTTTTCAAGAAAGGCATAGTCATCTTCCGTAAAATCAAATGTGCTGTAAAATTCTTCGATTTCCGCACCTGTTCCTGCGGTAATTACAGGAATCCGGGTTGTGTAATCCATGGTAGTGGTAGAAACATTGGCAGTTACAGGAGCGTCAGGTATATCCTCGGTGGTGGTAGTGGTTGTAATAACAGCGATTACAGGCTTTTCGGGCGCTGTTCTGTCTGAAATATCAACACATCCGCCTGACAGGAGCACCGCTGCCGCAAGCATAACCGAGGCAAATCCTTTTCTCAATATGTACACCGCCCTTCAATGAATTACAACTTAAATTTTACCACACAACCGTCATAATGTCAATAAAATACATATTCTTTTGTACGTTATGCAGAAAATGTTATTTTTTCACTTTTATTATTCTGTAATCGTTATATCGGCTTGACATATTTGTACAAATATGGTATATTTTATTTAATAATATTTAATGATTTTACCCAACATCATAGCTGTTCAGGCTGATGTTTACATAAAATCCGCCGTTTTCATGCAATGTACTGCGGATATTTCTGTACAGTATTTTTCAAGAAAGGAAGGTTCGACATGATTAAGAACTACAAAATCATAGGGCTTTGCGTAACAAAGCTCAATGAAGAAAATATCAGCAATTTTGCCGAATACCTTTCAAAAGAAGCCATTGCAATGGGCTACCGCCTGTTTATATTCAACAGCTTCCGTGATTTTTACAGTCACAACGAATACGACCAGGGTGCAAAGTCTATATATAAAGCTATAAATTATGATATTCTCGACGCACTGATAATTGACGACAGATGCTTTTATGACAAAACCATTGTAGAAGAGCTTATCAATAAAGCGCACGAAAAGAATATACCTGTTATTCTTCTCAATGAAAAGCGTGAAGGCTGCTTCTGCGTAACCAAGGATTATTCAGATACATATAAAACACTCATAAGACATCTTATAAATGATCACGGTGCCCGCAAGCTTGATTTTATTGCAGGTTCAAAAAATACTCCCGAATCCGACGATCGTATCCGTTACTACAAGGAAGCACTTGAGGAAAGCGGTATACCCTTTGAAGAGGATCGTGTCTATTACGGAAACTACTGGAGCGTTCCCGTTTACAGAGCGGTTGACAGTATCGTAGAAAAAGGCATCCCCGATGCAATTGTATGCGTAAACGACTCCTCAGCCATCGATGTATGCGACAGACTCAAAACCTACGGCGTCCGTGTTCCCGATGATGTGCTTGTAACAGGCTTTGACGGCACACGCAATGCTTCCCTTTACTCTCCGCAGATTTCCACCTGCCGTGAAAATATAGAAGCTCTTGCAAGAAACTGTGTGACTGTTATTGAAAAGAGCATTACGGAAAAATGCGAGCCTTTCGATATCACAGAAGAATACAGCATTAACATAAGCGAATCCTGCGGCTGCATGATCTCAGAAAAGGATTTCCGCAATCAGGCGGCTTACCTTTTCAGCCTGCTTACAATTAACAATCAGCATGAAAACTCATTATATTCATGGGCTGACCACGCTTTTGAAAGCACCGACATCGGCACCGTCGGAAAAACTCTTCACAACAATATTCTTCCCGGCTCTATGCTGTGTATCAACGGCAATTTCCTTTCGATGATCCGAAAAGGCGAAAAAAACAATCCTGATTGTCCTTTTTCGCCCAAAATGGTTGTTATCTCCGCTAAGGATGAAACCTATAAGAATCAGAGTCAGGACCTTTTCGCTCTTGATGAGCTTTATCCCAAAATGAATGATACGATTGACCAGGAATGTGCATTCATATTCCAGTCTATTCATGTTGCAGACAAGGTCTGCGGATACTATGCAAAGAAAAGCTCCAATATCATAGAAGAAGTTAATCAGCTTCATCGTCTTACAAGAATCATCAATATTGCGTTCGGCACTCTCGTAAGCCGTATTGAGCAGACTCATCTTGCGTCCAGAGTTGAGGATATGCAAAACCGTGACGCTCTTACCGAACAGCTTAACCTCAAGGGTCTCATCAAGCGGATGAAAGAAATCGACCGCTTCGCAAGAAAGAAACGTATTGCTGTTTCTGTTTACTGTATCACGCGATATAAGTATATTTATGACACCTACGGAATCAAGGATGCCGAGGAAGCCCTTACTCTCATATCCGAATCACTTCAGATTGCAAACCCAACAAACTCAATCATTGCCCGCATTTCAGATGATGAATTTGCAGTTGTAAACCTTGAATCGCCTGAAGTGGATATGGGCGAAATTATCACAAATGCCGTTTCGATTTTCTTTAATAATACCGAAAACTATAATCAGGCACAGGTAAAAGACTATTTCGTCGAGGTAAACTGCGGCTGTACCGTCGCAGAACCCGGCTGGGACAGCGATATAGAAACGCTGCTGAAAATCGCTGAAGGTGAAATGTATCTTAACCGTCTGAAAGCAGGCAGCGGCAGAGTTCTTAAGGAGCAGAAATCCCCCAAGGATGCCTATATGCGCTTTGACCTGCTCATCGAAAAGAATCTTTTCATCTACAATTTCCAGCCTATCATAAATGCAAAAACAGGTGAAATATATGCCTACGAGGCACTTATGCGCACAACGGAAGAAATCGGAATGAACCCAGGCGAAATCCTTCAGATAGCCAAGGACTACAACCGCCTTTACGATATTGAAAAGGCAACCATTTATAATGTTCTTGCCTATATGAACAATCATTTCGATAAATTTATCGGAAAGCGTGTATTCATAAACACAATTCCGGGACATTTCCTTACCGATAAAGACTATGAATACATAAACGAAAGATACAGCCACCTGCTGAAATACTGCGTAATTGAAATTACAGAGCAGAACGACACATCCGATGATGAGCTCAGTCGCATAAAGAACTTCGGCGGTGAGAATTCGGGCTGTCAGCTTGCTGTTGATGATTACGGCGCAGGCTACTCAAATATTGTCAACCTGCTGAGATACAAGCCCCAGGTCATCAAAATCGACCGTTATCTCATTTCCAATATCCAGAACGATGTCAATAAGCAGATGTTCGTCAGAAGCACAATCGACTTTGCACAGATGAACAACATCAAGACAGTTGCCGAAGGTGTGGAAACCACCGAAGAACTCAGGGCGGTTATAAGCTATGGTGTAGACCTGATTCAGGGCTTCTATACTGCACGGCCTGCACCCGAACCTCTCCAGGAGCTTTCCGATAAGATCAAGTATGAAATTATCAGTGCAGGAATGGGTAATTAAAGCAAAAAAATCCTTGAAGCCTAAGAGCGGTACTCATATAGAAGCTTTATAAGTATTTATCGTGGGACACCTTTCTGTAGAAAGGTGTCCCACGAACCCCCTTCCAAAGACTTTAATAATGATTTAAGCCTGACAGGGTAAATTACCTTGTCAGGCTTAAATTAAAATTTAAAGTTTTCGGAAAGGAGTCTGAGGAAAAGCCCTTTTACAAAAGGGTTTTCCTCAGTAATGCC
>JAGALB010000037.1 GCA_017625405.1 Ruminiclostridium sp. | reverse complement strand
CTCTTGTGAAGATCGTTCTGAAAGTCGAGGCGAAAAACTATAAGAAAAAGATTTTTGAACGTGTGGCACACGAAATAACCTTTTCAGATATGAGCGATTCCCCTATCGAAACAATGGGAGTTTGCGATGAACATATGACAGATTACTTTGAATTTAATGTATACGGTCAAAGAATATATATCAAAAATGAGCTGCTGGGTGTGGCTGCTTCGCTGCTTTCGGAGCAAAAGAGAAATATTAATTTAATGTTCAATATGCCGATCACATAATACTAACCTTTGGTTAATATTAAAAAAATAAAAATAATGTATAATTATTATAATAGGTGATTTATGCCTTGTTACGGGAATTGACCAATTTCAGTGGTTGATTTTCAGAGTTGGTTATGATATACTTTAAGCAAATATAAGCAGAAAGGTTGAGGAAAGTGCCAAGACATAAACGGAATTTTAATACCATATACATATCGGAAAGACTGAAAGATTGTCTTCATTTTTTATCCTACTGTCCTCTTACGACCGTAATCGCGCCGATGGGTTACGGAAAAACCACTGCGGTTAACTGGTATCTTGAAGAACGTGAAAAGGCTGAGGACATTTCTGTTGTCCGGATAAGCGTTTATTCCGATAATCTTATGATTTTCTGGAAAAGTGTACAGGATGCCTTTGCATATTCTGGCTTTGATTTCCTTACGGAGTATCCCTGTCCCTCCGATATGGCGGGAAGCAGTATGCTTACAGACGATTTATGCCACGAGCTTTCGGGGAAAAAGCCTTGTTATATTTTCATTGATGACTTTCATCTTTTAAAAAATGAAGATGTTTCTGTGTTTCTGTGTAATTTTGCAAACCGTATTCCCGACAATGTTCATCTTATCGTTGCCGGACGTGACCGCTGTCTGCCCGATGCACAGATTATACGTCTTGGAGCAAAAGTACATCAGATAAGTGCTGACCAGTTAAAGCTTAATCATTCTGAGCTTACAACATATGCACACCGATGCGGAGCAGAGCTTTCCGATGAAGAAATCAACTCTCTTCTTTATTCAAGCGAGGGCTGGTTTTCGGCAATATATCTTAATCTGCGGGCTTTTGCCGAGCAGGGAGCGCTTCCCGACTGCAATTCGGATATTTACACAATGTTTACCGCAGCTATGATTAATCCGCTTCCCGAAAAGCACAAGGAGTTTCTTGCAGTTATGGGACTTGCCGACGAATTTACCGTTGAGATGGCTCAATTCATTACAGGACTTTCGGATACAGAGAACGTACTTGCCTCTTTAACGGAACAAAACGCTTTTGTAAAGCGCCTGTCTGATAATGTAACCTTCAGATTTCATCACATGATGAAGGAGTGTGCCGAACGTGCATTTTTACAGTTTCCCACTGAAAAACAATCCTGTTATTATAACCGTTTCGGTCTATGGTACGAAAACAACAAGCAATATCTTCACGCTCTTAAAGCTTACGGCAAAAATGGAAATTTCGATTCTCTTCTGGAGGTTATACTTAGAGACGCAGGGATACTCCTTTCACACCTGGACCCGGCAGATGTTCTTCGCTTGCTGGATAAATGCCCTGTCGGCATTCTTAAAAAACATCCTTTTTCAATTCTTGTACTTATGCGCAGTATGTTCAACTGGCGGAATATTCCTAAAATGATGGAGCTTAAAGCGCTGTTGCTGACCTCTATTGATGAGCAGCCTGAAATGACCGAAGAAGAAAGGGGAAATCTTCTCGGTGAATGCGATCTTATCACAAGCTTTCTTATGTTCAACGATATAAGCGCTATGAGCAGACTTCACCGAAGTGCTAGTAAGCAGATGAGCCGTGCTGCTGTCACAATTCAGAAAAACGGCGGCTGGACATTCGGCTCTCCGTCTATACTTATGCAGTATTATCGTGAGCCCGGAGCATTGAAAAGCGAACTTCGGGAAATGTATGAATGTATGCCTCATTACTACAAAATTACCGACGGTCACGGTCAGGGTGCAGAAAAAATAATGCACGCAGAGGCGGAATTTCAGCAGGGACATTTCAACGACGCACATATAGAGCTTGAAAGTGCTTATGCACGTATAAAGGATAACTGGCAGGAAAATATGGCGCTTTGCTGTGATTTTCTGTCCATGCGTCTTTCTCTTTGCCTTGATACAGAAGGACCTTATGCCTTTGAACAGCGTTATCGTGAGCTGCTTGCTCATCACAATTCATCATGGATAAATCTTTATAACGCCTGCTGTGCATATTATTTTGCATTAACGCACGAGGAAGACAGAATCCCTGAAATCTTCCGTTATCATAAGCTTTCCGAAATAAATCTTCTTGCACCGGGTAAACCCATTATTGACATGATTGAAAATCAGGTTTATCTTATGCAGGGTGCCTATGCAAAGGTTATCGGGCGCAGCGAGGGACTTTTCGGCGTATGCAGTAATATGCACTATAAATTAGTGGATATTCACATCAGCATACAGACAGCGTCGGCATATAAAATGCTTGGCAAGCACGAGAAGGCAAAATGTTTGCTTTTAAAAACAATGGACGCTGCCGTTCCTGATGGCTTTATTATGCCTTTTGTGGAGAATTATTACTATATTGATGAGCTGCTCTGTGAATGTATGGATTATAACAAGAAATTTACCTCACGTATTGCAGAATTCGGTAACAGATACGAGAAACGTCGTGTCGGGATGTGTTGCAAGCATATACGACAGAAATCATTGGAGAGATTGACAGAGCGTGAGTATGAAATTGTAGGTCTTATGGCACAGCGTCTTAGCAACCGTGAAATTGCCGAAAGGCTTTTCCTGTCTGAAGGAAGCGTCAAACAGTATATAAACCAGATATATTCAAAGCTTTATATAGGCGGAGATACAAGAACCAAGCGTAGCAAGCTGTTGAATATGATAAACGGTAATATTTAACCATTGGTTAATATTTTTTACAATGAAACCGCTGTATAATTAATATATGACGGTCTTTTGTGCTATAAAAACAAAAAAGGAATGAAATTATGAAAATAAACAATAAGCTTATGTTTGCGATTGCTGTAATTGTTGTCTGCTCTGCTTTAAGCGGATGCGGTACAAACTCAGATGCCGTAAAAAGCAACGCAAACGAAAAAGATGCCGTAAAAAGCAACGCAAACGAAAAAGATCCCGTATTTTCAAATAACAACAGCGAAGAGGATATAGTCGGAGCTGACTGGCGCACTACGGGAATTATTATTGATTACGGAACAATTACAAGAGGCGGCGAAAATACAGAAGTTGCTATAACGATGAATCGCGGGAAATCATCTTTTTATTATGACAGTCCGAATCAACAGCTCTTTGAAAGCGTGTTATTTCCCAAAGAGGTGGAAGATTCATGGGGGGCTTTCAGCGGTATTTCATTTGAAGATATAAATGGCGACGGTGAATCTGATGCAACAATTGATTTTTCTCACGAGGATAACAGCAAAACACATTTTGTATGGCTGTGGGAACAGGAGAACGGCTATATGTATCAGGAAAATCAATCATATTTTCACAAACAGATAATGGGAGAGTAAATAAAGTGAGCAATTCAAAAACAAAAGTCATAGCCTTGTTTTCGGCAGTAATACTGATGTTATCGGGCTGTAATAATGCTGATGAAAATATTGCCGCTAAAACATCTGCTCTGTTGGAACAGACTACTGCTTTAACAGAAAATACAGAGGCTGTTATGGATACAAAAGTGCAATTATCCGACTTTGCAACGCAAATCTGTAATGATTGCTATTTCCTTGAGGATACGGCACTTTCTATACAAAATCTTATTGCCCTCAGTGACAGTAAGTTCGTGTTTTTATATTCAGAAAATGACTTTGAAGGAACAGGTGCGTCATATATTTCTGTTATAGACCTTGAAAAGGGAAACAGCAAAGAAATATGTATAGACGAAAACGGTTATTCAACAATAGCCGTAATCAGCGGACATATCGCTGTAATGTGTGCTAATGATGGCAAACTTACAGTTTATAACGATGAGCTTGAAAAAACTGACGAACATTCTCTTCCCTTAATCATTGATGAATATTATATCATTAACGGCATTAATTCTGAATTGTCGGAGGTGCATAGCAGCGGCAATAGCATAAATCTTATAAGAATTGACGATTATGGCAAGCTGGCAATAGATGAAAGGATATTTCCTGCTGATGATGGTTATATCTTCAGGGAAATTACAGGCTCATTGTCAGACGATATGCTTGTTGTGACTGAATATAACGGAGACAGTGAACGTATTTGCCTGTGGGATATAAAAAACGGAACAAAAACACGGATAAAACCCGATTGCTCACCGTATTCCTCCTATGTAATCGGCAACAGGATTATAGGAGTGGACAA
This sequence comes from Ruminiclostridium sp., assembly GCA_017625405.1. Classification (GTDB taxonomy): domain Bacteria; phylum Bacillota; class Clostridia; order Oscillospirales; family Ruminococcaceae; genus Ruminiclostridium_E. Next base: position 25,707 of record JAGALB010000037.1, on the reverse strand, counting down.
TGAAAGCTGTAAGGTAAATATATATAGTCAAAGTCATCCGAATATGGAAAAAAGCTTTGCATTCCCTATGGATTACAGCTCAATAAGATGCTATGACAGTACGAATAATATGTATTTTGTTTCCTGCGACACGGATAAGCCCTCAATGAAACGTTACTCTCTTGAAACAGGTGCCTGTACGGCAGAATTTGCACCGGCAATTGAATCAGCGGGATATATCTACTATATATCAGAGGTCGGAAATTATGTTGTGCTTATGGCAACCCTCGATGAACACACGGGTATATTCGTGTGGGAGCCGAAGCTTGTTGAAACAGAAGAAGCGGAGCTTGCAATACTGACAGGTACAAATTACGAAGTATCAGCTGAGGAACTGGAACGCTCCATAGAAACAGACCATGGAATTGAGATTGTTTCGGGCGAAGACGCTGTGCGGTATTTCAGCGGCTATGCCGTTAAAGACGAAACAGGTGAGCTGAATATTTATAATGCACTGCTGGATATTGAATACGTGTGTACGGCTCTTCCTGTTGGTTTTCTTGATGAAATGAAAGAAATGTACGGAGAAGATGCAACTATAAGTATTTATCTGACAGGCAAAATTATACCCGATAATTCTGACAGCGAGTCAATTTCTGATGCAGCGGCATTTACTTTTCTTGAAAACGAAATAAACCGTGTTATTGTTATTGATATAACTCAGAATAATATTGATATTTCTCTGGCTCATGAGTTTATGCACTGTATTGAAGACGCAATATATACGAAAGGCTTCTGGGATTATAGCCTGGAAATGTTTGAACGCTGGGAAATGCTTAATCCCGAAGATTTCAGATATACGGGAACTTACACCGATGAAAACGGCCTTACTACCGGTTATGATGTAACCGAATATATTGGAACAACATATTACGACGGCGGTGACATGCCTCTTGACAGCGTATATTTTGTTGACGGCTATGCAACCTCTTATGCAAAAGAGGATAAGGCAAGAATATTTGAAAATATATTCTTCTCCGAAACAACTCCGCTGCCCGACTATTTCAGAAGTGTGAATATGCAGCTGAAATCCGCATACCTGTGTGCCTGCATAAGGGAAGCGTTCACTTGTCTTGAGGGCGTTGAAGCCTGTTGGGAAAAGAGCATAGATTCAGATTATACATTGGATTATTTTAAAGAAAACTATAATCTTGATGATTATTATTATCGGATTTCGCTTGAAGCAGTTGGTTAATCATTATAGCCTTTTTTGATTTTTCTAGGTATGATTATGACTAAACGGAGCTAATTATATTTCAGCAGAAAACCGAGGTTATCTTTTGCGAAAACCTCGGTTTTTACTTGTGTTTTTCAAAATAAACCGGTTAAATAATCTGTGCTACTCCGTTCCGATCAAATACGAGAGTAAAGCCTTCAACTTCAAGCCAGAAATAAGTATTGACAATAACAAACTCATTATTATCATAATACCCTGAATATATTATACTTCCATACCTGCCCGAAAACGGATCGTCCTCTGTAAAAGACCCTTGAACAAAACTATCATAGTCATATTTCGTAGGATCCATAAACCCATAGGAATACATATAGCACATATCCTTAATATCGTTGCTTTTTTCGTATTCGATAATACTGTTGAGATTTGCCTCTATCGCCATACCGATTTCAGAAAGAAAGTCCAGATCATAATAATCAAGAGAAGAGTCATAAGCCAGCGAGCCGGGTGCACCGAAAAAATACTCCTCGGATATAAGATACAGTATATTGATGTTATATTCATCAATATAGATAAATATATGCATCTCTGTCTGTGTGTCGGGAATATAACCTTCCATAAGATACATTTCATACCATTGGGTATCCTCTGTTTCTGTGTACTCAAATCCCAGTTCTATCAATTCCTCCATTGCAAGATATATGCCGTTGACAGTAGCTTCGGCAGGTTCATATTTCAAAACGGTAAGCTCGCCGTAATACGAGCTTTCTTCAATAAGCCCGTCAACATCTTCGAAGGGCAGAGAATGGTACAGTTCCTTTGGCGTTGATATTTCATTATCAAAATTGTTATCTCCGCCTGAAGTATCAGACTGTGAGCCATTTGATTCCTGCGAACCCTGCGTTTCAAATCCCTCTATAACATATATAGGGGTATCTATTTCGAGAATAGCACAAAGCACCTCAAAAACAGAAATAACTTTATCTCCCAGCTGACATTTGATTGTATCCTGTTCATAAATTAGTATGTTCAGATATTCGTCTGTTTTGTCGGCTATATCAAAAATTCCGCCACATTCATCTACTTTATCCGCAATATCGTAGCCGTTATACATAAGAACATTTACAGAATACAGAATTGTATAATATCTTGCAAGTCTTATATCCCATTGATATTTAAAGGTTTCAGGATATGCATACAGCCATTCGTCAGCTGTGGTTGTAACATCCAGATAATCTGCCCTTGTTTTATAGAAAAGAACTTTCCTCTGTTCATTGTTGACATTATTTTCATTGTTATCAGAATTGTTTTCAACCTCCGTCTGCGGTTTATGAACAACTTTTTCCGACAACTCGGCTTTGTTTTCTACGAGCGTTTCTACTATATTGCTGTCGGAAGCTCTGTCGGTTTCTGTTGCCATAGCAAATGCGTCTTCAGTGGCAAATTCCTCTGCTACCTGCTGTTCTTCTGCTGTGCTTTCCATAAGAATAACCGCAGCCGTTTCTTTTCGTATTTCCTCTGCGTCGGTAATAAGCTCGTTTCCTGCACTGAAAAACAAACCAAAATCCTGCCAACAATTTTTATAGACATCATAAGCGTTAGGATTAGTCAGCTCCAGCAATCCCATATATTCTCTGCCTGCCGCACCGAGAAATAACCCGTCATTGTTGTGCCATCTAACATAATCCTCGCCAAGAGTAACGGCGGCGTCCTCCGCTACAACCTCAAACAACTCATATAGATTATCACATACGGAAGCATCTGTAACAGCAGTCAGAGAAAGCCTTGCTTCAAGCCCTGTCAGCTTATCTTTGAATAAATGCACATCGCCATCAGTGCCGTTTTCCATAAACTGAACGGGAACGGTAGCATAGCAACCGAAAGCAGGAAAATATATCTCCTTCATTTCCGTGTTGTTTACATCATCTCCCTCAATACAGATCTCCAGCATATCGTAAGCGTTTGAATAAATACCTGAATATTGTTCGTCAAATTCCATCGTAGCTATCCACATATAACCGTCACGAATTGTTACAAATATAACCTCGGTATCGTTTGCCGCTTTAAGGGAGTGGTCGCTTACGAGATCGCTTTTATTTCCTTCCAGTTGGCTCTGAATATCGCTTATACTTTCTTCGGAAAGCATTTTCGTTACCGTGACAGATGCGCCTGTTACAGGGTCGGTAAATACAGCGTATTCCTCCTTCAAATTGAAGTATTCCTTCGTAAAAATATCGGGATAAGCAACTACACAGTCAAATTCTTCGATATAACAGGATGTGCGTTTCAATACAGGGTCATAAGCACCCGTCTCCTTTGCTACGGCATCGACTTTTTTATAAGAATTATCAAATGCATTGCTTACCCATACTCCGTCATCGACGAACTTACATTTTATAAGTCGTCTTAGTTCTTCAAACACAAAATCGTATTTGTTTTCATAAGTAAGCTCCGCATTTACAGAAAACTTGTTTCCAAGACCCGTTAAGGTGAATACCGTCTTGGCAGTTCCGCTTGTTTCGCAGGAATACCAGTCATTTCCCGAAGCGAGAACCCTGTTGTGTTCTGTATTTTTAATAAAGCTCTCAACATCGTCCATACAAGCGTAGCTGTTTTCGCCAAGCCATACTCTCAGCTCTGCGCTGCTTCTGCTGTCCCGAAAAATCAAAGAACTGTCTTCTCCCTCTTTAATAAGATTAAGCTGCTTTGGATAATACAACAGACAATCTGCCACCTCTATGTAATATACCGCATAATTATGATTATAATCGTCGGTGCCTTTTTTGTATCCATTCTTAGCCGTAAGGGCTTCAGTTATAGCTGCTACCTTTCCGTTATCCTTGTTTTTATCATTGCATAAAACGGTAACCTTTTTATTATCAATAATGATTTCGTCATCTGCCGCTTTCCAGTTGCTGCCGCCCCGTGTATTGCCTGTCTGGGTGGGGGTTGAAATATCTTTATCGGAAGCAGGCTCTATTTTGATGCTAAGACCATTGTCATCATCATATACAACCACATCATCATCTACGATCAGCACACCGTTTATGATATTTACTTCCTCCGATATGTCGATATCGTTAATTATTGTTATATCCTCCGATGATGTAACAACAGGCTCGGAAGTATCCGTATGAGGATTATACTCTCCATCGTCCGCGCATCCCGTTAACATTGACAGCACCAACAAAAAAGCTCCTGCTCTAAATAACAATGGTTTCTTTATAATCATTTTCCGCCTCCCTGAAAATACAAGCGTCTTATCTGAAATAAGCATTTCTATACAATAAATTATAATTCATCCTATATTAAAAAGCAACACTTTGCACTTAAAAACTAACCTTTGGTTAATACCGTAAAAGATAAAAAAATGCATAATTTATTATAACGCATTATATATGCAGATAAGATTACAGAAATTGTAAAGGGGCAGAATTTATGAAGAAAATACCAGGATGTATGCTTATATCAGCTGCCGTTGTAGGGTGTGTCTTAGTCAGCGGATGTGAAACATCAGATTACACTGACAATGTAACAACCGGTTGCGTTGATGAAACAGGAGAAATTGCAGAAACAGATTATAATATAAGTATTTATGATTCTTTCGAAACAGATATATTCATCGATATGGAAGAAAACAATGAAGACGGAGCTGACTGGCGCACTACGGGAATTATTATCGACTATGGAATTATAACACGTAACGGCAAAAGCGTAGATGTGGTTGTAACCCTGGATAATGAAGGGGCTTCTTTTTATTATGACTCCTCAAATAAAAAACTGTTTGAAAGCGTTTCTTTTCCGTTTTCCGTAACCGACTCGTGGGATGCCTATAACGCTGTTTATTTTGATGATGTAAACAGCGACGGAGAATCTGATGTAATACTACATTTTCATCATGATGATTACACCTTCACACAGCTTGTATGGTGTTGGGATAATAATGGATACGTATACCGTGAGGAGCTTTCATGTCTGCGGGATGAGCCTATCTGGGTAAACAAAATGGAATAGGATTATATTTAACCGCCTTGCCTGTTCAGAATATCTTATGTGACGACAAAGCACTTAACCTTTAGTTAATATTTTTTATTATAAAACCAAAGTAGGCAGTAAATTATAAAATCGTCACAATGCACAAAATCAGAAGTACAAATCAGCCAAAGGCTTGCAGGAGGAAATTTGTTTCAGCCATCTCATACCCGAAGGAACAGAGAAGCTTCTTGTAAATTCGTAGCCTCTGCCATCCTTTTTGGGAGCTTTTGTAGCTGATAAAGGAGAATAGGCACTTTCGCATATGTTCGTAACATTCATTTCAGGAACAACACTGACAGAATAATGCTTCAACGACACATCTTACATAGCAACCCCCGTTTATAACGAAATCGGGGGTTGCTATCTTTTCTGAAAGGAGAATTTTCAATGAACATAATGCTTGCTCAGATATCTTTCCGAAAAGCTGACTGCCGAATTCGGTAAAGGTTTTACTGTTGCAAATTTACGGAATATGAGACAGTTCTATCTTGCATATCAAAAACGCTACACACTGTGTAGCGAATTGAGCTGGTCACATTATCGTATCCTTATGCGTATCTCCGACGACAATCGCAGAGCGTGGTACACCGAAGAATGTGCGAAATCAGGTTGGAGTGTACGTCAGCTTGAACGTCAGATAAATACAATGTTCTATGAGCGTTTGCTTTCAAGCAAGGAAAAGGGCGCTGTTGCTGCCGAAATCCAGACAACAGAGCCAAAGCCTGAATACGAAAAAATTATCCGTGACCCCTATGTTCTGGAATTCCTCGACCTTTCCGAAAATCCTCATTTTTATGAAAAGGATTTGGAACAGGCTATTATCGACCACCTGCAGAAATTTCTGCTTGAACTCGGCAGGGGTTTCAGCTTCGTTGCAAGGCAGAAGAAAATCTCCTTTGACGGACGCCATTTCTACATTGACCTTGTGTTCTACAACTACATTCTGAAATGCTTTGTGCTTATCGACTAAAAACTCGGCGACCTGACACATCAGGATTTGGGACAGATGCAGATGTATGTGAATTACTACACTCGTGAGCTTATGAACGAGGGAGATAATCCTCCCATAGGAATTGTTCTCTGTGCTGACAAGAGCGATGCGATTGTAAAGTACACGCTTTCAGAGAATGATACTCAGATATTCGCTTCAAAATATATGACTCATATTCCGAGTGAAGAAGAATTCAAAAGAGAACTTCGTCTTGATGATTACAAAAAGAAAGACGATTTGCCAGAATAAAATCAGCCTCTCTATATCTCGGAAGAGGCTGAAAGCGAAATATGTACAGCAATTCATGGGTCTTGTATGGGTCTTATTTGGGCCTTATGAGTAGAAAAATGCCCCTTTGGAAGCACCGAAAATAAGACCCAAGCGAAAATTTCCGAGTCGCAATAAACCTCGAAAAACCGCATAACAGCGTGGTTTGCGAGATTTTATCCGACTTTGCAAAAAACGTGGGGCGGCTTTCGATTCCCGTACGGGTCACCAGCAAAACAACCCCCGAATGTAAAACATTCGGGGGTTTATTTTTATAATATTATCAAAAGGTCCTACGAATTTATCAATACAACAAACAACTCAGATGTATATTTATATATAAAACATAAGATGTTTTTCAGCAACAAAAACATATTATATTTCACAGAATATTGACTTTTGGCATTTTCTGCATTATAATTACTTTATAAACTAAATCTGAATGTACATGATATCCTGGGGGAGGGTTGTTTTATGGAACGAAATGGTAATATCTGCGTTGTAATGATGGACATGCGTGAAGATTACCGTGACGACTACGTTGTTGGTATTGAACGACAAGCAAATAAAATGGGCTATAACACCACAACATTTTCTATGCCGATGCTCAATGAGATGTATACAAGAAACGAAGAGGCTGTTTTTGACCTGATTGATTTTGAAAGATATGACGGTGTGGTTTTCTTTGAAATGTCTTTTTCATCCCATAAAGCACTCGGTAAGAAGATCGAAAAGATGATTTCCGATAAGTGCAAGAAGCCTGTTGTGGTTATCGGCGAAAGCGTAATCTACGAAAACACACTTTCAAGCCAGAACAGTCAGGATTATGAACAGCTGACCGATCACATAATTGAAAAGCATAACAGCCAGGTGTTATATTATCTTGGCGGATATCCCAACGGTTCAAGCGACAGAGATATCGGTTTCATCAATTCAATGAAAAAGCACGGTCTTGTCTGCACAGATGACAATATGATATACGGCGGTTACTGGCTGGAATGCGGAGAAAAGCTTGCAAAGGATATTGCATACAATGTGCTTGAGAAACCTGATGCTGTTATGTGCTATGATGATGCGGTTGCATTCTTCTTTATAAAGGCACTTGCAAAATACGGAATCCGTGTGCCTGAGGATATTATTGTAGCGGGCTATGGTGCGAAAATTCATTCAAGAAACAACGTAATTTCAATAACCACCTTCCCTTCTGACGGTGAATACATAGGCAGAAAAGCCATGGTGCAGCTTCACTCGTTGCTGAAGGGCGAGCTTCCCGTAGAGATAAGCCGTCCCAGAGGCGAAATCATCACAGGCGTCAGCTGCGGATGCGGTATTCATAAGCCGCTTGATATCCGCAGAGGTCTTGAGCTTCACGAAAAGCGCCGTATGGAGGAAATATACTATCATAACAGTGAACTTGAAGAACGTCTTTACGCCTGCAACGACTATGATGATATTTCAGACGTAATCAATAACACCAGTTACCTTGTACCTGACAAGGAGATGATTGTGGTAAACCTGCATCTTGAAAATAACAAATCCAAATGTATATTTATGACAGAAGTTATACGTGAAGGCAACTCAATTGATTTTGAAACGTATGACCTGTACCCGAAATCACTGGTTTTCGCAAGTGAGCCTAAAAATCTGCATGTTGTACCGATAAACTTCAATGGCAGGATGTACGGTCATGCGGCAGTAGGCTATAATGAGCCGATTGTATATAATTTCCTGTTCAAGCGGTATGTAAGCAGACTTGCAGTTGCTTTTGAAGTGCTTTCCATCAAGAATTCCTGCAAGGTACAGAATGTACAACCTGCCGCTGTACAGCCGGCTGTTACCGAAGCACCTTCAGAGCCTCCTGAAATGACTCCTGCAGAAGCCGGTTCTTCTGTAAAGCATACATCCTCTGCAGTGTTTGTGCTTAAAGACGGCAGTTTAAACAAAGTACCGATTGAGAACGTGCTGTGCTTTGAAGCAGAGGGAAGAAAAACTGTTGCCGTGCTGAAATCAGGAAGATTTGAAATAAAAAAGACTCTTTCCGAACTGGAAGAACTGCTGATTTCACGCAAGTTCATGCGTGTTTCAAAGTCTGCACTTGTTAATCTGGAACGTGTGGTACGATATGTACAGGACAGTGACCGTACGATAATTGCAACTCTTTCAGGTCAGGTTGATATACGTGTTTCACGCAGCAAGACCCATGAATTCAAGGATGCAATCACAAATATCTGAACACTCATGCATAACAAAAACGCCCCGCAGGGCGTTTTTTATTTTACAGGATAGTCAGACATATATTTCTGTACACTTCAGCAGGCTTTGCGTACCAAATGTCATTTAATCCGTACAAGATGACAGGATAAGCACGTACATTTCATCAAACGGCTTGTACGCAGTTTGCGGATAATTTGACAGCACGTGCATTTCAAAAGCAAAAAAGCGGTAAAAACACGTACAGTGCGGCAAGTTGACGGCAATTTGTACGTGTTGCCCAAAAAATATTGCCTATGTGGAGAATTTCTGATATGATGTAGTTACAGCAGTGAACGGCAGGTTCACTTGATGGCTGCTGAGGCAGCTCGTCAAACAAATTTTTTATCATTTTATTTTTATTATCAGGAGGACAAAACCATGAAAGCACTTAAGAAAATTACCGCAATCGCACTGGCAGCTGCAACAGCAGCAACAATGACAGTTACAGCTTCTGCTGCAAACTTTATTAGGTATATTGACAGTTCCACTTACGGTAACCGCAAGACAAGTACAGTTATCCATTACACTGATCTTACTTACCTTGGCACAAATACAGTCAAATACAACTCAATTCCCAGCGGTATGAAAGAGGGTAATTCGATTATTACCATTGATTTTACTAAGGACTCTACTGCTAAGAAAAAGATAATTGATCCCGCTGTACGTCCCAAGGTGAATGATTACATGGAAACTCTTAAGTTCGTGGACGCTAAGGGCAATTGGATTTTCAAGGGTTCATATCCTCTTGGAGTTGTGACCTCTACACCTTCCAGTATGAGAAATGTTATGTTAATGTCTAGCCGCATATTTATGGATAATTTTGATATGACCAAATCGACATATAAAAATATTGGTGGTATTAATGGTGTAAACCACGACATGATTACAATCTACTATAACATTAATGACCTTTACATTCTTCCTAACTTTGATATTAAGCTTTCTGCAAACGGAAAGACCTGGACTGGTGCTGCTTTCAACCACAATTTTACAGAAAGTAGTGATACTACTGGTCAGACTTCAATTGCCATACCCACGACTTTAAGAGGCACTACTTTTGATGTTACCGTTAATGGTGTCAGTGTAGGTAAGGTAACATTACCCAAAACAAGTAGTGGTTCTGCTACTATCAACAATCGCTGATGAAACTATAAAAAACTACTCTTAATATTCATTAATCTGAATCCTTCAATCAGCCATCGCCCGACTCTCCAATCGGGCGATGGTGATTTAAGGTGTCAGCTTTTAACAACTGAACATTCAAACGAAAACGGAGAAAATCATGATAAAATTCAAAAGAATCGTATCCGCTGTGCTTGTGGCTGCAACAGCAGCTACAATGGCAGTAACAGCATCCGCAGCAAGAGCAAATATTGAATTTGGTGCGGTCACACCTACTTATTATCAAGCAGACAATGTCGTAAGTTACACAGAGCTTATGCCACCTTATTGCGACAATATTGTTTCATTTACAAGTGTTAGCAAAGATCTGCGTGAAGGCAACGTACTTTTTGCTGTTGATTTCACAGAACCGGGTAAAAAAAAGATCAGCCAAGATTTGCGTGAAAAAAGGGCTGATTACATGGCTTCCCTAAGATTAGATAAGCCTTTCATCTTTTATATGGGAGCAGGATATGATGGCGCCAGACAGTATCCTTTAGAAATAACCAACGGTCCTCGCAATCAGCTCAATGTAATAGTAGGCAGCCCCAGACTTTTCAAGGATAATTTCGATATTACAGCTGCAACCGCAACGAAGCTCGCATCAAGCAGTTTCTATCGTCTTACAATCGACTATAAAATCAATAATCATCTTGTATTGCCAGAATATACTACTATTTTGGGTTCTGAAGCTTCCAACCCATATTTCTTCAACACCAAATTCAATAATATGTTCAATAGCGAAAATTCAACAACTGGTAGTATTCAACTTGATATCAGACCCGAAAATATCGGAAAAAGATTACCGTTTTACATTAACAGTTTAATAGTAGGATATGTTACAATATCAACTTCAGGTAAGGTTACTTTCCAGAATGTTGCCTGATAATTTATCTTAATCAGAGCGAGATGGTTGTAAAAATTAATACTTTCTTCCATCCGTTTATGATAATTTTTCCTTAATCGCCGCCCTGTTGTTCCGTAGGGCGGCGATAAAATCTCTGCATACCACTCCCGTTCAATTTATAAAAAGCTCCGCTGCCATTAACGTGACAGCGGAGCTTTGTTTTAATATTCTATCTTCAGATTTTCAAATACGGCAGTATTGTTTCCCTGAGCATAAAGTCCCAGAACAACACCTGTAAATCCGCCTGATACCTCGCTGGAAAGATATTTTGAATTTCCGTAACCAAGGTGTGTTTCATTGCCGCTTTCGCTCACAAAGAAATTATATGACACACTGTCAGAACGGACAATAAGCCGTGCCTTTCCCTCTTTCAGCGGTACAACTGCCTGTATGTGCTTTACATTGCCTATATTCAGCTTCAGAACAGCTTCATAGCCGTTTTCGCTCTTGCGTATTGCTATGTCGTAGTGCTCGTTTTCGCACATATATACGGTTATACCGCTTTCCCCTGCGTCAGTGGAAACATCAACGCTGAAATCCATATTAAAATCACGCTGACGGATTCCGACAAAAGTGGGAGAATCCACATCATCAACGGTTATATCCGTACCGTGAAGCAGAAATCTTTCCTTTGACAAATCATAATTTTCAGCATGTGGGTGTCTTAAATAACACCAATCCACATTTACGTCAGTATTCTCAAAAGTATAAAGCTTCTTTTCAGTCTGTACGAAATCGCCATCTATCTCGTACTCTGAATCAGTTGTGCCGTCAACTCCAGCCGTAAACCAGCCGTCTTCACCGAATTTCACGGGGGTGAGGAAGACCTCTCTGCCAAGATGATGATAAGTCATCCACATGTGAATCTGTCTGAAGCCAAGGCAAACGATAAACCAGTTACCGTTCTTATCCTGAATCAGATCGCCATGACCTATTCCCTGTATAATGTAGGGTGCTTTATTACGGTTGGTAAGCACGGGATTTTTATGATAGCTTTCAAAAGGTCCCCAGGGTGAATCAGAACGTGCATATGTAATCATGTGACCGTATTCTGTACCGCCCTCAGCAGCCATAAGATAATATCCGCCATTTATTCTGTACATATGGGGACTTTCCAGATAACGTCCGCCTGTACCCTGCCATATGCATCTGCTGGGTGAAAGCTTTTCCCCTGTCTGAACATTTATTTCACACTGGACTACTCCGCCGACTCCAAAGTCATCACAGCCGTTGCTGATAAAATAAACATGACCATCATCAAACAGCAGTGACGGGTCAATACCGCCCTGGTCTACTGTAATCGGCTCTGACCATTCGCCGTGAATATCGTCGGTATATACGTAAAAATTCTCGTGGGTGGTATCATTTGTCGTAACCATATAGAAACGGCCTTCGTGATATCTTATAGTAGGCGCAAAAACACCGCCTGAGCTGTTTATTTTTTCAAGCATCACCTGAGATTTTCTTGTAAGCACATGGCCTATCTGCGTCCAGTTCACAAGATTATCGCTTTCAAAAAGCGGAACTCCGGGGAAATACTGGAATGAGCTACAGACCATATAGAATTTTCCGTTTGCATAGCATACACTGGGGTCGGGGTAAAAGCCTTTGAGCACAGGATTTGTATATTTCATAACGATTCCCTTTCATGTTTTATTGAGTCATTATACCACACATACGCAGTAAATTCAATGACAAAACAGACATTTAATATCATTTTTGTGACACATCACTTTAAAATTCGTTATTTACATTTTATTAAACGCATATTATCTGTTTGTGCATTTTAACAAAAACAATAACTTTTTGTTGACAGATTTTCATAAATATGGTATAATAAAACGAATATAAAACATTACATTCTATTTTGGAAGGGCGTTTTGGTATGCTTAACGGAAAACCTGTACTGGGTGTATGCGTTACAAAAACAGACGATAACAGCCGTGCTGAATATGTGAGCAGTCTTCATCACCTTGCTCACGAAAACGGATATAAGCTTATTATCTTCAACAGCTTCATTGATTTTTATAATGTAAGTCCGTCCGATAAAGGCGCAAAATCTGTTTTCAGCATAATCAATCATGATATAATCGATGCTCTTGTTATATATGTTTCCAGCTTCTGCAGCAAAACAGTGGTTGATGAGATCATATTTGACGCACAGATGCACGGAACTCCTGTTATTCTTATAGGTTCAACTGCAAAGAATTGCTTCTCGGTACTGGGCGACTACGAACAGCCGTTCAAAAAAATATTAAGACATGTTATACACGACCACGGTGTTACTGATACTCACTTCATCGGCGGTGTGGATGATAATGATGAATTTTCCGGACAGCGCATGCAGTGCTATAAGGAAGTTCTTGAAGAAAACGGTCTTGCCTTCAGCGAGGATATGGTTGATTACGGTCAGTACTGGGGTAAACCTGCCCGTCAGATTGTAAAAAAGCTTTTAGCTGACGGCAAAAAGCCGCCTCAGGCAATCATCTGCGCCAATGACTATATGGCTTTTGCTGTATGCGATGAGCTGAAAGAAAACGGATACAGAGTTCCCGAGGATGTAATCGTAACAGGCTACGATGGTGTTCCGGCTTCAAATCATTTTGCACCCAGACTTACAACCTGTGTGGAAGATCTCGGAAAGCTTGCCGAAAAAACTCTTGAAGCAGTAGCTATGGCTCTTGAGGGTAAAGACCCCTGCGTTATTTACAATGAGTTCATTCCCAGAATTTCAGAATCCTGCGGATGCGGCAAGGTAACCGGCGAAAACTTCCGTGATGTGGCAACCAGCCTTTACAACACCATTGACAATATAAAAATCCATGAAGAATTCATTTATTCCAGCATAAACAACATGCTCGGCATAAAGGATATAAACGATCTCTACAACGCACTTGCGGATTGTACACTTAACGACTCATATGTCTGCTTCAACAGCAATTTCGTTTCTTCAATTATAAGCAACGAAGGACTGTTCCACTCTCAGATTTCCGACGATCTTGTTGTTATCCCTTCAAAATCTACCGTATGCGAAGCCAACAGATTCTCTAAAATGAGCCTCAGGGATGTAATTCCATTTGCGGACAGCTGGACGGATGATTCCTCTGCATACATACTCACATCCATTTATGTAGGCAACGATGTTTACGGATATTATGCCATCAAAACGGATGACATCATTGAAACAAGCTATAAGATAAAGCGTGTGGTAAATACTATAAATATAGCTTTTACAATCGCCACAGGATATTTCAAGCAGATGAGTATGCGTCTGAGTATAAAGCGCTCATCCGTTATCAATACCCTTACTGATCTGCCCAACCTCAAGGGTACGGCTACATGGTACGAAGAGTTTGCTACTCCTGATAACCAGACAAAGCCTATGACCCTTACGGTTTACTCATTACCTAAATATACATATATTCTTGAAAACTACGGTATCGAATCGGCTGAAGAAGCTCTTGTGCTTGTAGCAAACGCATTGAAGCTTGCCAACACCGAAAAATGCTTTATCGGTCATATTTCACAGGACGAATTCGTTGTTATCAATTACTTTGAAAGTGATGATGAAATCGAAGATACCATAAATAACGCTACCTCTGTTTTCTTTTCCACCATTGAAGACTATAACGCAAACAGCGGAAAGGAATATTTTGTGGAGGTAAACTCCGGCTGCACTGCCGTAAGTCCCGACTGGAGCGGTTCAATCGAAAGCTTTATCAAGTTTGCAAACAGTGAAATGTACATGAACCGTCTGAAAAGCGGTATGGGCAATGCTGTCAGAGAAGAATCCTCGCCAAAGGTTCATTATAAGACCTTTGAGCTTCTTATTGAAAAGAATCTGTTCCACTATCACTATCAGCCTATCGTAAACGCTAAGAACGGCGAAATTTTCGCATATGAAGCGCTTATGCGCACAAGCGACGGAATAGATATGTGCCCTGTTGAAATACTTGACGCTGCAAGAAAATATAACAGGCTTTATGATATCGAAAAAGCAACAATGTTCAATGTTATGGAACAGTTTGCTGCAGATCCCTCTGCTTTCTTCGGCAAAAAGCTGTTTATAAACACTATGCCGGGATATTTCCTTTCTGACAACGACATCGACCTTCTTGCTCAGAAATACGGCGGTTATATGGATCAATTCATTTTTGAGCTTACTGAACAGGATACTGTATCAGACGAGGACCTTGAAAAGCTCAGACGTCTGAACGGTGATTTCTCAAACAGCCATATAGCGATTGATGACTACGGCACAGGACATTCAAACATTGTAAATCTTATGAGATATGCTCCGCAGATCATCAAAATAGATCATTTCCTTATTTCTGATATTCATAAGAATCTGAACAAGCAGCACTTTGTACGCAGTACAATAGAATTTGCAAAGCTTAATAATATTATGGTGCTCGCTGAGGGTGTTGAAACTTCAAATGAGCTTCACACTCTTATTGATCTTGGTATTGACTTTGTTCAGGGCTTTTACACAGGACACCCGGCGCCTGTACCTGTTGCCTCTGTTGATGAGGAAATCAGACAGGAAATCATTAATGCAAACCCCATTTTCTGAAATAAAAAAGCTGTAATCCTACGGATTACAGCTTTTTTAATAATGATATTTTTTTCGTTTTATAATAAGGAAAATAATTGACAATACAACCGCCATGAACTCCGCCACAACAATAGATGCCCAGACACCGTTTATTTTCCAGACAAGTGGCAGTAACAGAACTGCCGCACACTGAAAAACGAGAGTACGCAGAAATGATATTACCGCTGATGTTACACCGTCGTTGAGTGCTGTAAAAAAGCCCGATGAGAAAATTGCAAAGCCCATAAAGAGATAGCAGAATCCACAGATTCTGAAAGCGGTGACCGTTAAATCCATAAGTGCGGAATCATATCCTACGAAAAGCTGTGCAAGCGGTACTGCAAGCAGCTGTGCGGCTATCGTCATGCATACCGAAAAAACAGCAATTAACCTGATACTTCTTCTGAGAATACCTTTCAGCTCATCGTGATTGCCTGCTCCGTCATGGAAGCCCACAACAGGCGCAACACCAATAGAATATCCGATAAATGCTGCTGCAAAAATCATATTTACATACATCATTACACCGTATGCAGCAACGCCGTTTTCACCTGCATAGGATAAAAGCTGAATATTATAGAGCATTCCTATCAGACTCATCGAAATATTGCTCATAAATTCTGAAGAACCGTTTATACATGCTTTTATGATTGTTCTGCCGCTGAAGTTTGTTTTTCCCAGACGTAAAAGGCTATTGTTATCACTTAAAAAGTATATAAGAGGAAAAATACCGCCTACCGCCTGACTTATCGCCGTTGCAGCTGCTGCACCTTCCAGTCCCATAGAAAAAACAGCTACCAGCAGCCAGTCAAGCACCATGTTGGTAACGCCCGATATAATGGTAGATACAAGACCAAGATTCGGGCGCTCCGCAGTTACAAAAAAGCTCTGGAATTCAAGCTGTAACACAAAAAACGGAAGTGCAAGAAGAATTATTCTGCCGTATCTTACACAATTGCCTACCATCTCGCCCTCTGCGCCGAGTAAAACCGATACAGGCTCAAGAAAGATTATACCAAATATTGCAAGCACCGCAGAAACCGCTGTTGAAAAATATATAAAAAGCGAAAAATATCTGTTTGCCCTTTCCTTGTCACCTTCACCCATTGTTTTTGCCACAATTGCGCTGCCGCCTGTACCGAACATAAAGCCTACTGTTCCCAGTATCATAAGAAAAGGCATAATGAGATTTACAGCGGCAAAGGGTATCTTCCCTGTATAATTAGAAACAAAAAATCCGTCTACAACACCATATATGGATGTAAATATCATCATAGCAATTGACGGAAGCGTAAAGCGCAGCAATTTTTTTGTATCAAAATGGTCCGAAAGTTGTATATTCATTTATATGTCTCCGATTCTTTTTTATATATAATCTGTAATTGGCGTGACATCGCCATCAGTGGGTTTCTGTCATTTCCATAAAATACTTGGCTGTCTGTTCGGGCGAGGTTTCCATATTCTCCTTTACCCACCATTTTATTGTATCCGCAAAGCTGCCGACAAGGTGATTAAGAAGAAAGGCTTCGGGAACGTCAGCGTGAAAATCAGGAAGATACATTCTGAAAAGCTTTAAAAGATATTCCCTGAGATAATTCATAAAAAGGTCAGAGCTTTCTGAAGTAAGAATACCTACGATATCGCTTTTGCTATCCTTGAGATGCCACAGTATATGCGCAAGCTTTGCTTCAAGCTCAGGGGTTTCAGTTTCATATTTACAGAGCGCACCGCCGCCGCATTCGATGTTATTGTCGCAAAAACCTACCCTGTCACATTCGTTTCTTCTGGCACAGGTGTTTTTGCACGGATTTCCTGTAAATATATGATCGAAAATGTCGCTGCACATTTCCTTTAAAAGCATATCCTTGGTTTCAAAATGAGCATAGAAGGTACTGCGCCCCACATCTGCCGCATCTATGATTTCCTGCACCGTTATATGCTCATAGCGCTTTTTTTCAAGCAATGTACTGAACGCACGGAAAATTGCCGTGCGGCTTTTCATCTGTCGTCTGTCCATAATTACCTCCGTTATCAGACAAATTGTTCAAAATGTCCGTTATCTTACATTATCAGAAATTTGGTTGTTGACTATATGGGAAATTTGGATTAAAATATAATCAAACAAGTTGTTCGATAACACACAGTTTATCATATATGCTAAAAAATGTCAATAATGAAAGGTACAGATTATGAAAAAGCTTCTTGATATTCTTGACAAAATAAGCGAAAAATGTGAAAGTCTTCCTGCTGTTATAATCGGCGGAATCTTTCTTCTCGCAAGTCTTATTCCGCACGTTATGGGAATCCATCTCCCCTTATATGCAAACCCTGCATGGATTCCTGCGGTTATTTCAGGTTTTCCTGTTGTCTACTATGCAATATATACACTTATTACAGGTAAAGGTATCGGAAGAATCACCTCAGCGCTGCTTATTACTGTTGCAATGATTGCTTCAATAGCCATCGGTGATATTTTCGCAGCAGGCGAAATTGCATTCATTATGGCAATAGGTGAACTGCTCGAAGAAAAAACAACTGCAAAAGCCAGAAAAGGTCTGAAAAGATTGATTTCCATTGCACCCCAGCAAGGCAGAGTTATCATTGATGGCAGAGAAGAAATGATTTCTGCGGAAGAAATAAAAGTCGGCGATGTTATCCGCGTACTGCCGGGCGAAACAATCCCGATAGACGGTGAAATAATAAGCGGTCAGACATCAGTTGACCAGTCGGTAATAACCGGCGAATCACTCCCTGTTGATAAAGAAACGGGCGATGACGTCTTCTGCGGAACAATAAACTGCTTTGGTGCAATTGATGTCAGGGCTGCAAGAGTAGGCAAGGATTCATCCTTACAGAAGCTTATAAGAATGATAGAAGAAGCGGAAGAAAACAAGGCGCCTATGCAGCGCACCGCAGACAGATGGGCAAGCTTACTTGTACCGATTGCAATGATTATAGCTGTAATCGCAGGTATTGCAAAACAGGATATTATTGTTGCGGTTACAGTACTTGTGGTATTCTGTCCCTGCGCTCTCGTGCTGGCAACCCCCACAGCAATAATGGCTGCAATAGGTCAGGCTACAAAATACGGTGTAATTATTAAATCAGGCGAAGCGCTCGAAAAAATGGCAGGAGTTGATACTGCCGCCTTTGACAAGACAGGAACACTCACCTATGGACGTCTTGAAGTATGTAATGTGATTTCAATTGATGAAAGCATTTCCGAAAATATGCTTGTTGCGCTTACAGCTTCAGGAGAAAGCCGCAGCGAGCATCCTCTCGGAAAAGCAATAACGCTGTATGCACAGAAAAATGATATCGGACTTTATGAAATTTCCGATTTTTCAATGAAAGCAGGAAAAGGTATTTCCGCAACACTTAACGGCAGAACGCTCCTTTGCGGAAATGAAAAATACATGCTTGAAAACGGCATTGAACTGTCCGGAAAATTAAAAGAAAAGCTTGAACTCCTCCGTTCCGAAGGAAAGGCATCCGTTATTACCGCACTGGACGGTAAAGCAGCAGGCATTATTGCTCTCAGCGATGTGCTGCGTGAAGACGCCGCACAGATAACAGACAAGCTTTCAGCAGCGGGAATAACACCTGTTCTGCTTACAGGCGACAACCGACGCACCGCAGAATACTTTGCATCAGAATCAGGTATCACAGAAATCCGTGCAGAGCTTCTTCCCGAAGATAAGGTAACAAACATCAGAATACTTCAGGAAGCGGGTAAATCGGTATGCATGACAGGCGACGGCGTAAATGATGCGCCTGCACTTAAAATTGCCGATGTGGGTATTGCTATGGGCGATATGGGCAGCGATATTGCTGTTGACGCCGCAGATATAGTACTGATGAACGATGATATATGTAATATTCCCTATATCCGCCGCCTTGCATCTGCAACCGTCAATACTATCCGTCTGAGTATCTCTTTGTCGCTTGGAATAAACTTTCTTGCAATTATTCTTTCAATTCTTGAGCTGCTCACACCTACAACAGGCGCTCTCGTACACAATGCGGGCTCTGTGCTTGTAGTTCTTATCGCAGCACTGCTTTATGAGAGAAAATTCAGATAATTAAATCCCGTAGTCTCAGGACTACGGGATTGTCTTATTTTATACCTTTCTGAATACTGCTGTTACTGTAATTATATCACCCTTTATATCGGCAAATATATCGCCGTTCATTCTGTGCATAAGCTGACGGCATATATAAAGACCCAGACCGCTTCCTTTAGCCTTCACGGCATTTTCACCACGCCAGAAGCTGTCAAAAATATGAGGCAGGTCATTTTCCGAAAGTGTACAGCCTGTGTTGCTGACAGCAAAAAGAATACACCCTTCCTCCTCGGAGAAATTTATCGAAATATTCTTTCCGTCGCCGTACTTTATGGCATTTTCCATTATATTCTGAATTACTTCGATGCTTCGCTCAGAATCTCCGTAAATAAGACAGTTGCCATACTCGCCCACATTGAATTCCGTTTTTACAAGCGACAGCTTTTCTGTATAGTAAAGCTCTGTCTTTGTTACAAGCTCTGAAAGATAGAATTCGCCGTCGTGCACTTCAAAGCTGAGAAAATCCTCCTTTGAGGCCGTTATTATCTGCGTTACATAGCTTTCGATTTCATCAGCCTTGGCATTGATACTTTCCGCAATTTCGTACTGTTTTTCCTTATCAGGGTACAATCCCTTTGACAGAGCCTTTGAATAAAGCTTTATTGCAGCCAGAGGTGTTTTTATATCGTGGGAAAGAGAAAGCAGGAGCATTTTTTTATCCTTCTGCAAATTAAGCTCTCTTTCCTTCTGCTGCTCCATATTTTCACGGAGCATATCAACGCCCCAGATAAACCGTCCGAAAAAGCGGTTTTTTGTTTCCTTTACAGGCGATATAAGATTACCCTTTGACAATTCATAGGGCACCTCCGTAAGCTTTTCAAAAGGCTTCAGAATTTTAATTCTGATATAAAGCATCACCACAGCAATCAGTATTGCCATAGCACCGAGAATCAGATTTACTGTCAACAAATAGTGTGATTTGTGCGTACTGTCATTTACAGTATAGTCAAAACGATACAGCTTGCCGTTTATTTCACGGATAACATAATCACTGTCCGTATCATAAAATCCATCGCTGTATTCTGTTACCGATGTAACATAATTCTTGTCGCTGAGAGGAGGAATTCTGCCGTCTATTTCAATTTCGGCGGCAATACGGCTTATCTCCACTCTGTACGGTCTTCCGCTTTCGTTATCAGTACTCAGCATCATTACGTTTGCAGCAACAAAAAGTGCGATTACTGCTATCGTAATAATTATAGAAATTCTGTTAAATGCTTTCATATTTATAGCCCACTCCCCATACGGTCAATATTTTTTCAGGGTTTTTGGGGTCTTCCTCAATTTTCTGACGCAGCCATTTGATATGTACTGTAAGGGTCTGCTGTTCAGAAAAGCTATCACTTCCCCATATCTGATTGAACAGATATTCCTTGCTGAGTGCCTTTCCTTTGTTTTCAACAAGCAGTGAAAGAAGATCAAATTCCTTTGCGGTCATTTCAAGCTGAACATCATTCTTATAAACAGTACGGGTTGCTTTATTTATTCTTAAATCACCGCATACGTATTCATCAACACCGTATCTGCGTTTGAATATTCCGCTGATTTTGGCTAGCATTATATCAATGTCATAGGGCTTTTCAATATAATCATCAGCGCCCAGGGTAAGACCGTTAAGCTTGTCCTCTTTCCCTGTTTTTGCGCTTACAATGAGTATAGGAGTGTTGCTTTCTTCACGGATTTTTCTGCACACGGCAAAGCCATCCATTCCGGGCAGCATTATATCAAGCACAACAAGCCTTGCACCGTATTTTTCATACAGTGACAAGGCTTTTTCACCTGATTCGGCAACCGATACTGTGTAATTTTCCATTCTGAGAAAATCACACAGCAGGTTTGCCAGCTCCTTATTATCTTCAACAATAAGAATATCAGTCATAATTTATCCTTTCAAACGGTGTAAGTGCGAGCTTTGGTTGCCCGTTAAGAATTACCAGCCGAGTTCTAAGAGCCAGTTATTTATTGCTCTTTCACGCTCTCTCATTTGCGAAGAGCCTTCGTACTTACCTAAATTATACTCCCCTTTTATGTTTCCGTCAACTATATACATAATTCTTGTACACTTTGCCGCAACCTTTACATCATGTGTTACCAGCATAATAGTTGTGCCTTCATTATTCAGCTTTGCAAGCTCTTCCATTACCTCATCGGAGCTGGTACGGTTAAGTGCGCCTGTGGGCTCATCAGCAAAAATCATTCTGGGGTTGTTGATCATACTGCGGCAGATGCAGGCACGCTGGAGCTGACCGCCTGAAACCTCGTTTATGTCATTGTCGGCTACATCAATGATACCCAGCTTGCGCATCAGTTCCTGTCCACGCTGTACGGTTTCCTTGCGTGTTTCGGTATTCTTACTTGATTGTACCGCAGGAAGTATGATATTGTCAAGTACTGTAAGATTTTTCAGCATATACATCTGCTGGAAAATAAAGCCCATTTCATCAAGACGTAAATCCGCAAGCTCCTTTTCACCCATTTCAGCAATATTCTTTCCGCAGAACTTTGCCTCACCCGATGTGATTGCGTCCATACCCGAAACGGTATAGAGAAGAGTGGATTTACCGGAGCCTGACGGTCCCATAATCGCTACCATTTCCCCTTCGGAAACGGTGAAATTTACATTTTTAAGAACATTGTTCTGACGCTTGTTTACTATATATGTCTTGCAGAGGTCTTTTACTTCTAAAATATTCATAGTGATGTCCTTTCTTATTCAATATTAGCTGTGTCGGATGATTTGATTCTTCTTGTGTAGAGGGATGTTAAGAATGCCGAAAGAATTGTTACAGCAAAAATAATTGCCGGGTAAAGCACAAATATCTGCAATGAGTCAATGTTAAACCTGATTTCTGTTGCACCCATCATTGCGAAAATAGGTGTAATACAAAGCTTTGTCATAGGTATTGAAGCTGCTGCCGCTAAAATCGCAGCTGTAAGTGCAACTATACCAAATCGTAAGGTATTCCAGCTGATTATTGTTTTGTTTCTGAAGCCAATAGCCTTTAAAAGGGCAATCTGACTTTTTTCATCGGAAATAAAGGAGCGTTCAACAAGAACTGTAACAAGAATTACCACAACAATTGTTATAGTCATAAGCAGAAACTGAACAGCTTCCAGTGTAGGTACAACCGATACACAATCCACACAGTATTCTGTTGCATTCATTACATCTGCGATATCAAGAAGCTCTTTGATTTTTTCTTTTCGGAGTTCAATTTCATTTTCAGACGGATTATCAGTAAAGTCAACCTGATATTGTCTTATAGCCGAAACGCAACTCATATCGGTAGGTGCATCATCGTGAAGTCGTATAAGTTCACCGAGATTATTCATTGTCTGGAAATATGCTGTTACTATACAATCAATTTTTTCTGTTCCGAAGTCAATCGTTACAATATCACCGATTTTTGCGCCAATCAACTCAGAAACCTGAGGTGTTACAGCAATTTCGTTTTTATTCTGAGGTGCTGTTCCTTCAAGATAATCGTATTCACCTACAGGAATTTTTACACCCTGTGCGCAGGATAAAGCAAATTCATATTCTGAAGAGATAACCTTGTATTTATACTGTACATCAACGCTTACATCGCAAGGCATACCTTTTTCTGAAATTCTATCGGAAAGATTATTCAACTCAATTGTCAGGCCTTCCTTATCGCTTGTATTCATAAGCTTCATTGCGCCGTTCACATCGGTTATATAAAGGTCGCTTTCTGTTCCAAACGTTGTGATAAGATTCGGACTTTTCATTGTAGAAACAGTATTTACCATCATAAGCACAAAAAGTGTACAAAGGAAAAATGAAATTATAACTGTCATAAATCGTTTCGGTGCACTTAAAACATCGTTTACTGCCATATACACAGCAGGTCTGACATTGGTGCTGCCTATTCGCAGAAAACTCTTTTTACCAAAACGTTCTCCTGTCTGCCCTGAACGTATTGCGTCAATAGGAGTCAACTTTTTTACTTTGCTTGTACATCCGTACGCAAACATAAGAATAATAATCATAGTGCCGACTACGCTGATAGCATTTATAAGCAAACCTGCATTATTGCCAAGCACCATATTTTCACTTACAGATGTAATCAATATATTTCCGAACGGAATACTTGCAAAAAATCCTATAATGCCGCCAACTGCTGACATAATGAGATACTTTACTATGTAAAGGCCTCTTATACTGTGGTTTCTGATTCCGATAGCTTTCATAACACCGATTTCTCTGTATTCTTCAGCAATTGTAAATCCGATGGAAAAACGAAGCACTACAAAAGATACAATTATAAGACATACACTTAAAATAAGTATAATAAATGCTACAATCATCTCCATTACATAGCACATTTCAAGAGTGCTTCTTGCTCCTGAAAAGCCGATTCCCGGAATATCTGCAATAGCCGATACTGTTGCCGTAACATCATCTGTTTCAATATAAATAACTTCACCCTGATAATGTGCATTTATCATTTCATCAGCAAGGAATTTATCATAATCAGACTGATTGAGCAGAAATCTTGTATTACCCATAAAATCAGAGCCTAAAAAAGCATCCTTTACTTTTCCTGCAATCTTAAGATCCATCTGGACATCGCCCATCTTGATGCGGATATAATCGCCGACTCTGAGGTTGTTATTTTCTATAAATTTGCCTGCAATCTTTACCTCTCCCGGCTGAACATCGGTAACGTGTTCATTTGCAGTATCGAAAAATTTGATCTTTGAATCAGATATTGACTGAAACAATGCAGTATTTTTAGTTTCCACATCTGAACCGTCAACACGTGAAACACTGTCCTGCGAACCGAAAATACAATTTTCAATTCTGTAACCTTTTATACAATCAGCTTCATCAAGTATGTCATCAGCATATCCTGTGGAGTTATCACCCATTGTAATAACAACAAAATCACCTATTTCTGCTTTGTCAAGATAATAATCCGTACCGTTCATAACAGTAAATACATTGTTCAGACCGCTTGCCACAAACATCGTTGCAAGTATAATAAACACAAGCAGAATTATATTCATAGTTTTTTTACGTTTAAGGTCTTTTTTAAGAATGTTAAGATACATTTTTATGCTCCTTTCATCGTTGTGACCTTAGTATAACATGGAAATTATTAAATAATCCTTAAATTTTTTAATAAAAAGAAAACAGGTTATCATCAACGGGATGATAACCTGTTTCAATTATACTATTTATAATAGATTATTTATCGTCGTCCTTGCGGCGCTTCTTTGTAAGGAAGGCTGCAAGTGCTGAAATACCTGCACCAAGCAATGATGTCATAGGTGCGGAAACGCCAGTGTCAGGATTATGTACACTGTCTGCATCCGCAACATTTCCAAGCGGAACGGAGAACTCATCAAATGCTACCATATCGGAATCAAGATCTGCATCAGGAGCATCACCGTGAGGTACTTCCCCGTCATCAAACATCTCAGCATCAGCGTCTGCATCATCATCAGATGTAGATTCTTCAGGAGCTTCACCGTGAGGCACATCGCCATCATCAAATATTGTCATATCTGAATTAGTGTCGGCATCAACGTCACTGTCTGCGTCGCTATCTGCATCACTATCTGCATCACTATCAGCATCGCTGTCCGCATCGGAGTCTGCGTCGGAATCCGCATCGGAGTCAGCATCGCTATCTGCATCGGAGTCAGCGTCACTATCTGCGTCACTGTCCGCATCGGAGTCTGCGTCGCTGTCTGCATCAGAGTCTGCGTCGCTATCGGAATCGCTATCTGCATCAGAGTCCGCGTCACTATCTGCGTCGCTATCAGCATCACTGTCTGCGTCGGAATCTGCGTCGCTGTCTGCATCGGAGTCGGCGTCACTGTCCGCATCACTGTCTGCGTCGGAGTCTGCATCAGAATCCGCATCACTGTCTGCGTCACTGTCTGCATCGGAATCCGCATCACTGTCTGCGTCAGAGTCCGCATCACTGTCTGCATCGGAATCAGCATCGCTATCTGCGTCGGAGTCAGCGTCAGAGTCAGCATCGGAATCCGCATCGCTGTCTGCATCGGAATCTGCGTCGGAGTCGGCGTCGGAATCTGCGTCGGAGTCGGCGTCGGAGTCGGCGTCGCTATCGGAATCACTGTCTGCGTCGCTATCAGCATCACTGTCTGAGTCGCTATCTGCATCGG
>JAGALB010000036.1 GCA_017625405.1 Ruminiclostridium sp. | reverse complement strand
TTTAAGCCTGACAGGGTAATTTACCCTGTCAGGCTTAAATCATTATTAAAGTCTTTGGAAGGGGGTTCGGGGGATAACCTTTCTACAGAAAGGTGTCCCACGATAAATACTTATAAAGCTTCTATATGAGTACCGCTCTTAAGCGGTATGCCTGTTTTTGCGTTACTTGCGTATTTGCGGGGCGATTGTTTATGTTGCACAAAATATTGCGTTATTTCTTTACAGTTTAACAGTTGATAAATCGTTTACATTATGATATAATTGAAACAGCAGAAAGCGTAAACGTTTTCACGAAACTATACGACAGGTATATAAAACGGATTACCGCCGGATGCGGTATGACGTATAGAATCCGTAAAAAGGAGAAAGGACATTTTATATGAAGATGAGAAGAATTGCTGCGGCAGCTCTTGCCACCAGCATGGTTTTCGGTATTTCTGCCTGCGGTCAGACAACAGGACGTGACGGCGAAGTCGTTACAACAACCGAAGCTGCTACCACAACAGAAAATATGGCTAATGTGGATTTTGAAGAAGCAGAAGTTGTAGAAATTGATGAAGAGCAGGAAACAGGTACTATCAAGGTGCTTATTTATTACGACCTTGTAAATCAGGATGCAGAGCTTGTGGATCTGTTTGAAACACGATACAATGGCTCTATTGAGCAGGAAATCTGTTCCAGTGGTCCGGCTTACTTTGAAAAGCTGGGTACCCTTGTAGCTTCCGACTTATCCCCTGATATTGTACGTTATGAATGGATGTCATTCCCCCACGGAATGTCCAGAAATATGTACACACCTGTTGACAGCTATATTGATCTCGACTCTGATTTATGGGTTGGTATGAAGGATATTGCAGAACAGTATGTCTATAACGGCAAGCACTATTATGTGCCTTATAAGATCACTTCCAACTTTGCGCTTAACTACAACAGACTTTCTATTCAGGAATACGGCCTTCAGGATCCTATGGAATTATACAAGAACGGTGAATGGACATGGTCAGCGTTCAAGGATATCATCACAGAATGGTGTAACGCAAGTGAAAATCATGTAGGTTACACAGGCGTCAGCGCAATGAGCTTTGTTTCCACAACAGGTACAAAGATTATCGACGTAAAGAACGGTGAAATCATCAACAACTTAAAGGATCAGAACGTACAGAGAGCTATGGAATTCGTTGAAGATCTCTGCCGTCAGGGTCTTACAGGCGAAGGATATATTGATCCCGGCGAGGCATTCAAGGACGGTTCTATCCTGTTCCTCGGCATGGAGCCTACATGGTCCTATTCCGCAGCCAGCGAAAGCCTTTTCAGAGCAAATATCGAATATGATATGGCATTCGTTCCTTTCCCCAGAGATGACAATTCCGATACATACTATCTTGCATATGACTCATTCGGATATATGGTTCCTTCCGGTGCCAAGAATGTAAAGGGTGCTATCGACTGGATCACACTCAATCGTATTGAAGTAACCGACGAGGAAAATATTGCAGAGGCAAAGGCAAAGGCAACAGACTCTTCCACAAAGTACTATCCTAAATGTACTGAATGTAAGTACAGCTTCGTAGAAAACGAAACAGAAGACCTTACAGCCTGCCCTGAATGCGATACAGCAAGAAGAGTGAAGTTCAACGCGTTCTATACAGAAGAACAGTACGAAGTTCTTATGGATCTCACAACTCCCGAAAGAGGCAAGTTCACTTTCCTCTTTGATAACTGCAAGGGCTTCAACAGCGACCTTTCCAACCTCTTCGAGGGTATGGGCGACCAGTCTATCCTTGACGGTCCTATCTTCTACGATATGTCCTTTACACAGCTCAGAGAAGAAAATTACAATTCCGTTGAAGCTATCCTTAACGAATACCGTGAAAGAATGGCAGCAGAGCAGTAATAAAATGTACTGTCATATGGTGGAGGAGCTTGTATAGAAATTTTATACATATTATTGAGGGAAACCCTTTTGAAAAAGGGTTTCCCTCAAACTCCTTTCCGAAAACTTCAAATATTAATTACAGCCTGACAGGGTAAACCTGCCAGGCTGTAATTGATATTAAAAGTCTTTGGAAGGGGGTACGGGGGATAACCTTTCTACAGAAAGGTTTCCACCGATAAATATATATAAAGCTTCTGTATAAACTCCGCCATACGGCGTGCATTTTATTTATATAGTATAATCGGCGGGGTGTTGTCAAAAATATTTTTGAAAAACTATTGACATTTATGATGATATGTGATAAATTATATTTAGCACTCAAAGACAAAGAGTGCTAACACTCTGAAGACAAGACTGCTAATTGCGGAAGGATACGGAAAAGATATGGAAAGCAGAGCGCTTAAAATACTCGACCTTATTGTTGACGAATATATCAGAACAGGCGAACCTATAGGTTCAAAGGCTGTCCAGCAGCTTCTTGATATTCAGGTTTCCTCGGCTACCATAAGAAATGAAATGGCGTCGCTGGAGCAGCAGGGTTATCTTGAGCATCCCCACACATCAGCGGGAAGAGTTCCCACCTACAAAGGTCTGAGGCTCTATATCGAGCGTCTTTCGGGGGCAAATCCTCTTTCTGATGAAGAAAAAAGCTCCATTGATGAAATCTTCCATGATTCATCCAACGAAACGGATGACGTGATTATTGAAAATGCGGCAAGAGCCCTTGCGGATCTTACCAAATGCGCCATCGTTTCCACCAACGATTCAAACAAGTTCTCGGTTATCACAAAGGTAGAGGTTATTCCTACGGGAAGAAGAATGTATGTTCTGCTGATGATTACCTCGGCGGGCAACATCAAGAACCGTGTCTGCCGCTTATCCTTTGACCTTACCGAAGAGCAGATGAATATTTTCCAGCAGTTTGCAGAGGAAAATCTCAAGGGTGTGAACCTTGAGGATGTTTCCGAAGAATATATAAAGGGTCTTTCAGCTGCACTGGGCAGCTACGTGATGTCACTCTCTCCCTTATTAAAAGGTATAGCTGATTTATCGGCAGAGATGATGAACGAAAAGGTGAAAATTGAGGGTGAAGAACATCTTATCGCCTGTCCCGAACTGAAGGGCACGGAAATTGCCGCAGTTTTAAGACAGCGCAACGACTTCTCCAGGTTCCTCGACAATACTTTTTCCGGACTCAGCGTAATGTTCGGTAAGGAAGACGATACATTTGTTATTTCCAACTCCAGTATGATTACCGGCTCGTTCTTAAAGGGCGGCGAAAAAGCGGGAAGCTTTGGCGTAATTGGTCCGCTGAGAGTTGATTATAAAAAGATAATACCATATATAGAATATTTCGCAAGCAAGGTTTCCGACCTTCTTACACAGGATCAGGAAGCTGTGCCGCTTGCAATAGACAAGGAGGCAAAGAAAGGTGAGTAAGAAAGAAATGGAAGCTGAAGAGCTTGAACCAAAGACAGAAGAGGAAGCACAGGCTGAGCCTGCGGCGGATCCGAAGGACGAAGAAATTGCAAAGCTCAAGGATCAGCTGATGCGTAATATGGCGGAGTATGACAACTACCGCAAGCGTACAGCAAAGGAACGCACAGAGCTTACCCCTGAAATTACAGCAAGGGTTGTGACAGATTTCTTACCTGTTCTTGATAACCTGGAAAGAGCGCTTCAGACGGAAACAACCGACGAAAAGTACAAGGAAGGCGTAAAGCTTATATATGATTCCTTTATGGGCACAATGGATAAGCTTGGCGTTGAAAAGGTACAGACAGAGGATTTTGACCCTGCGGTGCATCAGGCAGTCCAGCAGGTTGAAAGTGACCTTGAAAGCGGAAAGATAGTTTCTGTTTTCCAGAACGGTTACAAAATCGGCAGCAAGGTTTTAAGATTTGCTATGGTAACAGTAGCACAGTAAAAAATGAATAGTGAAAAGTTAAGGTTCGCCCTTCGGGCGTGGATTTTAAATTCATCGCCGCAGGTGATACCACAATTTTTCGCTTTTCACTCTTAGATATTAACTTATAAAATAAGGAGGCAATTTATCATGGGAAAAATTATTGGTATTGACTTAGGTACAACAAACTCTTGCGTATCCGTTATCGAAGGCGGCGAAGCAACAGTAATCACAAACAGCGAAGGCAGCAGAACAACACCTTCCGTTGTTGCATTCACAAAGGACGGCGAGCGTCTTGTAGGTCAGCTTGCAAAGAACCAGGCTGTAACAAACCCTGACAGAACAATCATCTCCATCAAGCGCCACATGGGCTCCGACTACAAGGTTGACGTTGACGGAAAGAAGTACACTCCTCAGGAAATTTCCGCTATGATTCTCCAGAAGCTCAAGACAGAAGCTGAAGCTTACCTTGGCGAAACTGTAACAGACGCAGTTATCACAGTTCCTGCTTACTTCACAGACTCCCAGCGTCAGGCTACAAAGGACGCAGGTCAGATTGCAGGTCTCAAGGTTCACAGAATCATCAACGAGCCGACTGCTGCAGCTCTTGCTTACGGTATTGACAAGGAAAATGAACAGAGAATCGTAGTATACGACCTTGGCGGCGGTACTTTCGACGTATCCGTTATCGAAATCGGCGACGGCGTTCAGGAAGTTCTTGCAACAGCAGGTAACAACCACTTAGGCGGTGACGACTTCGACCAGAGAATCATCGACTTCTTGGTTGCTGAATTCAAGAGAACAGACGGCA
>JAGALB010000035.1 GCA_017625405.1 Ruminiclostridium sp. | reverse complement strand
TTTATATGTATTTATCGGAGGAAACCTTTCTGAAGAAAGGTTCTCCCCCGTACCCCCTTCCAAAGACTTTTAATATCAATTACAGCCTGACAGGTTTACCCTGCCAGGCTGTAATTAATATTTGAAGTTTTAGGAAAGGAGTTTGAGGGAAACTCCTTTTTCAAAAGGGTTTCCCTCAATAATACATATAATATTTCTATGAGCACCGTTCTTACGGCACATGGCGTTTTTAGCTGATGTAGAAAATCTTTCCTTCCTTTGCTGTAAAGGTTACAGTAGTCATAGCGGTCTGCTTGTTTCCGTCTGCATCCTTGTAATCGGCAGCGATATAAGCTTCGATAATCTTATAATCGGAAGAAATGGATGACATGAGGTCGTTTACTTCCTTTGTATCATCATCCTCTGCGGCAGTACCGATGAGATAGAACTTTTCGGTCACATTTTCGTCATCGTACATATAATCAAAGGTGATTCCGCATTTTCTGAGGTAATCATCAGGTGTTACGCAGCTTGAAAAAGAGCCGGAAAATTCGCTTGAAAAGAAGTTGGATACGATAGCCTTTTCGGACTTCTTATTGCAGCCGTCAAGCATGCCTTCCAGTGCGGAAATTCCGTCGGGAGCCTTGCAGCAGCCTGCGAAAAGCACTGCGCTTAAAATTGCACCCAGAAGAAGGGCGGCAGTTATAATTACAGAAATCAGAGTCTTGTTCATTATACATATTCCTCCTCGTCTTCATCATCTTCCGCCTGAACGGAGTTCTGTGCAATCACGTTAAAGCCTGTGGGAGCCTGGATAGCTACGGGCTTTACGGGCATTTCCTTTGCAGCAGCGAGCCATGTCTTTATGTTGAGTGCAATCATAGCAATAAAGCCGATAATGCACACGATAAGCATAATGAGGAAGAGAATTGCTGCAGCATTGATGCTTTCTTCAATAGCGTAGAAACGGAGAGTTCCCTGGAAAACGCCTGTGTAATCTGCAGAAAGCGCCTTTGCTTCATATTTTTCCAGTTCCTTGGTTTCGTCCTCGTCAAGACCCTCTTCGGAAGCTTCGCGCTTCTTTTCCATTTCGTTCACGAGCTGTTCGTAGGTTGTTACCTGACTGTTGTCAAGAATGTAGAGCGAGCCGCCCTTCTTGAAAGTGAAGTCAATGTTTCTGTCCGAAAGAGCAGACATTTCAACAACTGCGGAATAGGATGTAACAGTCTTGAAAGGAGACTTGCCTACGCCGTCGGTAAGCTCGAATTCGCACTTGATCTTTTCGCCTGTGTAGTTGTATATGAATTCTCTGTAAAGAGCTGCTTCATCTTCGGGAGATTTTGTGCCGAAGTCAACGGTGTATACTGTCATTCCGTCTTCTTCCGCTGTTGAAAGCTTTGCTCCTTCGGGAACAGCTTCATTAAGTGCGTCATTTAAAATCTGCTTTGCAGCGGGGAGCATATCGGAAGCGGCGTACATCTTTACATCAAAGTTTACGTTGCTGCCTGCAAAGTCGAGAACTGCACCTGCTGATTCAAATTCAACATCCCATACGAAAGAGCTGCATGCTGTATCACCTTCGGCGTATGCAGGAGTGTAGGAATAACCTCTCATGTCATTTTCGCTGTGACGGCTGAAGGCAACTCTGTTGGTGTTGGAAGGCTCAGCACCGTTATAAAGGAAATATATGCTGTCTAAATCTCTGTCACGTCTGAGGTAGTAGGAACCGTCAAGCTTTTCTTCGATATTGATAAGCATTCTGCGTGCAACATTCACGTCAGGAGCTATGGAAGCAGAGAAAATAACATCTTCGCTGTGGAAGATCTTTCCTGTTTCAGCAACGATCTGTTCTGCTGTAAGACCTGTAAGACCTACATGGTAGATTGTCTGATAGTCATTTGTGGTTTTTTCAACTGTGGCAGCAGGTGTTGATTCCTTGAAGTGGTTTTCAACGTTTACGCCCTGTTCGCTTAAGCTTGTGAGAGTGTCATTGCTGAAGTAGAAATCAACTGTGCGGTCAAAGTTGCCGTTTGTAAGGAAATATGTCTTTACAACAATCTCATCGGGGGTGTTGTAAACGGATTCGTCAACAGAAATGTTGTTGTAGGATCTGTATTCGGTACCGCCGATTGTTACCTTTGTATCTCCGTTTTCAAACCAGTTGGATGTGTCGTTTTTTGTTACTACACCATCCTGCTGAAGACCGTATCTGAGCCAGCCGATAAGATCCATTGAGGAGAAATTCTCGTTGAGCTTGAGGGAAGCCTTGAAGGGAGAGCCGATGTTTTCATATTCGATTTCTCCTGTTATGGGGTCGTCCTTTTCAGCTGCAAGAACCTTGGCAACCTTTGTCTTGTAATCGTCAATGCCTGTAAAAGCAAGTGTGAACTTGCACACAAAATTGTCGTCGCCCTCTGTGATTGTATAGCTGAGACAGTCGGGCATATATTTCTTTATGGTAGCTTCAATGCTTGTTCTTCCGCCGGGTACATATTCGGAAAGGTCGCTGTTGCTGAGAGTAAGAGTGATTACTCTTGTGCCTGCGAAATTGCTGTCGGCAGTAAATTCAGTATCAACCGTAGCACCGCAGGAAGCGAAGATTACCGCACAGCAGATAAGCGCTGCCGCAAGCAGAAGCTTCTTAACTTTTCTGAATGTAAACTTCATTATGTAATGTTATCCTTTCTTTTTTATCAGAACATGGAGCCCATGAGTCTGTCGAGCATGGTTTCGAAAATTGTACCTGCAAAGCCTGTGCCGATAAGAGTAGCAACAGCAGTTACGATTATTGTGTTGATGATGTAGAGCCAGAAGGGGGAAGTGTTGAATTTTCCTTCGCCGAGCTTCTGCATACCCATGTAGCTGAGTACAGTAACTGAAGCGCCTGCGCCTATCATAAGGAATACAGAGATAGGAG
Organism: Ruminiclostridium sp.; assembly: GCA_017625405.1. Classification (GTDB taxonomy): domain Bacteria; phylum Bacillota; class Clostridia; order Oscillospirales; family Ruminococcaceae; genus Ruminiclostridium_E. Next base: position 7,018 of record JAGALB010000035.1, on the reverse strand, counting down.
CATAGATCCAGCCGAAAATAAGGGCAAGAAGCATTAATGCTGTGCCGGGGATATTAGCTGTTGCAAGCATGTTGCAAACACTTGCAAAGGAAGCGTTTCTCTTGTAGATAAGGGAAATTATAAACATAAGAGCTGTGCCGATAACGTACATGATAAGCACGCCGAGAATTGCAAAGCCGAATGTCTTCCAAACGCCTGCGTCCATTGCCGCAAGACCTTCCGCAAAGTCGCCGAAGCTGATCTTGCCGCCCATAGAGCCTGCGGCAGAGCCGAGGAAAACGTGGAGAAGGTGTCTGAATACAACAGTGATGGAAACAGAAGCAATAACAGCTTCAACCGCAGCAAGGATAATCCAGAGAATATCTGTTCTCTTTGCACTCTTTCCTGTCTGCTTTACGGGAGCTGTGAAAGCGCCCTTGATTACGCTGATAAGTTCTGTTACAACAGGGTTGCTGCCGATAGCCTTTACGCCGTCAGCAAGTTTCTGTGTGTCGGGGAGTGTCTGCTGTGCAGGTGCTGCAACAACAGCTGTGGTTTCTACGGCAGGTGTCTCAGCAGGTGCTGCTTCTGCAGTTGCCTTGCAGCTGCAAACCTCGCCGTCTTCAAGTTTTTTTCCGCATTTTTCGCAATACATATTCTTTCCTCCGTTAATTTATTTTTTAACAGTAAAAGTATATCACATATTTTTCACATTTACAACACTTTTCCTTTTTTTCAGAAATTATGACAAAATCTGATATTTTAAAAAAGATTAAATATGCAGATTTACGTCAGCAGATGAATTAATATCTTGTAATATGGGGAAATTTGTGTTAAACTTAATATGTAAACAATATAACGGAGGAAATTTCATGGCAGGACGGATACTTATAGTTGAAGATGACAAGGAGATATCGGCGCTTCTTTCTGATTTTCTCAGCCGTAACGGTTTTGAAACGATAGTTGCAAAGGAAGGCAGGGCAGCATCGCTTCTTCTGAAGCAGGAGGAGTTTGAGCTTGTTCTTATGGATCTTATGCTTCCTTATGTAAGCGGTGAACAGCTGATACGGGATTTCAGGGAGTATTCCGACAAGCCTGTAATTGTGCTTTCGGCAAAATCCATGATGGAAACAAGACTTGAAATGCTGCGTGCAGGTGCAGATGATTATATACTGAAGCCCTTTGACCTGGATGAGGTGCTGGTGCGTATCGGTGCTGTCATGCGAAGAAGCGGAATCACCACCAAGAAGGAAGAAACACTTTCCTGCGGAAAGCTGGTTTTTGATATGGTTGGCAACAGCGTGAGCTATGACGGTAATCCCGTTTCGCTTACAGCTAAGGAGATGCAGCTTCTGAAGCTTTTTATGCAGTATCCGAAGAAAGTATACACAAAAGCCAATCTGTACGAAGCGGTATGGAACGATACATATTATTACGAAGACAACACCATAAATGTTCACGTAAGCAATCTGAGAAGCAAGCTGAAAAAAGCAAGCGATACCGATTTTATTGAAACCGTATGGGGTATCGGCTACCGTCTTAAGGAGGGGCAGCAGTGACAATACTTATAATAGCTGTTATAGTGCTTCTGATAATCTGTATATCGCTTGTTCTCAGGCTGATAAGCATAAGGCGCAGTATGCGTGAGATAAAGAATGAGCTTATACTTACCCGTGATGAAGGCTACAACAGACAGCTGACCGTAGAGCTTTCGGATTCTGTTCTTGAAGAGATGACAGCAGAAATGAACAGGAACCTTGATTATCAGAAAAAGCTGAAGGAGGAATCAGGTAAGGCAGAACGGATTCTGAAGCAGTCCGTATCGGATATTGCCCATGACCTGAGAACCCCTCTTACGGTTATAAAAGGTAACCTTCAGATGATAGCGCTTGAGGACGGACTTTCGGAGAAAAGCAGAGGATATCTTGCGGCAAGCTCTGAGAAATGCAGTGAAATGAAGCGTATGGCGGATGACTTTTTTGAATTATCGCTGCTTGAAAGCGACAGCAGTCCCGTAAAGCTGTCAAAGGTGAATATCACTAATCTGCTTATGCAGTTCCTGGCAGACAGCGAAGCCGTTATCCGTGGGAAAGAGCTGGTGCCTGATGTGGTTTTCCCCGAAAGAACGGTTTTTGCTCTTGCTGACGAAGACCTTGTGCGGCGTATGCTGGGAAATCTTTTGAACAATGTGCTTAAATATGCCGTTGAAGGCTTCTGCATTACGCTGAGCGTTTCGGAAAATGAATGCGGTATTGTTTTTTCCAACGCTGTGAAGAAGGGTACGGAAATTGACGCAGAAAAGCTTTTTGAACGCACATACAGGGCAGATAAGGCAAGAAGCGGCAACGGTGCGGGGCTGGGGCTTTATATAGTGAAGCTGCTTGCACAGAAGCAGAACGGCAGAGTAACAGCGGAATGTAAGGACAATGAACTTTTTGTAAGTGTATATTTAAAAACAGGCGGAAAATAACCGCCTGTTTTTAATGAAAAAAGTTTTTAAAAATTTTAAGAAATTTAAGAAATTCTTTAAGATTTGATTTTATACTGATAACAGAATCAAAAAACAATGCATGAAAGGATGGATTCACAGATGTCAGAAATACTTATTGAAGTAAAGAACCTTGACAAGCAGTATATGAAACAGAAAGCTGTCAATAATGCAAGCTTTCAGATAAAGAGAGGTATGATATGCGGTCTTATCGGTCCTAACGGCGCAGGTAAGACAACTATCATGAAGATGTTGGGAGGTCTTGCGATTCCCACAGGGGGCAGCATTTCAATCTTCGGAGAAACAAGCGAAAACGGTCTTGCAAAGGCACGTAGCCGTATGAGCTTTATGATTGAAACACCTTACGCCAAGGAAAAGATGACCGCACGTGAAAATCTTGAAAAGCAGCGTATCCAGAAGGGTATTCCCGACAAAAAGCGCATTGACGAGGTACTCCAGACAGTCAATCTCACCGATACGGGCAAAAAGGTTGCAAAGAATTTCTCTCTTGGTATGCGTCAGCGTCTTGGTATTGCGAATGCTCTTCTCACAAAGCCTGAAATCATGGTCCTTGATGAGCCTGTAAACGGTCTTGACCCTGAGGGTATCGTTGAAATCCGAGAGCTGCTTTTAAAGCTCAACCGTGAAGAGGGAATCACAATCATAATTTCCTCCCATATTTTAAGTGAATTATCCCTTTTATGTACCGACTATATCTTTATCAACAAGGGTGAGATTTTACAGACTGTATCAACACCTGAGCTGAAGAAAATCTGCAAGGAATTCTATCGCATTGACACCGATAACAACAGTCTTGCGGCTGCTGTTCTCCAGAACAAGCTGGGACTTACACAGTTTGATGTTGACAAGGACGGTACAATCAGACTCTATGAGGGTCTTGAAAATATCCGTGATATTTCAAAAGCACTTTTTGAAAACGGTGTAATCCCCGTAGGTCTTGGAATGAACGAAGCAAATCTCGAACAGTATTATATGAATATGGTAGGTGAAGAAAATGAAGAACATAATGAAGGCACTAAGGTATCAGACGCTAAGAGATAACGTTACATATTACATTCTTATCGGTATGCTGGCTTTATTCGGTATTACGCTATACAGTGAAATGAATGGACTGCTGAACCTTACAGGTTCTGAATATGCTTCTAATTCAACTATTATATACGGCGCTCTCAGTTCAATGGCTATTCTGCTTTTTACAACCCGTATCTTTGGCTGGGACTATACCGATAAGACCCTGAACTATGAAATCCTTATCGGTCACAGCCGTAAGGACGCATTCTGGAGCAGGGTGCTGGTAAGTCTTTCCTGGGCGCTGCCTTTTATGATAATTGTCATGTTTGTTCCGCTGCTGCTCCTTACAGCAATCAATGGCTGGGGTATCTATTCCGATATGAGCAATATCATAATCCGCTGGGTGCTTTCTGTTTTCCCCATGTTCAGACTTTTCTGTGAATGTATTCTGATAACAACGCTTTTAAAGAACTGCTATCTTGGTCTTGTAATAGGCTTCCTTTTTACTGAGGTTACATACAGCGTGATGATGGCTATTGAAGTAATGGGTAAAATCGAGCTGGGCTTATTTGCGGTTATCCAGTCCACCTGCAATATGGATAAGCTTATATCCTGTCCCGATTATACTTTTGAGTATATTAACGGCAAGGACGAGATGGTATTTATAACAGAAATCGACCCTGTGTTTGCGGTGCTGAGCGTTGCGGTTTCTCTCCTGGTGGGAATCGGTTGTCTTATGCTTTCATACCGCTATTTCAGGAAAACAGATCTTAACTGAGGAGGCACGAAATGAAGAATATAATCAAATCGCAGCTTTTTCAGCTGAAGAAAGATAAGATTTCAATATTTACCTTTATTGCAATTGCGGTAGTTGGTCTGCTGCTTGTATACATGATGTACGAAACCAACAAGCTTTATGACGGTGTAATAATTGGCGGCGAGGAAGTTGCAAGAACATTTTCTATGTTTGCTCTGCTTCCGCAGTTTTTCATGTATATCTTTACCGCACAGTCTGTGGGTGCGGATTTCAGGGATAAGACCTGCAACTATGAAATCATGTCGGGTCATACAAGACTTCAGGTCTTTTTCGGCAGAGCAATCCCCACAATTATTGTAAGCGCTCTCGGAACGACAATGCTTATGGCGATTCCCGGCATAGCTATTGCAGCAATTTACGGCTGGGGCAATACAGTAAGTGTTGCAGATTATATCGTAAGGCTGCTGCTTATGATTTTCCCTGTAACCAGGATCACCTGTGAGTTTATTCTGTTTTCATTTATCATAAGAAATCCCTATGTGGTTATGGGACTTAGCTATGTAGGCTTTATGATGCTTGGCATAAATGAAGCAATCTTGAAGAATTACACCCCCGTTCTTGGCTTTACAACCATCAACAATATTTCTACAATAGATTTCTGGTACACCTACGGTCTGGACACAGACATACGCTATATTTACGAAACAGCAATGCCTGCGGGTGATATAGTCAGCATAATAGTAGTTTCGCTGCTGTTTGCGGCCGCTGCTCTTTATCTCGGCTATGTGTTCTTCAAGAACGACGATATGCACTAAGGAGGAAACAAAATGGAATATTATGATATTTTACTTATAATCCTTCAGATAGTGTTTTCAGGCGTACTTTTCTGGCTGGGCGGTTTTGCTGAAAAAAGAAAGAATCCAAAATGGCGTGTATGCTATCTTGTGCCTGTAATCATTACTCTCATTATAATGGCTATGAACGGCTTTGAAATCAATATGCTGGGTGCGTATACCGGCTCTGCGGTATGTCTTGCAGGCTTTATAAAGGAAAGTGTAAAAATCCGCAGAATTTCTTCTGTAATCGCTGCAGTGCTTGCGGCAGTATCAATACCTGTCTGCCTTTTAAGCGGAAGCTATCGTATCTATGACTACGCAAGGGATTTCAAAAACGGCTTTGACCATATGAAAAAATACTATGTTCTTTCCGAACATAAAGGTATAGACTGGGACGGACTCTATAATGAGTTCTTACCCCGTTTTGAAGAAGTGAACCGTTTGCAGGATGAAATGGAAAACACCATAGTCTGGACAGAATTCTGCGCACGCTTCAATGACGGTCATGTTGGCTTTGTGCCCAGCGGCGACTACGAGCTTACCATGACAGAAATGTATGACAAGGTGCTGGGTAACGACTACGGTTTTGCGCCTATGACCCTTTCCGACGGAAGAACTGTTGCAGTAAATGTGGGCGTTGATACTGAAGCCTATAACGCAGGAATCCGCAACGGTACGGTTATCACAGGCTGGGATGGTGTTGCTCCTGAAAATATTGACGATGAGGCTATGAAATATTTCACCTTTGCCGACAAGGACAACAAGGAATTTTACCGCACGCTTATCTGCGGCGGCACAGGTGGCGACAGCATTACAGTAACATTCCTTGATGAAAGCGGAAATGAAAAATCTGCTGTGCTTCAGAAAATCGGTGCATATTACAGCGGCAGAATGAAGGATGCTATGAAAGCAGTCAACGGCGGAATCGAAACAGGTCATCTCATGTGGGAAGAAATTGACGAGAATACAAGCGCATTGCGCCTCAAGATGATGATGTCTGACAGTAAATCCATGAAAAGTGATAACTATGATTCGCTCAGCTGGTCAATTGAAAGCCAAATTGAGGAAATGAAAGAAGCAGGCAAGAATCACATTATTCTTGATATGCGTGATAATGCCGGCGGCTCTGACGAAATGGTAAAAGCGATTGCGTCCATATTTGCATCAGAGGGTGAACACTATTACTGTACCGACCCTGTATGGGACTATATGAAGAAGTGCTATGTTACCGATGAAAACGGCAATTTTGTGAAGGGAACAGACAATTACTACACAGGCAGACAGCTCTGGGACGGCAAGGTTACCATTCTTGTAAATGCAAACAGTGTAAGTGCCGCCGACCACACGGTTCTGGTCATGAAGGAACTTGAAAATGTGACAATAATGGGCTTTACCGAGCCGAACGGCTCTGCCCAGGGCGTAGGATCGGTTGTTTTCAGAAATGAAGCGGGGGTAAGCTTTTCGGGCTCGCTGCTGCTGGACGAGAACGGCAATCCCTCTGTTGACTCGGGTACTGATTACGAAAGCGGAAATGACGTGGACGTCATAGTGCCTTTTGACGAAGATGCCGTAAGAGTTATTTTCGACGAAGGCGGAGACTATCTGCTTCAGAAAGCACTTGAATATTAATAATAAAATCCACACTGCAAGCTTTGCAGTGTGGATTTTTGTTGTGAAAATAAAAAAGAACACTCACGTTGTGAGTGTTCTTTTTGTGGTGACCCGTACGGGAATCGAAATGAGGTCAACACTTTTGGTAGATTTTAGCAAACTCTCCTAAATAGCGTTACAATGCGATTTGTAACAGTTTAGATTTTCTTCAAATTTAGTAATTTAAGGTCATTTTTGGTGATAATAAGTACCAAATAAAGACCAAGTTTCACTCGACAATCTCACAAAATTAGCCTCTGATTATACAAAAATCGG
>JAGALB010000034.1 GCA_017625405.1 Ruminiclostridium sp. | reverse complement strand
GAAGAAAGGTTGTCCCCCGTACCCCCTTCCAAAGACTTTTAATATCAATTACAGCCTGACAGGTTTACCCTGCCAGGCTGTAATTAATATTTGAAGTTTTAGGAAAGGAGTTTGAGGAATAACCCTTTTACAAAAGGGTTTCCCTCAATAATATATATATAATATTTCTATACGAACCACTGCTCTAAAACGGTGGGGTTGTTTTGTGTAATAGCACAGGTGCGGGGCGCAGCCCGTTTTCGCCTGCGGCGAAAACAACCCCGTGCAGCAATTTGCTGCACGGGGTTCGCTTTTGCTTTGCAAAAGCGGGGCTGCGCCCCGCACCACCCCCATTTTCAAAAAAAATAATTTTTTTCAAAAAACCTATTGACAAATGTTATACAACGTGGTATATTGTGTATATCGGATATACACATTCGCAACAATATGCATATCCATTCCACAAAAATCATGATTTTGGCAAGGTTGATTGCAACAGCCTTACCGCAAAGGAAATTAAAATGAACATTATTATTACCAACACAGGCGGCGTCCCTATCTACGAGCAGATTGCAGGACAGATAAAGGGACTTATATTAAGCGGTAGCTTAAAAGAGGGAGAACCGCTGCCCTCCATGCGTAACTTAGCGCAGGATTTACGCATAAGCGTAATCACAACCAAACGAGCATATGAAATTCTCGAAAGCGAAGGCCTTATTGAATCCTACACAGGTAAGGGCAGCTTTGTTTCCGCACAGAATCCCGAACTGCTCAGAGAGCAGAATCTCCGTGAAATTGAAATGAATCTCCAGAAAGCCGTAGATATAGCCAGAAGAAGCGGTGTGGAGCTTTCCGAAATGACGGAGATACTGGGTATGCTCTACAACTGACAGAATGAAAGGAAATTTGATTATGGAAAACGTTATCGAAATAAACGGACTTTCTAAAAAATATCAGAAATTCGCCCTTGACAATGTAACGCTGAACGTGCCTATGGGCTCTGTTATGGGCTTTATCGGCGCAAACGGCGCAGGCAAATCCACAACTATAAAGGCAATTTTAGGTCTTTACAAGCGTGACGGCGGTGAAGTAAAGGTTTTCGGCGAGGACAGCGAAAAAATGTCCAACGAAACAAGAGAAAAAATCGGCGTAGTGTTTGATACAATGCCCTTTCCGAAGAATCTCACCGTTACAATGCTTGACAAGGTATTATCGGGCATCTACAAAACATGGGACAGCGAAAAGTTCTTCGCATACATTACACGCTTTGAGCTTCCCCTGAAGAAAAAACTCTCAGGCTTCTCACGAGGCATGGAAATGCGTCTGTCTATCGCTGCGGCTCTGTCACACAACCCCTCCTTACTTGTTCTTGACGAGCCTACGGGCGGACTTGACCCTGTAATGAGAAGCGAAATTCTCGATATATTCCTGGAATTCATGCAGGATGAAACCCACTCTATTCTTATTTCCACCCATATAACCAGCGATCTTGAGCATATTGCAGATTACATCTGCTTTATCAACAAGGGAAAAATCGTGTTTACAGAAGAGAGAAACGAAATGCTGGAAAAATACCGCATAATGAAATGTACGGAAGAGGATTTACAGCAGGTGGATAAGAAGGACATTATCGGCATGAGAAAGGGTCGCTTCTGCAGCGAGGTGCTGACCCTCAACGCCGATAAATATCCCGGTATGGTTGCTGACGCTCCCACAATTGAGGAAATTATGGTATATTATGTAAAGGAGCAGCAGTCATGAAAGGATTACTTTTAAACTCCATTGCTCAGAACAAGACGTTTTATATTGTTACACTCTGCGAATTCGCCGCATTGATGGCGCTGATTATCGGGATTTTTGGTAACTATGGCAGCAATCCCGATATTCTGAGCGTAGCTATACTGATACCATATCTCGGAATGCTCTTTATCCCCATAACCCTTTCCGAAGGCATATCAGGCAGAAAAACCCAGAAAATGTTACAGTGCGGTTTTTTAAAATACACACTGACTTCAGGCGTGTCAAAGGCGAAATATGCTGTTACCGAAACGGTTGAAAGTCTTATCTACATGGCGGTTGCCGCTGTTCTGGACATTATTATGTTCTGGACAGCAGGACTTTTAGCACCTGAAATTATGCCGCCTGCCGAAGATTACATCAGAATAATTCTTCTGTTCTGCCTTTTCTGCGGAAGCTTCAACGCTCTGGTAAACACTCTTACACTTTTTGTAAAGAACCATGAAGTTGCAGGACTTATAGTCGGATGTGCTTTAGGCCTTGCTGTCGCCATAGGTATAGGTATTTTGGAAGCAAAGGGCGAACACCTTGTAATACAGCTTGATACCACCCTTACAGCTATTGTGGCAATTGCCTGCCTTGCGCTCTATGCCTTATCCACTTTTATAATGAAGCTGAGATTAGAGAGATACAGCGGTTAAGGAGGAAATTATGAAAGGACTTATATTAAAAGATTTATATACAATAAGAACCCAGATTATCGTGGGCGCAATTATCTGCCTTTACCCTGCGGTGCTTTTTCATCTGGGACTTGCAAACATGATCGGAGAAATGGGAAATCCGAATGGCGAACCTCTGCTTTCCTTTATAACGCTGCTTATCAGCTATTGCTTTATCGTACCCTTCAGTTCATTCCTGCTGAACACCATGAAAAGCGACTATGAAAGCGGCTGGCTCAAAATTCAGCGCACTATGCCCCTGAACGCAGGAGAAGCTATCGGCTCAAAGCTTATCTGCACAGGTATCGTTATCGGCTTTTTCGCACTCTTTGCGCTTATCGTGAATGTAATTTGTCTTATCAGAGCGCCCGGGGTATTTATTACTGAAATTCTCATTGCAGGACCAATGTGTATCGGCCTATTACAGATTATCGCAGTTGCACCCTGTTTTCCTCTCGGCATGAAAATCGGCGTCAGAAAAACCGACGGACTTTACCTTACATTTGTAATTTTAACAGCTATTATTCTTATAATTTTCGGCTTTGTGGCATTTTCAAATGAAATTCCCATACCCACAATAAGAATTATCTGCTACGGCGTGCTTCCTGCCGCAGCTGCACTTGTAACATTTATTTCCTATAAGGCAGGAAAGAATCAGATAGTAAAGGACCTGTAAGGTGTATATTCAAACAGGAAAAACCGTGCATAGCACGGTTTTTCTTTTTATAAATGTAACCTGTAACGTTGCAGTTGTCATATTATATAAAATTCAGTATATTATTTCATCAAAACAAATATTGTATTATTTTTAACAATATGATATAATTATAGCATATAAACTATATAATGGAGAGATGAAAACTGAAACAGAAAAGTCTTGCCAATAAAGTTGTTTTTCTCATATTGTTCACAATTATTCTTGTATCCTCGCTGATTACCATTGTAGGTGCAAGCCTGATTTATGATAACACCAAGAAAAGCATCAGAAATGAAATAATATCAGCCGCACATACTCTCGAAACGCTGTTTGAAATGAAATATCCCGGTGACCTTAACAGCTCCGCTTATTTCATCTACCGTTTCGGCGATACAATAGTGGTTGCCGAGGATTTTTACAATCTGGTCAACCATATAAGCTGCTCCGAGGATATGGAATTTACTGTATTCTACGGTGATACCCGTATTTTCACCACTATCGTAAACCCCATCGGAAGCACCCCCGTAGGCACAAAGGCTGCCGATTATGTAATAAAGGATGTGCTTACAGGCGGCGAAGAGTCTGTCTATGACAACGTAGATATAAACGGAAACATTTACATGGGCTGTTATATTCCCATTGTTTCCTCTGACGGCAGTATCTCGGGAATGTTCTTCGCAGGTAAGCCTATTAATCTCGCTAACGAAAACGCCAAGGCCGTTATACTGGGATTTGTAATAATTGCGGCAATTACCGCTGCTTTGTCGCTTGCCTTCTGCATTATTTTTACCGAAAGGCTGATAAAGGATCTGAGAGAAATAAAGCAGTATATAAACGAGGTTGCAGCAGGTGATTTCAACGCTCAGCTCAGCGAAAAGGCTCTTGAAAGAGATGATGAAATCGGCGATATCGGTCATCACGCACAGATTCTTTGTGCAAATCTCCGTGATATGGTTGAGCGCGATCCGCTTACAATGCTGCTCAACAGAAGAAGCTGCCGCATGAAGCTGGATGAACTGCTTGAAACCAATTCAGGCTATACCGTAATTATGGCAGATATAGATTATTTCAAGAGTATAAACGATACCTACGGCCATGCCTGCGGCGACTTCGTGCTTAAAGAAATATCTGCACTCCTTAAAAGCTATTCCGACAAGTACGGCGGCTTTTCCGCACGCTGGGGCGGAGAGGAATTCCTTATGGTGTTCCCTGAGAAGGATATTCAGGAAACCCATAAAATAGCTGTAATGGTGCTCGATGACACACGCAGTCAACGTTACAGCTTTGAAAACCACACTATCAATGTAACCATGACTTTAGGTATCGCTCAGGCAGAAAAAGGCGAAACCGCAGATGTTACCATAAACCGTGCCGATTCACTTCTGTATCAGGGTAAATCCAACGGCAGAAACAGGATAGTGATTTAACAGTATCGCTGGTGTGGTATTTATACAGGAAATTTTACACTTATTATTGAGGGAAACCCTTTTGTAAAAGGGTTTCCCTCAAACTCCTTTCCGAAAACTTCAAATATTAATTACAGCCTGGCAGGGTAAACCTGACAGGCTGTAATTGATATTGAAAGTCTTTGGAAGGGGGTACGGGGGAGAACCTTTCTACAGAAAGGTTTCCTCCGATAAATACGCATAAAGCTTCTGTATAAGCGCCACACCTGTGATACTGTGTACTATCAGTCAATAGCTGCGAAGCCTTTTTCGATATCGGCAATGATATCATCAACATTTTCAAGGCCTACGGAAAGTCTGATAAGGCCGCCGTCAATGCCTGCAGCTACAAGCTGTTCGTCTGTAAGCTGACGGTGAGTTGCAGAAGCGGGGTGAAGTACACAGGTACGGATATCAGCAACATGCACTTCGTTGGAAGCAAGCTCTAAAGCATCCATAAACTTAACTGCGTTGGTTCTTCCGCCCTTGATGGAAATACCGATTACGCCGCTTGTACCTCTAGGCAGATACTTCTGTGCTCTTTCGTAATACTTATCGCCCTTAAGACCGGGGTAGTATACTGCTTCAATCTTGTCGGACCTGGAAATGAACTCAGCAACCTTAAGTGCATTTTCACAATACTGAGGCATACGGATTGCAAGGGTTTCAAGACCGAGATTGAGAAGGAAGGAGCTGTTGGCAGCGGGATAGCAGCCGAAATCTCTCATAAGCTGCATTCTTGCTTTTAAAAGATAGGGAGCAAAGGGATAATCCCTTGTGTAGATTGTACCGTGATAGCTTTCGTCAGGCTCGGTAAGGCAGGGGAACTTGCCGTTTGACCAGTTGAACTTACCGCTGTCGATGATAACACCGCCAACCTGTAAAGCGTGACCGTCCATGTACTTGCTGGTGGAGTTCACAACGATATCTGCGCCCCATTCAATAGGACGGCAGAGGATAGGAGTAGCAAAGGTGTTGTCAACGATAAGGGGAAGTCCGTTATCGTGAGCAGCCTTAGCCCATGTTTCAATGTCAAGGACTGTAAGTGCAGGATTAGCGATAGTTTCGCCGAAATAGCACTTTGTGTTGGGCTTTGCAGCCTTTACAAGTGTTTCGTAGTCTGCGTCACAGTCAACGAAAATGCATTCAATGCCAAGCTTTTTGAGAGTTACGGCAAAAAGGTTGATTGTACCGCCGTAGATAGAAGCGGAAGCAACAAAGCTGTCACCTGCTTCACAGATATTTATAATAGATAAGAGAGAAGCCGCCTGTCCGCTGGAGGTACACATTGCTGCAACACCGCCTTCGAGATCAGCGATTTTCTTTTCTACTGCGTCTGTTGTGGGGTTGGCAAAACGGGAGTAGATAAGGCCTGCGGTAGGATCGTCAAAAACATGTGCAACCGCTTCGGTAGAGTCGTAAACATATGTTGTGCTCTGATAAATCGGCACTACTCTGGGTTCGCCGTTTTTGGGTGTGTAGCCTGAATGGAGGCATTTTGTTTCAAGATTCATAATTCTTCTTCCTTTCTTTTGTTTTAATTTTTATTTATTATACCACATGTGTTCTCATTTGTCACCATTTTTTTAAAAATTTAATACGATATTTGAAAAAATGTTGTATACAGAAGATTTATATGCATTATCGGAGGAAACCTTTCTGTAGAAAGGTTATCCCCCGTACCCCCTTCCAAAGACTTTTAATATCAATTACAGCCCGACAGGTTTACCCTGTCAGGCTGTAATTAATATTTGAAGTTTTAGGAAAGGAGGCCCCGGAAAAACCCTTTTACAAAAGGGTTTTCCTCAATAATCTGTATAAATCTTATGTATACACCTTTACTGATTGGTCATTCTGCGGAGTTCATCTGTTGAAGTTGTGATTTCCTCAGCAACGGTTTCAATGTTCTCGCCTATGCTGTTGGTCTTGTTGAGGTTTTCCTGAACCTCTTCCATAACCTGTGCAAGCTCATTTACCATTCTTTCGATATCCTCAGCAATTTTAAGAACCTTTGCAGTTTCGCCCTTTACGATTTCATCGTTTTCTTCTACCGTCTTGGTAGTAGCCTTGGTGTTTGCAGCAAGAGAACGGATTTCACCCGCAACAACCTGGAAGGTCTTGCCTGCTGCGCCTGCTCTTGCAGCCTCAACAGAAGCATTGAGCGAAAGGATATGTGTCTGCTCGGTAATTGTGCGGATAGCGCCTGCCATCTTGTTATAAAGGTCATTTACATGGATGATACCCTGGATAGCGCCGTCGATTTCAGCGCACTTTCCACGAAGCATTTCAAGCTTCTGTTCAACGGTAGCCATAGATGTCTTATTGACTTCACAGCGTTCACCGATGCTGTTTGTATCATTTCTGATCAGATTGATGTCGCCTACGATATCATCAATAACGCCGACAATCATATTGTTCTGTGCCTTTGCAGCATCACTTGCCGCTACGGCCTGCTGAACAGCAACGCCCGCCTGACGGACATTGAACTGGTGGCAGTTCTGAGGAACGTTACGTCCCATTGCGATAGCATTTGCCATTTCTTCACAGGAATTGTAACCGCAGGCGCCGCAGTTGAAATTCTGCTCTGCCTTGGTTGTCTTGAGAAGGGCTGTATAAGCGTCCTTGACATCCTGTTCGGTAATCTGCTTTTCTTCTATCTTCTTGGGCTCATAATCTCTTATGAAATCTTCAAATTTAAGCTTCTTGTCAAATAAATCAAACTGCTTGTCTATTGTCTTGTTGAAACTCTTTGCAGTCTGACCTTCACGTGCTTCAAAGCTTTCTGCGGAAAGTCTGTCGGCAGCGGAAAGATAACGGAACATATCGGCTTCTTCAAAGTTTGTTCCGGGACCGGAAATACAGCCGTTGGCGCAGCTGAGTATATCAAATACCGCAGGTCTTTCGTTTTCCTTGGCATTGTAGTAATAATAATCCAGTGCGTCGTATACATGTGAAACACCTTCACAGTTTCTTACAGTAAGAGAAGGCTCTGCGTGAAGAAGACATTCCTTAAGACCGCCGGGCTTGGGATAAATCTTACCACAGTAGCAGTCAGGGTTATCAAACCTGAAAGTAGCTTCCTTGTCAAAATGGGGATAATGCTTGCGGATGTATTCAGCAAAGCGCTTGAAAGTAACATTGTACTGAACAAGTCCTGTTTCGTTGAACTCGAACTTCTTGGCAATACAAGGAGAAATACAAGCAATATCGTTTGTAATATTCATATACTTACGCAGATAAACAGCTGTACATGATATAGGAGAATGAACGGGAGAAAGGGACTGAATCATATCGTGGCGATGCTTGAGGATATATTCAGTGGTAGCAGCGCAGGGCTGTGATACAATCTTTCTTACTACCTTTTCCTTTACTGCCTTTAAATGCATGTATGTACAGATATCTGCGCCGAAAGATACATCATAAATAAGCTTTACATTAAGCTCATCACGCAGGAATGCAAGCATGGCGTCAGCATCAGGCTCGGTAAGACGGAAAGCGGGCGCAACAATAACAGTAATGTTTACTCTGCCCTTGAGCGCACCGAAGAATCTGTCAGTATCATCCTCGTATACACGTGCACCGTGTTCACACTTCTTGACACATTCACCGCAGCTGATACATTTATCCTTATTGATATTTACAATTGAATGCATGCCGTCCTCTGCAAGATGCGCTTCGTTGGCTTCCTTTATAGGACAGGCTCTTATGCAGGCGTTACAGCCTACGCATTTATCCTTATCAATAGATACAAACATTTTGAGACCTCACTTGTCTTGATTATTGAATATGTATCTTTCCTTGATACAAAGTATAACTATACATGTTAATTATAACCTTTTTACATATTTTTGTCAATAGAAATACCATAGTTTTGCCGATATTTAGATATTTATGACAAATAAGGCATAATATAATGCACTATTTACACAAATCAGGCGAGGCGCCTGTCCCACTTCCTGCCTTTTTCAATATTCAGCTTTATCAGAGCATGTACAACGGCAGGATAAAACCCCTTGCTTTACAGCATAACCAAAGGCGAGGCGCCTGTGCCGGTTCCTGCGCCTGCCTGTCCCGGTGCCTGCGTCTGATATTTATAGTTCTTGCCATTTTACAGGCAAAACAAAAAGGCGGTACAAACGTACCGCCTTTGATTCGGCTGAATAAGTAAACTTACTTGAGTTCAACAGTAGCGCCAGCTGCTTCGAGCTTAGCCTTGATTTCTTCAGCTTCTGCCTTAGCAACGCCTTCCTTAAGAGCCTTAGGAGCTGCTTCAACGAGTTCCTTGGATTCCTTAAGACCAAGACCGCAGATATCCTTAACTGCCTTGATAACGTCCATCTTCTTTTCGCCGAAGGAAGCAAGAATTACGTCGAATTCTGTCTTTTCTTCAGCAGCACCAGCAGCAGCACCGCCAGCAGCAGGACCAGCAGCTACCATAGCAGCAGCGGATACGCCGAATTCTTCTTCTAATGCCTTTACTAAATCGTTGAGTTCTAATACTGTTAATTCCTTAACGCTTTCTACTAAAGCTAAAACCTTTTCTGAAGCCATTTTAATGTTCCTCCATAATTAATAATTTTGTTGATTGTTTAAGCAGCACTATGCTGCCTCGTTGCATAAATTAAGCAACTTCGCCGTTTTCCTGCTTCTTTGCAATTTCGCTTGCTGCGATTGCAAGTCTCTGCATAGGAGACTGAAGCATGAAGAGAAGCTTGGAAACAAGAGTTTCCTTGCTGGGGAGCTTTGCGTATTCTTCAACTTCGGAAGCTGTGATTGCATCCTTACCGATGAAGCCTACCTTAACGGAAAAAGCACCCTTGGACTTTTCTACCTGCTTGAAGAGAATCTTAGGACCAGCAATGATGTCTTCTTCGTGAAGAGCGATAGCTGTTGTGCCTTCGAGATGCTCGTCAAGACCTGCGATACCAACCTTTTCAGCAGCTCTCTTTAAGAGTGTGTTCTTAACTACAAAGTATTCAACACCTGCTTCTCTGAGCTCCTTACGAAGTACGGTATCATCAGCAACTGTGATTCCACGGTAGTCAACGATAACACCGCCAGCAGCCTTTTCAAGCTTTGCTGCGAGTTCGTCAACGTACTGCTGTTTAGCCTGTAAAATCTTCTCGCTTGCCATGAATTTTCCTCCTTGTAAATTTTTGCTGTTACATAAGCAGGAAATATAAAAAATCCCGCCGCTAAAGACGGCAGGACGATAGTTTCATATCTTCCCATTCCTCGGCAGGCGGTATAAACCGTTAGTGCGTAACGCAACCTGCTGTCTTTAGAACAGCTTGATTATTATAACATATAAAATATGGGTTGTCAATAGTTTTTCAGAAATTTTTTAATAAAAAATTGCAGTGAAAAGTGAAAGGTTAAGGAATGCCCTCAGGGCGTATATTTAAAACCTGTCGGCAAAAGCCGACTCCTCAACTATTCACTGTTCACTATTCATTTTTCACTGAAATTACATCAGTCCGCAGACCTTATTGCAGTAATCAACGGGGTCTTCGATTGCCATACCCTCAATAAGCATAGCCTGAGTAAAGAGAATATCCGCATATACCGCAAGCTTTTCCTTGTCGTTATCGCAAAGGAAGCGGAGCTTTTCAAAAATAGCGTGGTTTGCGTTGATTTCGAGAACCTTGTCTGCCTTGGGCTTGTTCTGTCCCGCATCGGGCATACTGCCTAAAATCTTTTCCATTTCGAGGGAGAATGCACCGTCGCTGGTAAGGCATACAGGGTGTGAACGCAGTCTTGCGGAAATACGTACATCGGCAACCTTATCGCCGAGAGCCTTCTTCATTTCCTCAAGCATATCACGGTTCTGTTCGAGGGTTTCCTTCTTCTTTGCCTTTTCCTCTTCTGTTTCAAAGTCTACGTCGCTGGACTGTACCGACTTGAATTCCTTACCCTCATATTCCACAAGCATCTGGAGGGCGAATTCGTCAACATTATCGGTAAGATAAAGGATTTCGTAGCCCTTTTCCTTGAGCATTTCTGTCTGGGGAAGAGAGTCAATCTTCGCAACGCTTTCGCCGCTTGCGAAATAGATGATTTCCTGACCTTCCTTCATACGTGTTACGTATTCGGAAAGGGTTGTAAGCTTCTTTTCTGCGGAGGAATAGAACAGGAGTAAATCCTTGAGATTTTCCTTGTCCATTCCGTAGTTATTGTAAAGACCGTACTTTATCTGTAAGCCGAAATTCTTCCAGAATGCCTCGTACTTTTCACGGTCATTGGTAAGAGTCTTTTTAAGTTCGTTTCTGATTGTTCTTTCAATGCTCTTGGCGATGAGCTTCAGCTGTCTGTCGTGCTGGAGCATTTCACGGGAGATGTTGAGGGATAAGTCCTCACTGTCAACAAGACCCTTTACAAAGCTGAAATAGTCAGGAAGCAGATCGGAGCACTTGTCCATAATAAGAACGCCGCTGGAATAAAGCTGTAAGCCCTTTTCGTATTCCTTTGAATAGTAGTCAAAAGGCGCACGGGAAGGAATAAACAAAAGTGCGTTGTAGGTAGCTGTACCCTCAGTTCTGGAATGAATGCGGATTGCAGGGTCAGCAAAATCCATGAATTTTTCCTTGTAGAATTCGTTGTACTGCTCGTCTGTAAGCTCGCTCTTGTTCTTCTTCCAGATAGGCACCATGCTGTTGAGGGTTTCAAGGTGGGTATGAGTTTCATACTCGTCCTCTGTACCTTCTTTAAGGTGGGAATGTGAAACATTCATCTTGATAGGATAGCGGATGTAGTCGGAATACTTGGATACAAGACCTCTGATTTTGTATTCCATTGTAAAGTCGTCGTAATCCTCTTCCTCGGTGTTATCCTTGATATAAAGAGTAATAAGTGTGCCGTAATCGTCCTTTTCGGTTTCCTTTACGGTATAGCCGTCAACGCCTTCGGATTCCCAGCGGTATGCGGTTTCTTCGCCATACTTCTTTGTTTCCACAACAACCTTTTTGGCAACCATGAATGCGGAATAGAAGCCTACACCGAACTGACCGATTACATCAACCTCGTCCTTGTCTGTATCTGTGTTTTCCTGCTTGAACTTGAAAGAACCGGACTGCGCAATGACACCCAGATTGTTTTCAAGCTCTTCCTTATTCATACCGATACCGTTATCCTTAATTGTGATAACACGGTTTTCACGGTCAACAGTAAGGAAAATTTCAAGGTTATCACGTGTGATACCGAGATTTTCCTGCATAGACTTGAAATAAAGCTTATCCATAGCGTCGCTCGCATTGGAAATAAGCTCACGTAAAAAAATCTCCTTATGTGTGTATATGGAGTTTATCATCATATCCAGAAGTCGCTTGGACTCTGCCTTGAACTGCTTTTTT
Organism: Ruminiclostridium sp.; assembly: GCA_017625405.1. Lineage (GTDB taxonomy): Bacteria > Bacillota > Clostridia > Oscillospirales > Ruminococcaceae > Ruminiclostridium_E. The sequence continues at coordinate 36,116 of JAGALB010000034.1, read as the reverse complement.
GCCATTTTACATCAAGACCTTTCTTTTGTAGTATTGCAGTTTTAGCACTCTCTTATTAAGAGTGCTAAACATATTATATCACGTTTTCAATTATTGTCAAGGGGGTTTGTAAATTTTCGGCAAAGGATTTGCAGTTTACTTGACATAAAAGCGGAAATGTGAGATAATATAGAATATTGCAGAAGCAATAAATATTTTTTTAATTACGAAAGGACAAAAATTTCATCATGGACCAACACATAGGGACGCTTGTAATTATCTTTTTTATGATTGTCTTTTCCGCATTCTTCTCGGCATCGGAAACAGCTTACACCAGCGCAAACAAGATAAGGCTCAGAAGCAAGGCTGAAAACGGAAAGAAATCCGCAGCCCGTGCCCTAAAAATAATTGAAAAATACGACAAAACCCTTACAACAATCCTAATCGGCAACAATATTGTAAATATCCTTACATCTTCACTTGCTACGGTTCTGTTTATTGACCTTCTCAAGGATGCAGACAAAGGCTCTGTGGCTTCTACCGTAGTTGTTACAATCGTTGTACTTATTTTCGGCGAAATCCTTCCGAAAACCCTTGCGAAATCCCACGCAGAAAGCTTTGCCTGCGGAATCAGCGGAATAATGTCATTCCTTATGACGGTATTCACTCCCCTTTCAGCAGTATTCATACTGCTCCAGAAGGGCGCAAACAAGCTCTTCGCAAGCAAGAATAAGGAAGTAAGCATGACCGAGCAGGAGCTTATCAGCATTATTGACGAAATCGAAGACGAGGGCGTTCTCGAAGAGCAGGAAGGCAGCCTTGTAAGAAGCGCTCTGGAATTTGATGAAACAATTGTTTCCGAAGTCATCACCCCCAGAGTCAACATTGTTGCGGTTGAAATAAACTCCGATACAGAAAAGGTAAAGGATCTCTTTATAAAGGAACAGTACTCACGTCTTCCCGTATATGAAAAGACTGTGGACCACATTGTGGGCGTAATCACACAGCATGATTTCTTTGAAAAGATCGTACGTGGCGAAAGCTTTACAATCAGCGATATAATGCAGGATACACTTCATATCCCTAATCTTATGAAGATTTCCGACGTACTGAAGCAGATGCAGAAGAACAAGCTTCATCTTGCGGTTGTTGTTGACCAGTACGGCGGTACTGAAGGTATCGTTACCCTTGAAGATATAATCGAAGAGCTTGTAGGCGAAATCTGGGACGAAAGCGATGAAATCACAGCTCCCGTAAAATTCATTTCCGAAACCGTTTTTGAAACAAGCGGCGAGGTTTCGCAGAACGACTTCAACCGTTTCTTTGAAGCAAGAGCTATGGATTTCCGCATCGACACCGAAAGCAATACCGTAGGCGGATGGCTTTTCGAGCTTTTCGGAAGAATCCCCGAAGAAAACGACTCAATCAGAACAGACGATTTCATTATTACCGTAAAATCACTGGAAGATTTCAGAGTGGGCACGGTGCAGTTTGAAATCATTACTCAGGATAACAAGAACTGATGATTTTTTACGTTATGGTAACCATAGTTTCTGCGGTTGCCTTTACAATTGATATTATTCTCCGTTATATGGAAAAAATCCGTTCCTTCGGAATGGAATCACGGCTTCATAATATAAAAGGCAGAATTATTCCCACCGAGGATTTCATTCCTCACAACATTACCCTGCTTTGCCTGTTCTTCATGGCACTGGGCGTATCGGGAATCCTGATGTCCCTGCTTCAGGTGAACGCTCTCATAAGCTTTCCCGTCAGCGTAATGTGCGGTATGTTCATGAATTTTGCTGTTGTCCGTATACTTCGGAAAATCAGAAGCAGACCCATTCCTAAAGAGGAGGATTTAAGCGGTACCGAAGCCACCTGCACAGAGGATATTGACGGCGACGGCTACGGGGAAATTGAATTTCTTTACAAAAACCGCAGATACACTCGCCCTGCACTTTCGGAAAACGAAACCGATATAAAAAAAGGCGAAAAGGTGCTTATCATTATGATGAACGAGGGTCTGTGCTTTGTAGAAAAGCCTGACGAGGTCATTGATATTCTGAACGAAGAAGAATAAATAAAAAGCGGCGTGCCAAGGCGTGCCGCCTTGGGCAGTTCCTGCCTTTTAAAATATTCTGCTTTATCAGAACAGGAAAAACGGCAGGATATACAATACTGCTGTACCGCACCCGTACTAAAGGGAACCCCTTTGGGCAGTTCCCGCCTTTTATAAGAAACAGCTAACCCCGCAGTTGCAAAACGGCGGGGTTAAAAACTTCTATATGGCGGACGCATTAAGCGCGCCGCTTAAATTTTACTCTATTGCTATATAGACATCCATATAATCTGTACCGTCAAGCTTGTATTCCTTTTCAAAGCAGCAGATTATATCCCTGCTGTCCTTATGTGGAATACCGTTTGCGTCAATATAGGAAATAAGAGTCTTGTATGCATTGGGGATAATATAGAACGGAGCTTTAAAAGGGGCCCTGATAGTAATGGCAGCATATCTCTGCCTTTTCTGACTGAGAACCTCCGCATTTTCAGGCAGGCTGTATTCCTTGCCATCTTCAAGAATAAGTGCCGCAGCATATCCATGCATATTGTAGACATTTATCTGTTCCTGTGACAGCACAGGAAAATCCCAGCCTATAATCTGCGGATTTTCTACTTTCAGATTTTCCGCCCAGCCGATTACATGATTCTTTGCATCATTTTCAGGCTCGGTGCTGATAACTGCATAGCGGATATAGCTGAAAGCCTCCACCCATTCACAGCGTATATCGGAATAAGCCTCATTGATGACATTCATATCTTCTCTTATCAGCTGATCCATAGAGCAGGAAAAAAGATTGCACAAGTCAATTATCTTTTCAATTTCGGGATATGCGGAATCAAGCTCCCACTTGGACACAGTCTGTCTGCTGACATTCATCCTTTCGGCAAGCTCCTCCTGCGTCATTCCGTTTCTCATTTTTCTTAAAAACTGCAGATTCTGACCAAAACTCATATTTTTACCGCCTTTCAGTATTATAAGTAAATTATAACACTCTGCTTCGCAGTACTCCACCAATTAAAAAGTTCTGTTTTTCCTGAAAACGCAACCGTATGTTTACATATTCTCCTTTACAAATCTGTCAATATCAGCATTGTCGCGCGGATCAAAGGTGTCATCACACACTTTCAGATCCCATCTTTCCTCATAATCGGAGCATTCGCCCGGCTTTAATGTACGCAGTGCGCCAAGGGTTTCGATTTCCATAATAAAAGGATCGGTAAAGGTTTCGTAATTACAGCCGTAATCGGGATATTCTGCATTTTCATCAAAATCAAACAGCTTTCTGAAAAGCTGACCCTTGTTCAGATACCCACACCAGCCGTCTTCGTTGTTCATACCTACTTTAAAGGAACGGTTCTTGTCGGTCTGTCTGAGGGTAATATAGTCGTCGCTTACATAGAAGCGTTCGTCCTGAATATCGGTGTATTCCCAGATTACAAGCCTGCGGTTTGATAAAAGACCTGTCTTTTTCTTACACTGCGGGATAATCTCAACGCCGCCCTTGTCCGCAACCGTAAGACACCAGGGCGCTAATGTAAGCTCCTTATCGGAAATATTGATAACCTTATGCCCGATAGTAACGAGAGTGCTGTTTTCATCCAGTGTAACCGTCATAACGTGCTGCTCGCCCACCTTTGTGCGTGGCTCAGGGGTGAGAGTTACGGTATTGCCCTCGATTTTATAGTCAACAGGGCTGTTGTCGGGGGTGTAGCTCTGAGGCCACGCTTCGGGGCTTGTCCATAAGCGGTGACCGCCGTAGATATACCAGTTTTCGGTTGTATCAAAGAATTCATGTATATCCTCGCTGTCACGGACGGTATCACGGTTTATATCCTCCTTCAGCATGTTTTCCATGCCGTTCATGGCATAATAAATCACACGGGGACCTACATCAACCGTAATTTTAAGAGTGCATATCCCGTTGTCCATGACTATGCACCTGCCGAAATTCTTGTAGCTTTCTTCTGTAAATCTGATGCTCATATAATATATCCTTTCATTTTTATTACGGGCGGATAATATCCGCCCCTACGTTACGGTAAAATCACCGGCTTTGTCGTGTAGTCCAGTCCGCAGGGCCTGTTCTTTTCAAATGCAAGCGCATACATATTGCCTGCCGATTCCTCAAGAGCCGCCTGGCGCTTCTGCTTGTCGCCCTGAGCAGCAAGATTCTTGAGGGATGTATCCATAGGCAGTTTGCAATCCGCTGCCGAAAGAATTTCCCTGCCCTTTGCGTTCATGCCCAGAATATGCACATACGAGGGGCTTGCTTTAAGGTCAGCTTTCTTTATTCCTAAAAAGCAGGCAAGCACGATTCTGCGTATACGAGCCATTGTATAGCGCTTTGTCTTGATAAGCATATATAATTCCGCAAGGTTTGACGACACTCTTGCCGCCTTGTATATGCGGTTTTCAAGCCCCATAAGCACATTGGGAGCTTTCTCGATTTCCTTACAGCTCATGGTACGCAGTTTTGCAAGGATTGCCGTTTCAAGCCGTCTTATATCGGCAGTATCCGCTTCGGGAAGCACAGGTACAAAAGCGGAAGCGTCATCACCCGATAGAATCAGCTTTCTGATTTTTGAAGCGGAAGCGATATTTTCCGAAACCACGTCGCTGTCATGCTCTGCACCTGTTCTGCCGATTGTCACAGGCGTAAAACTACAGCCCAGCTCGTCCATTGCCTTTAAATATTCGACTGCAAGGGTGTTGTTCGGCTCGGTAAGAGTCTTTATGATATCATCTTCATAATAGGTTTCAATTGTTTTCTGAAGTGCCACAGGCAGTGTATCGCCGTTTCTCATATAGCGGAAGAAATCGTCATGGTTCTGCGCATAGACAACCGCACCTGCCGTTTCGTGAAGCAGCTCTATATCTCCGCACTCACTGCCGAAGCTGAGCATATCCACACAGCCGAGAGAGTGCAGAAGCGAAACCGCACCGAGGGCGAACTGCTCCGCACTGGCGAGAGCGTACGCCACAGGCAGCTCGATTACAAGGTCAACGCCGCTCTGCAAAGCGATTTCCGCACGCTTATATTTATCATATACGGCAACATCCCCACGCTGGGTGAAATTACCGCTCATTACAGCAACTATATGGGTAGCGCCATATCGCTTCTTTGTTTCTTCTATCTGGTATTTATGCCCGTTGTGAAAGGGGTTGTATTCGGCAATAATTCCGCAGGTTTTCATACGCACCTCCGTGTGTTTTTTATTATTATATCAGAAAAAACGGGAGTTGGCAATATAAAAAGGGCGGAATTTTCCGCCCGAAAATAAAACGGGCGGGTAGCACCCGCCCCTGCAATATATTTACATTCTGCTGAGGATTTCAGCCTTCTTTACATCATATTCGTCTTCTGTTATAAGACCGTTATCAAGCATTTCCTTGAGTTTTGCAAGGCTTTCGGCAGAATTGTTGTTCTGAACATTCTGCTGCCCCATAACGTTGTTATAAGCAGCCTCTGTTACAGCTGCATCTATATTCTGTGCTGCTTCTTTTTTTATAAAATAATCAACTTCAAAAAAGTAAATAAGCGGTTTCTTGAAAATCAGCTTGAATATATTGGCTATCATTACACCCATACCAATAACAATCGCCGCAAAGCAGACAATCATAAACCATATAAACCAACCGATAATCGGGATAAATAAAAGAGGTTTAATGCTGCCATAAAGACTGTCTATATGAAAAAGTCCAGGAAGCATTCCGACTATATACCACGCAAGAAAAAGAGAGCCTAAAAACGCTCCTATAATTTCAAAAAAACCTCCAGGCGGAAACGATACCACAAAAGCAATTGCAATTATAATCTGCAAAATCCAACTCAGAAATGAAACTGCAATTCTTCTTTTGTTCACCTTGCTCATCAAAGGCGTGATATTTTCGTACGTAACTTTCATTTTTGCCATTTTTTCGTCCTCCATATGCTTTATAAATCAAAAAAGTGCGCAGCCGAAGCTACGCACCCGAAAAATGCACCGCTCCGATTGCTGCGACACAACTTTCGAACAACTATTAAAGCATACGAAAAAAGAGCATGCACTTTTACCATATAGTAAAAGTGTACACTTTAACAATTGTTCTTATTCAGTTGTGTCGCATCTTGAATTATAGCATATATTTCCGCAATTTGCAAGGCAATTTCAAAATTAACCGTATTATTTCCACAAATTTTCCTAAAAGACTTGATTTTTCTCTCAATTTGGTATAAAATTAACAGGTATGATTATTTATTTTATGAAAGGAATTATAACCATGAAAATTTTAGTTGTAAACGCAGGTAGTTCTTCCCTTAAGTACCAACTCATCGAAATGACAGATGAAAAGGTTATCGCAAAGGGTAACTGCGAAAGAATCGGTATTGACGGTCACATCAAGCACACTGCTTTCGATGGCAGAGTTTATGAATCTGACTGCACATTCCCCACTCACACAGAAGCCTTTGAAAAGGTTGTTGAAGTTCTCACAACAGGCAACGCAGCTGTTATCAAGAGCATGGACGAAATCTCCGCAGTAGGTCACAGAATCGTGCAGGGCGCTGAAGTTTTCAACAAGACAACTCTTGTTACAGACGAAGTTATCCAGAAGATCGACGATCTTGCAGAGCTTGCTCCTGTACATAACCACCCCCACGCACTCGCTTTATGGGCTTGTAAGAAGGTTATTCCCGAAACAGTTCCTCAGGCAGTAGTTTTCGATACAGCATTCCACCAGACAATGCCCGAAAAGGCTTTCATGTTCGGTATGCCCTATGAATGCTATGAAAAGTACCACGTAAGAAAGTACGGCTTCCACGGTACATCCCACCGTTTCGTAACAGCAGCTCTTGCTGAAAAGCTCGGCAAGGATATCAAGGACCTCAAGATCGTTTCCTGCCACCTCGGTAACGGCTCCTCCATCACAGCTGTTGACGGCGGTAAGTCTGTTGATACATCCATGGGCTTCACTCCCCTTGACGGTGTTATCATGGGCACACGTTCCGGTTGTGTTGACGCTTCCGCAGTTACATTCGTAGCTAAGAAGCTCGGTCTTTCCCCTGACGAAATGAGCAACTACCTCAACAAGAAGTCCGGCTTCCTCGGCATCAGCGGCATCTCCAGCGACAACAGAGATATTGAAGCTGCTGCAAAGGAAGGCAACAAGCAGGCTCAGATCGTAGGCGAAATGCTCAACTACGAAATCAAGAAGTACATCGGCTCCTACACAGCAGCTATGGGCGGTCTTGACGCAGTTATCTTCACAGGCGGTATCGGTGAAAACGCTGACGCTGTACGTGCAGGTGCTTGCGAAGGCATGGAATACTTCGGCATCAAGCTCGATAAGGAACTCAACTCCAAGACAAGAGGCGAATTCGTTAAGATTTCCACAGACGACTCCAAGACACAGGTCTGGGTTGTTCCCACAAACGAAGAGCTTCTTATTGCAAGAGATACAAAGGAACTCTGCGGTCTTTAATCCGTAACTATGGCCGGCGGTTACGCCTTTTACAAGGTCGGATTTAATTAGCAGATAAGATTAACGGCGGTGTCGCAGGTTGTGCGATACCGCCGTTTTTATTGTATATGACATAACAAAAACCGCCGTACCTATGGTACGGCGGTTTTTATAAAAGCTTACGCTTCTGTATTTTCTTCAACGTACTTAACTACGTCGCCAACTGTCTTGATGTTTTCAACCTGATCGTCAGGAATTTCCATATCGAATTCGTCTTCGAAGCTCATTACGAGGTCAACGATATCAAGGGAGTCTGCGCCGAGATCATCCTGGATATTAGCGTTCATTGTTACCTTGTCTTCATCAACGTCAAGCTGGTCTACGATAATGCTCTTTACTTTTTCAAAAATCATTTTCTTGTCCTCCAAAAAATATTTTTAATTAAATAATAGCACAGTTAAACTGTATCAACTTTTACCATTATAAATGATACTATTTAAAAAATCAATAGCTTTTCTTAAATTTTTACCATTTTTTTATTTTTTTAACTTTTGATATATATTTTACAAAAGTTTTGAACTTTTTTGTGCATTTTGCTTATTCGTTAAACATGCCGATTTTGCGGAATTTTTCGTATCTTTTCTCTAAAAGAGTATCGGTGTCGTATTGTGTGATACGTGCCAGAGCGTCTTTCAGATAATCGGAAATATTCATTGCTGTATATTCCATATCGGTATGTGCGCCGCCTGTGGGTTCTTCGATGATTTTTTCACATACACCGAATTTCACAAGGTCTTCTGCGGTAATCTTCATAAGCTCAGCCGCTTCCATTTCCCTGCTTGCGTCCTTCCAGAGAATAGAAGCAAAGCCACGGGGAGAAATTACGGAATAAAGCGCATTTTCAAGCATTGCAAGCTCGTCGCATACCGCAAGAGCAAGTGCACCGCCGCTTCCGCCTTCGCCTAAAACCACGGAAATTATGGGAGTTTTCACAAGCATGAATTCCATAAGGTTACGTGCAATTGCTTCGCCCTGTCCACGCTTTTCAGCTTCGATTCCGCAGAAAGCACCGGGAGTGTCAACAAGACAGATAACGGGTCTGTGGAATTTTTCAGCCTGCTTTACAAGTCTTAAGGCCTTTCTGTATCCTTCGGGGTGAGGCATGGAAAAGTTTGACTTCTTGTTTTCGTCAAGATTTCTGCCCTTTACCTGTGCAATAACCGTTACAGGAACGCCTGCAAGCTCTGCAATACCGCCTATGATTGCATTATCATCACTGTAATGTCTGTCACCGTGCATCTCCATGAAATCCGTGAAAATTGCGGGAATATAGTCCATTACTGTGGGACGGTTCTTATGACGGATAGTTTCCAGGCGCTCTGTTGCTGTAAGAGTATTCATTTCAGCTGTCCTTTCCCGGAAGTGTTTCCGTCTTTTTATAATTGTGCATCTTTAAAAGTCTTGAAAGTGTGGAACGCATCTGCTTACGCTCAACAATCATATCCACAAAACCGTTTTCCAGCATGAATTCCGCCGACTGGAAATCGTCGGGAAGCTGCTGACGGATTGTACCCTGGATTACACGTCTGCCCGCAAAGCCGATAAGCACCTTGGGTTCAGCAATGATAACATCGCCGAGGCTCGCAAAAGAAGCTGTAACACCGCCTGTTGTAGGGTCAGTCATAACGGTGATGTAGAGCTGGCCTGCCTCGTTGTGCTTTGCAATCGCACCAGAGGTCTTTGCCATCTGCATAAGGGAGATGATACCCTCCTGCATACGTGCGCCGCCTGAAGCTGTGAACATGATTACAGGGAGCTTATGCTTTGTACCGTATTCAAAGGCACGGGTAATCTTTTCGCCCACAACGCTGCCCATACTTGCCATCATGAAGCTGCTGTCCATGATACCGATAACCGCCTTGTAGCCACGGATTGTGCAAAGGCCTGTAACAACGGCCTCCTTCATACCGCACTTTTCCTGAAGTTCGGCAATCTTTTCCTCATAATCAGGGAAATCTATGGGGTTAAGCGATGTCATACCTGCGTCGAATTCCTCGAAGCTGCCCTTGTCAACTGTGATTTCAAGACGGTCACGGTGATTGATACGGGCGTGATAATTGCAGGACGGACATACCTTTTTATTTTTTTCAAACTCTTCGCTGTAAACCACTGTACCGCATCTGGGACACTTGAAAAGCAGGTTTTTGGGAATTTCTATTCCTTCCTCTTTCTTTTCAGGCTTCTTATCCTCTTTGAAACGGTCCTTTACAACTTTGAATAAATCTTCAAGTGCCATTTTGCCTCCTGAAAAATCTTATGTTAAATCCTTACGGTTAAGGAATCCGATGTCGAAGTCTCCGCTTTCAAATTCCTTGTCACGAAGGAGATTGAGCTGGAAATCTATGTTTGTCTGAATGCCCTCGATTAGCATTTCCGAAAGTGCAACCTTCATCTTTGTGATTGCCTCTTCACGGTTTCTGCCCTTTACTATGAGCTTTGCAATCATGCTGTCATAATAAGGCGGAATCTGATAGCCCTGATAAACCGCTGTATCAATACGCACGCCGAAGCCGCCGGGCATATGGATTGACTGAATCTTTCCGGGGCAGGGGCGGAAGTTCTGCCTGGGGTCTTCCGCATTGATACGGCATTCGATAACATGACCTGTAAGCTCTATATCCTCCTGTCTGAAGGAAAGAGGAAGTCCCATGGCTATGCGTATCTGTTCCTTGATTAAATCCACACCTGTTACCATTTCCGTTACAGGATGTTCAACCTGGATACGTGCATTCATTTCCATGAAATAGAAATTCTTGTCCTTGTCCACAAGGAATTCTACCGTACCTGCATTGTAATAGCCGTAAACCTTTGCTGCACGAAGAGCCGCCTGACCCATTTTTCCTCTGAGTTCGGGAGTCATAATCGGGCTGGGGCTTTCCTCAAGCACCTTCTGGTTTCTTCTCTGGCAGGAACAGTCACGCTCGCCCAGATGAACGGCATTGCCGTGTTCGTCAGCGATAATCTGGATTTCCACGTGTCTGGGATTTACGATAAACTTTTCAATATAAACGTCGCCGTTGCCGAAGAACTGGATTGCCTCCTGCTTTGCAGCGCTGAGAGCCTCTTCAAGCTCCTCCTCGCTGTCGGCACGTCTGATACCGCGTCCGCCGCCGCCTGCACTTGCCTTTACAAGCACGGGGTAGCCTATTTCCGCAGAAATTTTCTTTGCGTCCTCAAGGCTTTCCACAACGCCGTCGGAGCCTGTTACAACAGGCACGCCCGCTTCAATCATAGCGCCCTTGGCGTTTGCCTTGTTACCCATAGCCTCCATTGCCGCTGCATTGGGGCCTATCCACTTGATACCGCACTTGTCGCAGAGCTTTACAAAGCTGCTGTCCTCGGATAAAAAGCCGAAGCCGGGGTGGATAGCCTTTGCGCCTGTGATTTCACAGGCCGCAATCAGAGCCTTTGTATTTAAATAGCTGTCGGAGCTGCGGGGTCCGCCGATACAGATAGCCTCATCGGCAATCTGTGCGTGAAGAGCGCTCTTGTCAGCTGTGGAATAAACGGCTACTGTGCCGATTCCCAGCTCACGGCAGGCTCTTATGATGCGGATTGCAATTTCGCCCCTGTTAGCAATAAGAATTTTATCAAACATCAGGTAAAATCCTTTCCTTACTTGATTGCGAAGGAGATTTCAGCGGTACAAGCCTTTTCTCCGTTTACTGTCGCAACGCCCTTGCCTACGCCTACGGGACCCTTTACCTTGATGATTTCAACCTCAAGGCGAAGAGTGTCACCGGGAACTACCTGTCTGCGGAACTTTGCTTCCTTTACGCCGCCGAAAAAGCCGATCTTGCCCTTGTTTTCAGGCATCATAAGCATAGAAACAGCGCCTGCCTGCGCCATCATTTCAAGAATGAGCACACCGGGAACTACGGGATATTCGGGGAAATGACCCTTGAACCAGAAATCGTCAGCCTTGATGTGCTTTAACGCAACAACTCTCTTGCCTTCTTCGATTTCTTCGATTTCATCAATAAGTAAAAACGGGTCACGATGGGGTATAATTTCCTTTATCTCTTCAATATTCATCTTCATATTTTCTTTCCTTTCAGCTTCTCCCTGATTATTCAATGCGGAGAACGGGCTGGTCATATTCTACTGCGTCGCCGTCCTTTACAAGGATTTCGGTAACCTTACCGTCAAATTCGCTTGTAACCTCGTTCATAACCTTCATGCTTTCGATAATGAAAAGCACATCGCCCTTGCTTACAGTAGAACCTACTGTTACAAAAGGAGCCTTTCCGGGTGCGGGAGCCGCATAGAAAGTACCTACGATAGGAGCCTTCATAATATTGCCTGCCGCAGGAGATACCTGTGCGGCAGCTTCAGCACCGGGAGCAGTAGCAACTGCCATAGCCATAGGTGCAGCGGGAGCAGCAACAGGAGGCATCATAGGGGGCATAGGAGGCATCTGGGGCTTCTTTTCGCCCATTTCAACCTCAAAATCATCGCCCTTGTATTTTAAGTAGCTGAGTCCGTTTTCCTTCATGATCTCAGCAAGCTCTTTAACTGTCTTGATTGTATCCATAGAAGTGTTCCTTTCTGTCATTCTCAGTCATTTACGGGAATTAAGCAGATAGTGGCGTTATGACCGCCGAAACCGAGAGAGTTGCTGATTGCGCCTGTAATCTTCATCTCTCTGTTTGCACCCTTGCAGTAATCAAGGTCGCAGTCATCATCGCATTCCTGTAAGCCCACAGTAGTGTGAACAAGGCTGTTCTGCATCTGGAGTGCTGTCGCAACCGCTTCAACACCGCCTGCCGCACCGAGAAGGTGACCTGTCATGGACTTTGTGGAGTTGATAACCATATTCTTTGCATGCTCACCGAAGGTAATCTTGAGAGCATTTGTTTCTGTTCTGTCGTTGATAGGTGTGGATGTACCGTGTGCGTTGCAGTAATTGATTGTTTCAAAGGGAACGCCTGCTTCCTTTACTGCAAGCTCCATAGCCTTTGCACCGCCGTAGCCTTCGGGGTCGGGACTTGTTTCATGATACGCGTCGCATGTAGCGCCGTAGCCTGCGATTTCAGCATAGATCTTAGCGCCTCTTGCCTTTGCGTGTTCATATTCTTCAAGAATCACAATACCTGCACCGTCGCCGAGAACAAAGCCTGAACGGTCCTTATCGAAAGGAATGGACGCTCTGTCGGGGTCCTGGCTTCTTGTAACGGCGTGCATATTGTTGAAGCCTGCCATTGCGAAGCCTAACTGACAAGCTTCAGCGCCGCCTGCGATTGCACAGTCAAGATAACCGTTCTTGATCGCGTGGAATGCTTCACCGATAGCGTGTGTTGCGGAAGCACAAGCGGAAACTGTACAGTAGTTCGCACCCTTGAACTTTGTCTGGATTGCAACTGTACCTGCTGCCATATTACCGATCATCATAGGAATTGTGAATACGGAAACACGGCTGTTGGACTTGTTGTGATATGTTAAGATCTGTTCTTCTGTTGTAAGGATACCGCCGATACCTGAACCGATGATAACGCCGCAGCGGTAAGGGTCAAGGTCGGAGAAATCACTGCCTGCATCCTCAAGAGCCTTCTTGGAGGCATAAACCGCATACTGTGTGAGTGTATCCATACGGCGTGCAGCCTTCTTGTCCACATATTCGCTTACATCAAAATTTCTTACCTTTGCGGTAACATTCTTTTCTTCTGTCTGTCCGGGAAACCATTCTTCAAGGGCAAAGCCATGCTTGTTTGCCTTGATATTTTCCCAGAATTCTTCAACTGTATTACCGATAGGGCTTACTACGCCTAAGCCCGTAATAACTACTCTGCTCATATTTTTCCCTTTCCTTTGGAATTTTTTATATAACTGCGGATTACATTGCAAGTCCGCCGCTGATTTCTATTGTCTGTCCTGTGATATAGGAAGCTTCTTCGGAAAGTAAGAAGGAAACTGTGGAAGCAATTTCGCTTACCTCGCCGAAACGCTTAAGTGCAATCTGTCCGAAAATCTTATCCTTCTGTTCGTCTGTAAGAGCGTCAGTCATGGGAGTCTTGATAAGTCCGGGAGCAACTGCGTTTACTCTGATATTTCTTGCGCCGAATTCCTTTGCCGCACTCATTGTCATACCGATGATAGCAGCCTTGGAAGCGCTGTAATTGAACTGACCGGGGTTGCCGTAAAGACCTGCAACGGAAGCCATATTGACGATAGCGCCGTGCTTCTGCTTCATCATAATGGAGCAAACGGGCTTCATCATATTGAAAATGGATTTCTGGTTTACTGCGATAACAGCGTCATACTGTTCCTCGCTCATTCTTGCTAAAAGACCGTCCTTTGTGATGCCTGCGTTGTTTACAAGAGCGTCAATCACGCCGAAACGTTCCTTGATTGCCTTGACCATCGCCTCGCACTGGTCGTACCTGGATACATCCGCTGCGAAAACTTCTGCTTCAACGCCCATAGCACGGCATTCTTCAGCTACCTTTTCCGCCTTTTCCTTGTCACCATCGGAGGGATAGCAGTTGATTGCCACGTTATAGCCGTCCTTTGCCAGTCTTTTTGCGATGCATTCGCCGATGCCCTGAGAAGCACCTGTAATAATTGCTGTCATTTCTTTTCCTCTCTTCCTGATTATTTATTTAAAAGCTTTTCAGCTCCGGCAAACATTTCTTCAACAATTTCCTTTGCAGGCTTCACTTCGTTTACCATACCTGCAATTGCACCGCAGAGGAAAGATCCTTCGTCAAGATTACCGTCCTGAACTGCCTTTCTGAGTGCGCCTACTGTAAGCTGTTCAAATTCGTCGGGTGTCAATGTACCATCCTTTTCGCCTGTTGCAAGACGCTTTGCGAACTTTGTCTTGACATTACGGCAGGGATGACCTGTGTAACGGCCTGTAACAACGCTGTCTGTATCCTTGGCGTCAATTACAAGCTCCTTGTATGTGGGATGAATCTTACATTCTTCACAGGCTAAGAAGCGTGTACCTACCTGAACACCCTCTGCGCCCAGCATGAAGGAAGCTGCAATTCCTCTTCCGTCTGCAATACCGCCTGCTGCGATAACAGGAATGTTTACAGCGTCAACTACCTGGGGAACAAGACACATTGTTGTGTTTTCACCGATGTGTCCGCCGCTTTCTGTGCCCTCGGCAATAACAGCCGCCGCACCTGCACGCTCCATTCTCTTTGCAAGGGCTACGCTGGGAACTACGGGGATTACCTTGATTCCTGCTTCAAGCCACTTTTCCATATATTTTCCGGGGTTGCCGGCACCTGTTGTGATAAAGGGAATCTTCTCATCGATTACAAGCTGTGCAAGGTCATCGGCATTGGGAGCCATAAGCATGATGTTCACGCCGAAAGGCTTATCTGTGAGTGCCTTTGCCTTGCGGATCTCTTCCTTGATTACTTCGGCAGGAGCGCTTCCGCCTGCGATGATACCTGCGCCGCCTGCATTTGATACAGCAGCCGCAAGAGTGCTTTCAGCAATCCACGCCATACCGCCCTGTAAAATGGGGTACTTTATTCCGAGAAGCTCTGTGATTTTTGTGTTCATTCTGTTCCGTCCTTTCTTATACGGGTCGTTTCTCTCCCTGATTTCTTTTTATTTCAGTAAAATTACTGTTCAAAAATTATTGCACCGCTGGTAAGACCTGCACCGAAGCCTACCATACAGATTCTCATGCCGTCCTTTATTCTGCCTTCCTTGTTAAGGTCGTCAAGACAGGTAGGAATGCATGCGCTCGAAGTGTTTGCATGCTCGCCGATGTTTACAAACACCTTTTCCTGAGGAATTCCGAGAGCCTTTGTAGCGCTCTGGATAATTCTTATATTTGCCTGATGGGGGATTACAAGGTCGATATCGTCCTTTGCAAGTCCTGCCTTTGCAAGTGTCTTTTCTACTGCTGTCGCCATAGCGTCAACCGCAAACTTATAAACGCCCTTGCCGTCCATCTGGAGGTAATGGAGCTTCTTGTCCGTATCGAATGCCGCTGTTGATGTGGTTTCATCCTTTTCATCAACATAAGGGCAGTTATGACTGATGTTCTTGTGGCGGTAAAGGGCTTCAAAGCTGTCAGCCTTACCGCTGAGATATGAGTACATGGGCTTGTCGCTCTTTGTGATGACCGCCGCACCTGCGCCGTCACCGAAAAGTATGCAGGAGGCTCTGTCCTCAAAGTCTACGTGAGGCGCAAGTCTTTCACTTGCAACCACAAGAACTGTTTTGTAATCATCATCCTGAAGATAGCGGCTTGCAATATCCACTGCGGAAATAAAGCCTGTGCAGGCTGTATTCACCTCAACTACCGCTGCATTCACTGCACCCGTACCGCCCTGAATAAGGCTTGCAAGATTGGGATAGAAATATTCGGTAGTGCAGGAGGAAGCAATGATAAGGTCGACATCCTCAGCGCTGACGCCTGAATTTTCAAGGGCTGCTTTTGCAGCCTCAGTAGCCATATAGTGATTGGATTTGTCCTTGGAATAATTACGTGAACTGATACCGGTACGTGTAACAATCCACTCATTATCGGTTTCCATGATCTTTGAAAGATCATCGTTTGTTATTTTCACATCAGGGGTATAAACGCCTGTACCTAAAATTTTTATTCCTCGCATTTTAATTACTCCTTGATTTTATTCACCAAATAGTATATAATAAATAACAGAATTTATTTATCCGCCGGAAAACATATCCGTAAATCAAAAATATCCTAAATATTATACCAATAAATATATGATTTGTCAATTCTTTTTTATTGGGCATTATAGAGGTGATTGTCGTTTTTCGGCGTAATGAACAGACAGAAAGGACATAACTTTATGGCAACAGCACTTTTATTTTCGGGACAGGGATCCCAGTATCAGGGAATGGGAGAAAAAATCTATAACGAAAACCCTGCCGCATATGAAAAAATCTTTGAAGCAGGCAGCGATATACTTGGCTTCGATCTTAAAAATACAATGTTCACAGCTGAAATGGCAGAGCTTTCAAGAACAGCCGTTTCCCAGCCTGTAATCTTCACAATGTCGCTTCTCTGCGCAGAAAAATTCATGGCTGAAAACGACGGCTTCGGCGCTGTTGCAGGTCACTCCTTAGGCGAATATGCAGCTCTTGTCGTTTCCGGTGCAGTAAGCCTTGAAACAGGCTTTGAGCTTATAAAGAACCGTGCAATGTGCATGGAAAAGGCAGCCGTTAAGAACGGCGGCAAAATGGCTGCGGTTATGAGCGCAGATGTTGCTCTTATCGAAAGCGTATGCGAGGAAATCACAAAGGGCGGCGACTATGTAACTCCCGTAAACTACAACTCCAAACAGCAGACTGTTATCGCAGGCAGCGAAAACGGTATTGCAAAGGCAGCTGAAAAGCTTACTGCAAGCGGTGTAAAGAGAGTTATTCCTCTTGCCGTTGCAGCAGCCTTCCATTCTGAATTCATGAAGGAAGCCGCAGAAGAATTCAAGGGCCTTATCAGCGGCGTTGAATTCAAGGTTCCCGAAAAGAAGTTCTACTCCAACGTAACAGGCGGACTTCTCACCGATTTCAGCGGTATCCATGATATTTTATCCCGTCATATCTGCTCTCCCGTACGCTTCACAAGCGAGCTTGCCGCTATGCAGGCCGACGGCTTTGATAATTTTGTTGAATGCGGTCCCGGAAAGACGCTTGTAGGTCTTGTGAAGAAAACTCTTGACGATGTTACAGCATCGGCAATGGACGCATAATGAAAGAAGGCGGCAGAATGAAAACTTACGCAATTATCGGTTACCCCTTAGGTCATACCCTTTCCCCCAACATTCACGAAAGACTCTTCAGCCTTTCAGGTAAGGAAGCAAACTACGTAAAAATGGAAATCCCCCCCGAAGAGCTTGAAGCAAAGTTCGGTGAACTTGCTGCTCTCGGCGGCTTCAATATCACCATCCCCCACAAAGTGCCGATAATAAAATACTGCGACAGACTTGACGAGGGCGCAGCACGCTACGGCTCTGTGAACTGCCTTAAGAACGGCGATGAAAAAGTGGGCTACAATACCGACGTGCTGGGCTTTACAAAGTCCATTGACCTTATGGGTGCAAGCCTTGCTTCAAAGGTACTGCTTATCGGCTGCGGCGGCGTAGGCAGAATGATGGCCATTGAAACCGCACTCAGCGGCGGCAACCTTACCATCGCTGTGCTGAAAAAGGACGAAGCTTCCACACAGGTGGTTATTGATGAAATAAAGAAAATGAAGCCCGACGCAAAGGTGCAGATGGTCTTTATCGGCGGCAATGTCATTGCCGCTGAGGATTTCTCCGAAAAGCCCTGCTTCGACCTTATCGTGAACGCTTCTCCTATCGGAATGTTCCCGAAAGTTGAAAATATGCCCTGTGACGAAAACCTGCTCGAAAACGTGAAATTCGTATTCGACGTTGTATACAATCCCCGTGACACTCTCCTTGTAAAAACCGCTGAAAAGCACGGCATAAAGGCAATGAGCGGTATGGCAATGCTGGTTTTGCAGGCGGTTGCCGCACACGAAATCTGGAACGGCTCTGTTTTTGAGGAAAGCGACATCAAGCAGCTCATTTCCGATATGGAGGCGCTTGTATGAGAAACATCTATCTCTGCGGTTTTATGGGCTGCGGAAAATCGTATACAGGCAGAAAACTCTCGGAAAAGCTGGGTTGTACCCTTGTTGACCTGGACGCCTATATCGAAGAAAAAGAGGGCAGAACAATCCCAGAAATCTTTGCGCAGGACGGCGAACCGCATTTCCGTGAGCTGGAAGCGAAATATATCCGTGAAATGCCCGGAAACTCTGTGGTTGCCAC
Organism: Ruminiclostridium sp.; assembly: GCA_017625405.1. Classification (GTDB taxonomy): domain Bacteria; phylum Bacillota; class Clostridia; order Oscillospirales; family Ruminococcaceae; genus Ruminiclostridium_E. Next base: position 17,801 of record JAGALB010000034.1, on the reverse strand, counting down.
AGGCGGCGGAGCAATCATAAATCCCGTCACCGCCGAAACTGCAAGAAACGCAGGCACGATAGTATTCCTCGATGCGGATTTTGAGCTTTGCTACGACCGTATAAAGGGCGACACCCACCGCCCCCTTGTAATGAACAACACAAAGGAACAGCTCCTTGAACTGTTCAACAAAAGAAGAAAAATTTATCTTGAACACTCGGACTTTTCCGTTGATTCCAACAGAGATGAAACAGAAATTCTCGACATGATACTGAAAGGCATCAAATGATAATCTATAACGTAAAAATCGTTCCCGTAACGGGAGAAAATATTGAAAACGGCTTTATCGAAACCGAAGACGGAAAGATAAAGAATCTCGGTAATATGACCGATATGCCGCGCAAGGCGGAAAGCGGCGACATTGACGCATCGGGGCTTACCGCTTACCCTGCGTTCATTGACGCTCATTGCCATATCGGCGTGTTTGCCAACGGCTACGGCTTTGAGGGCGACGACGGCAACGAAGAAACCGACCCTGCAACCCCTCAGCTCCGTGCAATTGACGCAGTGAATCCTATGGATTACTGCTTTACCGAAGCTGCAAAGGGCGGTATCGGCACGGTTATCACAGGCATGGGCAGCGCCAACCCCATCGGCGGTACATTCATCGCCATGAAAACCTGGGGCAGCAAACGCATTGATCGCCGTGTAATTAAAAATCCCGTTGCAATGAAGATGGCGCTGGGCGAAAACCCCAAATCCGTATACCACGAAAAGGAGGAAACTCCCACAACCCGTATGGCTACCGCTGCGGTCATCCGTGAAAATCTTTTCAAGGCCAAGCGCTATATGGAAGAAATGGCGGAGTACGAAAAAACAAAGGGTACGGATGATGAAACCAGCCGTCCCGATTACGATATAAAGTGCGAAGCGCTTATTCCTGTCCTGAACAGGGAAATTAAGGTGCATTTCCACTGCCACAGAGCCGATGATATTTTCACCGCCGTAAGACTTGCAGAGGAATTCAGCCTTGACTACGTGCTTATCCACGCTACCGAGGGCGGACTCATTGCCGACGAGCTGGACAAGGGCACACAGTGCGTTATCGGTCCCGTGTTCGGCGACAGATGCAAGCCTGAACTGATGAATGCGGATATCGCCAACGGCAAGAAGCTTACAGATGGCGGCATGGAAATCGCTATCTGCACAGACCACCCCGAAAATCCCATTCAGTATCTCCCCAGTATGGCAGGACTTGCTATGCGCGGAGGACTTACTGAAAAGCAGGCGCTGGAAGCAATCACCATCAACCCTGCACGCTTCTGCGGAATCGAAGACAGAGTGGGCAGCCTGGAAACAGGCAAGGACGCAGACATCGTTCTTTTCAGCGGCACCTTCCACGATATTTCAAAAACACCCGAAATTGTTATAATGAACGGCGAAGTTATCTGACGCAAAGGAGCATTATACTATGAAAAAGTTTATGAGAATCCCCTACGAACAGGACAGCGGCTTTTCCTACGAGGAGCTGAGGGCAAACATCAGCAGAATCATGAAGGAGCAGAGAGAGCTTTCACTCTACAAGCTCAAGGGTTCGCCCGTTTATCTTCTCGAAAAGGAGAAGGAAAAAGGTCAGTTCTGCCTTAAATACCATCATTCCTACAAAAAGGATATGTGCGACACCTGCGTGCGTTTCTATATCGAAAAGGGTCTTGAAAAATGCACGGCAAAGGGCTTTATCTGCAAGCCTGCAGGTTCATGGGCGGTTTTCTGGGGCGTTATTGCCACACTTTTCATAGACTTTCTCATAATTACATACTGTCTTTTATTCACAGCCGGTTTTGATATGGTAAAGGCGCTTATGATCTCAGGCGTTGCAACAATTGTCCGTGCGTACATATGCATGTCGATAATGCAGTTCAACCGCTATCGTCTGGAAGAAATCAAGCTTAAAATGATGGAGATATTAGGGGCACAGCCCGAAGAAGAAAATGAAAGGACCGAGGAAAATGAGAGAAATTGATGTTGCGGTTATCCGTGATACCGTTGCAAGCCTCTGCGAGGAAGCAAATCTGAAGCTTCCCTGCGGAATGAGAGAGGTTATCGAAAACAGCATTCCCTGCGAGGAAAGTCCTGTCTGCAAGGAGGTTCTCGGCGATATCGTGAAGAATATCGACTGTGCAACAGAGCTTAATGTTCCTATCTGTCAGGATACGGGCATGGCGGTAATTTTCCTTGAAATCGGTCAGGATGTACACTTCACGGGCGGCAGCCTTTATGAAGCAATAAACGAGGGCGTAGCAAAGGGCTATGTTGACGGAAAGCTCCGTCTTTCCGTGGTAAAAGACCCCCTTCGCCGTGTAAATACAAACAACAACACTCCCGCTATTATCCACACATCAATCGTTGACGGTGACAAGGTAAAAATCATGGTTGCACCCAAGGGCTTCGGCAGCGAGAATATGAGCAGACTCAAAATGTTCACTCCCTCCGCAACCAGGGAAGACATCATAGATTTTGTTACCGAAACAGTGAATATCGCAGGCAGCAACCCCTGCCCTCCCATAGTTGTGGGTGTAGGCATCGGCGGCGATTTTGAGCAGGTTGCATACCTGTCCAAAAAGGCTCTCTGCCGTGACCTTGACAAGCGTAACCCCGACGAATTCTACGCAGATATGGAAGCAAAAATGCTTGAAAAAATCAACCTTACAGGCATCGGCTCACAGGGCTTCGGCGGTACGGTTACAGCTCTTTATGTAAACATCGAAACCGCCCCCACACATATTGCAGGACTTCCCGTTGCGGTAAATATCGGCTGTCACGTAACCCGTCACAAGGAGGCAGTTATCTGATGAATATTCAGATTTTCGGAAAAAGCAAATGCTTTGATACCAAAAAGGCGGAACGCTATTTCAAGGAGCGTGGTATTAAATTCCAGTCGGTAAATATCCTTGAAAAAGGGCTCAGCAAGCGTGAGCTGGAAAGCGTTATTTCCGCTGTGGGCGGACTTGACAAGCTCTTAGATGAAAAGAGCAAGGACTATTTTGAAATAAAGTATCTTTTAGAAAACGCAAAGGCTGAAAAGCTCATTGAAAAACCCTCGATCTATAAGACTCCCATTGTAAGAAACGGAAAACAGGCTACTGTCGGGTACTGTCCCGATGTATGGAAGAACTGGGAATGAACGAAGTATTCAAACACAGCGTAAAAAACTACTCAGATGAAGGAATCTCCATGTCCGTCACTTATTCGGGACATGAAAAATGCAGCAGCGGTCAGCGCTGGGGCAAGGGAATTCGCCAGCAATATGTTCTTCATCTTGTCGTTTCAGGCAAGGGCATATACAACACCCCCGACAGCAGTTTTGAACTCAGTGCGGGGGATATGTTCCTTATACGCCCCTATACCGAAATCGAATATTACGCCAACGAAAATGACCCGTGGGAATACCTGTGGGTAAACTTTACGGGAACAGATGCAGAGAGTCTTCTGAAAAGAACGGATTTTACCCCTGAATGCCCCGTTATCCGCTGCTGCAGCGAGGAAATCAGAAATGCTATGACGGATATTGTTTCAAACGCAGGCACAACACGCTATGAAGCGACCGCACTCACAGGCAGACTGTATATTCTGCTGTCAATGCTGATGAAGCATTCTCACCGGAAAAACTCCCGTCCTGCACGTGAATCCGAAAAGCGGCACATAATAAAAGTCGCAAAGGATTTTGTTGCAACAAATTACCCCGTATCCGTATCAGTGGAGGATATTGCCGCTGCGGCAAATGTTTCACGCACTACCCTTTTCCGTATTTTCAAATCCGAGCTTAATACAACGCCTGTTGATTACCTGACCGCATATCGTATTGCTCAGGCAAAAACGCTTCTCACGCAAACAGAGCTGTCCATAACCGCAGTAGCACGCTCTTCGGGTTATGAAGACAACCTGTATTTCTCAAGAGTATTCAGGAAAATCACGGGATTTACTCCGACAGAATACAGAAATTGCAACAAAAGTCCATATGAATGATATTATTTTTCATTGAAATATACTTTAACAGGTGCTACAATGTAACTGTAAAAGACAGCGCACTGTCACAAACAATCAACGAAAGGAAAATATTATTATGGCTATTTTAGTAACAGGCGGCGCAGGCTACATAGGCTCACATACCTGTATCGAGCTTCTGAATGCAGGTGAAGAAATCGTGGTAATGGACAATTTCTACAACTCCAAGCCCCGTGCCGTTGAGCTTATAAAGGAAATCACAGGCAAGGATTTTAAATTCTACGAAGCAGATATGTGCAGTGAAGCGGATATGGAAAAAATCTTCGCTGAAAATGATATTGAAGCGGTTATCCATTTCGCTGGCTACAAGGCGGTAGGCGAAAGCGTTAGAGAACCTCTCATGTATTTCAAAAATAACCTGGGAGGTACTTTTGTACTCCTTGAATGCATGAAGAAATACGGCTGTAAAAAGCTTATTTTCAGTTCCTCTGCTACTGTTTACGGTATTCCCGAAACTGTTCCCGTAAACGAAACCTTCCCTCTCTCCGCTATCAACCCCTACGGCAGAACAAAGCTGATGATTGAGGATATGTGCCGTGACTTATGTGCTTCCGACCCCGAATGGAGCATTGCACTTCTCCGATATTTCAACCCTATCGGCGCACATGCAAGCGGAAAAATCGGCGAAGACCCCAACGGAATCCCCAACAACCTCATGCCTATCATCATCAACGTATGCACAGGCAAGCAGGCTGAGCTGAAGGTGTTCGGCAACGATTATCCCACCGCCGACGGCACCTGCATCCGTGACTATATCCACGTTGTTGACTTAGCTCTCGGCCACCTTGCGGCGGTAAAGAGTGTCCGTGAAAAGAAGGGCGCTATCCCCTACAACTTAGGCACAGGCAACGGCTATTCCGTGCTTGAAATCATCGAAACATTCCAGCGTGTAAACAACATTAAAATCCCCTATTCCATTGCAGAAAGACGTGCAGGCGACGCTGCCGAATGCTACTCCGTGCCCGATAAGGCAGCGAAGGAGCTTGGCTGGAAGGCAACACATACCCTTGAAGAAATGTGCCGTGACGCATGGAATTACATTAAGACAAACAACGGAAAATGAAAAGAATAAAAGCTCTGTTTTTAGTATTATGCATCTCTCTGGTGACAGGCTGTACACAGACAGCAGAAACCACATCGGAAACGACAACCGCCGTCCCGATTGAAACAACGGAGACAACCGCTGTCACCACACCCTCTCTTCAGGTTGAGGGTGTTGAGATTTCATACGAGGATAAATGGGTGTATGTGAATATCCCCGCAGACTATACCGATGAAAATATCGGTGAATACTTCCGTGAAACGGAATGGGTTGTTTATGTTCCTGATGAAAACGGAATTTTCTGCGTAGAAAACGGCGCACTTTACAGCAAGGATATGACTAAGCTGTATGCTGTTCCGTCATGGTGCGAGGACGAAGGAACAAAGGATTTACCAAGTCCCAAAAAGGCTTTTACCGTACCCGAAACTGTAACCTGGATTGCACCCAATGCCTTTCATATGATTACTTCGGAAAGACCGCTGATAAATCTTTATATTCACGACGGCATCACCGAAGAAAACCGCAAGGAGCTTGTCCTCTGGGGCGGTACTTTCGTTATAAGAAAATAAAAAATTCCGTTTTGGATTTATCCAAAACGGAATTTTTTTAACCTGTGAAGAAAAACGGCTGAATCTGCTTGTTCTCCATAGCATACATAAGCGCCATGGGAATCTGGCTGAAATCACCGATAAGCGAAGCAGGCTTCTTCACAAAATCGTCCTGCCCCATGGGTACAAAATAATAATTCTTGTAGTTCATCAGCATGGAAATGTTTTTCGCCGAGCCTGCAAGAGCATCGTTCGTAGCAATGTTAAGCAGTACAGGCCTGTTGCCTCTCAGATGGCTTTTTACTGCCATCGTTACAGGAGTAGCGGTCAGTAGAAACAGGAAAACATTGCGGATAGATGACCCGTGCTGTGATTAATTCATCTATCCAGGAGAAAAACGCTGATGTTTTCTCCGTCCCATTCGACTTTGCTTACGCACTTGCGTATAAATGCACGCTTGTTTTCAACGCTCATTTTATCAAAGCCTGACTTGAATGCTTTAAGCATTTCCCCGGTGCTGTTTACAGCTTCCGAAAGAGTTTCGCCGCTCTTTTTCAGACGTTCAAGACGCTTGATTTCATTCTCGGCTTCTCCTATTTCCTTATGGAGCTGAGCTATTTCATCACGTACATATTCAGCGGTGAGATTGTCGTCATCTCCCGCCATTCGTAAAAGACCAGAAATGGTCTTTTTCTTTTTTGCAATAGTTGCTGTCTGGGTTTTGATAAGGTTTGCTATGTTTTCGTTTTTGCTTCCTATGTCGGCAATTTCACCCACATATTTTGCAAAAACACTGCCGTCATTTTCATAGTCAAGAAGTGCGTCGCAAACCATTTTGTCAACAACTCTGCCGTTGACATTCTGACAGTCACACTGCTGACGTTTGCTGGCTTCCTTAAGCTCGCACATATAGGTGAAAGGCTTTTCGCCGTCCTTGTTTGCCTTGTAATATTTAGGGCGCATATAGCTTCCGCATTTACAGCGAAGCACACCCGAAAGAAGCGCAACTGAATTGTGGGACTGACGGAAACCTACTTTCTTTTCGGCGTTGCCTTCAATGATATTCTGAACCTCAATCCAGTCGGCACTGGGGATTATTCCCTTGTGTTTTCCGAGAGCGATTGTCCATTCAGACATATTGGTAGATTCACGGCGGTCATTGTTCTGAGTAAGCGTTTTTTTATACCCCATAAACCCACGCTCACCATTGCATTTTTCATCGATATCTGCAATGTCACAATCCTTACTGCGGAAGTAATTAAGGCTCTCCTTATCCGCTGTGCAGTAGGTGGGATTTGTGAGTATGTAACGCAGTGTGGATACATGGAAATTGGCATCCTTACGGGTTTTATAGCCACCGTTAAGCATGAATGTTTCCACTTTTGTTATGGAGTGTGTTTCGAGATATTTCGCATATATAAGACGTACAATTTCGATTTCTTCTTCGTTTTCGGTAAGCTTGTAGCACTTGCGGTCTTCACCTGAATCGTCAACAAACTCTACCTTTTCGGAGTAGAATCCCAGTGGCGGAGTGCCGCCAAGCCAACGACCTGTTTTAGCAAGCTTATAGACGTTGTCCCTTACACGCTCGGCGATTATCTGACGTTCAAACTGGGCGAAGGCTGCAGAAATTGTCATCATCAGCTTGCCCGAAATTGTAGCGGTATCAAACCGCTCGTTGGTTGAATAAAAGGAAGTCCCCTTATTTGTGAGCGTTTCCATAAGCCTGTCGAAATCGGTCATGTTACGGCTGATACGGTCAAGGCGGTAAACAACGATTAAATCGAAAGGTTCCCTTTCCTCCTCAGCCATCATTTGCTGGAACTGCGGGCGTTTCGTATTCTTACCCGAATAGCCTTCATCTTCGTAAATGAAGATTTCGCTTTCTTTTGTATCAGGATACTGAGCCATTATGTATCTTCGGCACTCGTCAATCTGATTGTCGATGGATTCACCCTTACCTGTGAATTTCGATTTTCGTGAGTAGATAGCAAATTTCAGACGGGACACCTCCTTTGTGGGTTTGTTTTATTATACTACAGATTATCGGAAAAATCAATCAGACTGTGATATTTTTTTAAAAACAACCGCCCTGTACGCATTAAGCATACAGAGCAGTTATTTATAGAAAAGGAGGAATTATTTGTACTTGTGTTTATTATTATCAATCCATTCCTGTTCCCAGGGTTCTGGCTTGAACGCAGGATGACGAGCGTAGAATCCGCCTGATTTATTGTATTTATAAGCATCATATTCAAGCTTAATCTGTTCACCGACGCCTAACGCAAGTGCTAATAATAACCAAAATAAAAACATAGTGTGTACCTCCGTTGTTGTGTTGATTATTTCAAGTGGCCGACATTAATAATTATCGTCATCATCGTCGTCAAATGCACCCTGAGCTCCGAGCATTCCACCTAACATTGCACGGTCTTCGAAGGAAGAATGTCCGAATCCCGCCGCCATGCCTGCCGCTTTATAAGGGTCAGGTTTTCCATTTTCGTCCTTGCTGGCTTCGATGCAGCCCTGTAAAGCAATGTTCTTAAGTAAGTTATCAAAAAATCCCATGATGTTCGTCCTTTCCGGTTGTGTTTCGTTTTCCTTGATTACTATTATACTCGCTTTCTGTCCTATAGAAAGGATAGAAACTCACCATTTGTAATTGCAATTCGCACATTCGTAATTTTTACCGATTTTATTTGATGCGAGTCCAAGCACACTTACCAAATATTCACACTTACTAAATCTTTTCACTTACACGCTATAACAACGATGCAGTCATGTGTCCTTCCCAATTTAATTGGATCATAGAAAACGCCCTGACATTTGATGTATAGTGATACATAAGTTATTCACATACACCTTATAAAACTTAATACAGCAGATTATGTAGACATGCACACGGAAGTAAACCGTGTGTATATTTTTCATTTAATCTCATTTGGTCTAGTATTTATATATTATGAATATTTGATGTTGTGCTACCAACAACACTGACACCAAATTGTTATGATGAAATTTATCGTTTTTGTAGTTTCTGAATGCAATTATTCAAGCGTATTAGATAACCCCGCATAAAAGAACAGAGCAGTACCGCATAATCGATACTGCTCTTTCCATTATTCTTTATTAAATTCTCTGTAAAGCATTTCTGCAAGAGCAGCCATAACAGCATTATATTTGCTCTTGTTTTCAAAAAGTGAAGTAAATGCTTCTGTCTGCTCTACATAGCTGTCTTGTGCTACTGTATCGAATGATTTCGGGAAAATGCTTTCTACAAAGACCTGTGGGTCAGAGGACTTTGCAATCTTTCCGAGCTTCTTGTCATTCTTCAGCTTGTCGTGAAGCGTATAAAGAAGTACCTTATCTGCTTCACTAAAACTACCAGTAAACAACTGATTTATTTTATCAATAACTTCTTCCAAAGGCTCTTTCTGTTCAGGAACTGCCTTTCCTTTTGCTTTTGAAGGCTCATAAACACCTGTTGCATTATCAAGTGCAATACCGCCCTTAAAGGTCTGTTCCAACTTGTAGAATTCAAGTTTTAAGGCACTTTCAATATCTATCATAGATACAGACTCATTCGGGAGAAGTCTTAAAAGATAGGCACAGAATGTGTATTCTCTTTGCATATCTTTATCAAACATTCTGCATATCTGAGAAATATAACCGTACCACTTGATGTAGGAGCGAAGTAAACGGCGGAATTGATACCTGTCGTCATTGCTCAAATCATTGTATCTATCCGCAACGGGCTTTAATGCAGATGTCATTTTGCCCATCATCTTATCGTCCTGCTTCTTTGATGAATAATAAATATCTGAGAAAGTGCTGATATTTGCATCATCATAGAGCTTGTATCCACGAAGCTCCTTCTGTGTCTGATATATCAGGTCAACATTAACTTCCTGAGAAAGTGATGTTTCCTGGTAGAAAGGCTGAAATGCCTTTTTAATATCTTCCGCTGTGTTTACAAAGTCAAGAATATAGGTATCTGTCTTATTTTCGCAGATACGATTAAGTCTTGAAAGGGTCTGGACACATTTTACTCCACGGAGCTTTTTATCAACTATCATAGTATGGAGTAAAGGCTCGTCAAATCCTGTCTGATACTTTTCAGCTACGATAAGTACATTGAAATTGTCGTGGAATTCGGCTTTTGTCTGTTCCTCAGAGATATGAGAGCCGTCCTTACGAACATTAAGTCTGGATTCTGTATATTCATCCCCGCCGTCGTTAATAGCACCTGAAAAAGCTACAAGAACATCAATATTATCGTACTTCTTTTCCTGAATGTATCTCTTGACCTCGTGATAATATCTTACTGCCGCAAGTCTTGAAGCTGTAACAACCATCATTTTACCCTTGCCGCCGATAGCCTTTGAAGTAGTTGAAAGGAAAGTTTCAACTATAATCTGAGCTTTCTGTGCAATGTTATAAGGGTGCAGTTCTTCAAAACGGCGAATAACCTTTGCTGCTCTTGAAGCTGGAACTTCAGGGTTATCAGGAATTGTCTTTGCAATCTTGAAACAGGTATTATATGTCATATAATTCTGAAGGACATCCATAATGAAGCCTTCTTCAATAGCCTGTTTCATTGAATAGATGTGGAAGGGATGGAAGGAGCCGTCCTCGTGTTCTGTACCGAACATTTCAAGTGTCTGTTCCTTTGGTGTTGCAGTAAATGCAAAGAATGACAAATTCTTATGTTTGCCGTGTGCGAGCATTTCCTGCACAAGCTTGTCCTGCTTGTCAATCTCGTCCTCAGCTTTACCTTCAATTTCAGCGTATTCCTTTAACGCTGCTTCAGTATCGGCAAGTGCTGTTTTCAGCTTTATTGCTGATGTTCCTGTCTGTGAAGAATGAGCTTCATCGACAATAACAGCAAAATGCTTTCCTGCTGTACTTTCTACTTCCTCATAAATTACAGGGAACTTCTGGAGCGTTGTAACAATAATTCTACAACCATTGTTGATAGCATCACGGAGATTTTTCGAGTTTTTACCCTCTCCGATAGTTTCAACTGTTCCGAGAGTATGGTCGAAGCCTGAAATAGTTTCCTGAAGCTGTGCGTCAAGTACAGTACGGTCAGTTACAATAATTACCGAGTTGAATACAGCATTGTTCATTTCATCGTGAAGGCTTGCAAGACGATAAGCTGTCCAAGCGATAGAATTGGACTTGCCTGAGCCTGCCGAGTGCTGAATAAGATAATTCGTGCCTGTTAATGTGCGTTGGTAAATGACGTTTTGTTCGGCTCGAAGTCAATGGAACAACTGATACTACGGTGCTGTAATAGTTGTTTTTGTCATTGGATACTACAAGAACAGGTCTATATCCTTGCTGGACTCTACTGTCAGGCTGAACCGGTAAATTTGCAAAATAAATCTCTCCGAACTTGTACATATAATTCCCCCTTATGAAATGTTTTCCTCATATATGTTTCTCATCTTTATTTCTGTCTGTTTAAGTTGCTCCTGAAGTTTTGCGCACTCTTTCTGAGCTGCTGTATACTTTTCAGCAATAGTGTTTTGAACATCCATAGATGGAACGGGGATAATCATCTTCTTTAAAGACTCAATTGGAATATTGGGAATTGTTGTTCCAGCACAAATTGACTTCAACGATAAAATTCCAACATCACTATCCAAGAAAGACTTTAGGAAATATGGATTGATTTTATCAGTATCAACTTCTACAACATAGAGATTACCCGTAGCGAGAAGATTTACTTTTTCAGAGACAGAAGCTACAGCAGTTTTTATCGGAGCAGCACTTTTGGATATGATTATACTCTTATCCTTTATACAATATTTCAGAAGATTGTTTTCTATTGTTGTAATATAGGATAAATCTTCCGCAATTTGTCCATTCCGAATATCAGACAACATTAAATACTGGTATTCGGTCGGCTCATTGGATGAAAGCTCATCAAGCTGATTTGCTGTAAGCTGTGCTCCACGAGTGATGTTCTTTATTACCGTTTCAAACATAGTACCGTGAGGTATATTTATTTCAGCTTCAAAGTATGTGTTGGGGTCAAGATTATAATCTTTATCAATGATTTCGTTTTTTGAAACAAGTTTGCTTAATTTATCGTCGTTGGAGCAAAGGTTAATTATTTCATCAATATTTTCTTTGGAGAAAGTGTTATATCTTCTTCCTTTAGTGCAGATTTGACGAGCGTCTACGAATCTTACTGACTGATTATTGTGACTGAACACAATCAGTATTGTTGAAATTCGTGTGGTTTCAAACATACCTGTTGGCAATGCGATAATTGTGTTGATGTAGCCATTATCAATAAAATATTTACGAATATCCCTTTCGTCGCCCCTGAATAAGGCACCTGTTGTTGTAATAGATACTGCCTTACCATTTGGAGCAAGCGTATTGATAATAGTAGTGTTTGCGAGCCAATCCATAAAAATAACTTTTTTTGACATTGATAATCTTTTATTCAGAAATTGAAGTGCATTTGAATTATCGGTGCTTGTAACTCTTACTCCAAATGGATAATTGGCAAAAATTTTGTTGAATTTATTTTCGTAATCCATAGAGAGCACATTTTGCTGTACTATTTCAATATTGCTTTGTAAAAATTCAGCTCTTATTGTTGCGATTATACTCAGAGAATCACATATATCAAAACCAAAATACTTAGCATTAAGATTACGCACAATGCATTCTCTGATAAATGATGCTCTTCCAGTGAAATAATCAGCAACTCTGTCACTTTTCTGTATATCAAGTAATCTAATAGCAAGCTCTGAAATACTATCAGGGGTTGCCGTCAAATCCGATTTTGTGTCTGACAAATCGCTGAAAAGTAAAAATGCTAAATACATATCAGTATCAAACATACCTTTTGCTCTTGCTATGAAATCCCAAACTCCCTTTAAGGAATATGATAAAAATTCAATGGTTGTTGAATTTATAGCACATTCCCTTGAAAAGTTTTCAAAGGAAGATATATCTGCTGTTATGTTTTCAGAGGATTTAACTATAACATAAGCAGTAGAAAACGCCGCATAATACGCATTTCCCGTTATTCCTTTTAACTCGTTAATCAGATAGAATTCAACTTTGCTTGTATCAAGATTTCTTAATTCTTGTAATTTTTCTTTCGTCACTTGAAATTCCTCCTTTTAGGTTTTGAACTTTCTGATTAGGTTACTAATAACCTTATCTCTGTAATTTCATTATACATCATTACTCTCGATTTGTCAATAGGTTTTTAAAATATTTTTTAGGTTATGTATAACCTTGAGAATGTCTGCGATGATATAACTATTTGATATTAAGAAAATATGGATTATTTTAATTATTCTGTATATAAGATAGATATACGGTCAGGGGTAAACGTCTTAAGAAGAATTACTCCTTATAATTTCTACTGTTGTAATTATCTATCCTTTCACTTACATAATATAAAAATGAGCGAGATATGCTCGCTACCATTTTAAAGGAACATAAAATTTTGCTCAGGCATAACGCCTGAGCATTTTTTATGTCTGAAAGGAGTTAAAAATGTTTACAAACCATCCCTACTTAACCAAAGGCGTCAATGAGAGAATCCCTCTCCTAACCCAACTGTTTTTATGGAACCTGATTGAAAAACTGAATGAGCCGAAGGACTACATTCAGTTTTTCTATTTAACCGAGGAAAACAGCAGACAGAAAATAGTCCACAAACAGGAACAGCCTGAATATCAGCGTGAATACCTGCTTGATACTGAGCCTGTAACAGAAACTGTGTTCGTTATCGATGACGGAAGCTACACAACTATGCTTTTGGGAGAGGAGTACTGAAATGAGTGAGATTATCTGTGCCTGCTGTCATTGTGAGCTTAGCGAGGATACAGGCTTCTGGTTTGATGATGACTTCTATTGTCAGGATTGTCTCGATGACCAGACATATATCTGTGACCATTGCGGAAGACGTATATGGCAGGACGATAACGCTGGGGATTCGGATATTGTCCTCTGCCAGCGCTGCTACGATGAGTGCTACACTGTATGCGAGGAATGTAACAGGGTTATCCATCAGGATAGCGCCGAGTATGATGATTATGATAACCCATATTGCAGTAATTGTTATGACCAGGGTTCAATACATGAATACAGTTACAAGCCAGACCCAATATTCTATGGTGATGGTAACCGATATTTCGGCGTGGAGCTTGAGATTGATGTTGGCGGTAAATCAAGAAGCAGTGCTGATAAGCTTCTGTATATTGCCAATTACAATGATGAGCTCATATATATCAAGTCAGATGGCTCTCTTAATGATGGAATGGAAATAGTAACACACCCTATGTCACTGGAATATCACAAGTCTGAAATGCCATGGACTAAGCTTTGTGAAAAGGCATTGGACTTAGATTACAAGAGCCATAAGACAACAACCTGTGGATTACATATCCACGTCAACAGAACAACCTTCGGAGAAACCCGTGAGATTCAGGATGAACGAATCTCACGGGTTTTGTATTTTGTGGAACACCATTGGGAAGAACTCTTACGTTTCAGCCGTAGGAACGAGTACACCATGAACCGCTGGGCGGCAAGGTACGGTTACAAGAATACACCAAAAGAAATCCTTGAACATGCAAAGAAAGGCTGTAACGGCAGATATTCCTGTATCAACTTACAGAACTGGAACACTGTAGAATTCAGAATGTTCAGAGGAACGCTTAAAGTCAATACAATTCTTGCAACTCTGGAGCTTGTAGACCTTATCTGTCAGTACGCTATGACTTTCAATGATGAGGAAATATCAAAGGTAAGCTGGACAGAGTTTGTTGAAGGTATTGATGAAGAGTTTTATCCAGAACTTATTACTTATCTCAAAGAACGCAGGCTTTATATCAACGAACCAATTGAAACCATAGAGGAGGAATAAATTATGTGTGCAGTTTTCGGACTTATAGACTACAACCACCGCCTATCTACAAAGACAAAAGAGAAAATATTAAAAGTGCTTTCCAAGGAATGTGAAATTCGCGGAACAGATGCAACAGGTTATGCCTTTAATAAGTCGGACAAGCTAACGGTATTTAAAAGGCCATTGCCTGCCCATAAATTAAAGCTTAAGCTCCCTGATAACGTGAATGTCATAATGGGACACACCCGAATGACTACACAAGGTAATCAGCTCTTAAACTACAATAATCATCCCTTTATAGGCAAAGCAGGATTACAACAATTTGCTTTGGCTCATAACGGAGTAATATCAAACGACTATCTGCTTCACAGGAACAAGGAAATACCTGAAACCACAATAGAAACAGACAGCTATGCTGCTGTTCAGCTTATTGAGAAAGAAAAGCATTTGAGTTTTGAGTCTGTCAAGATAATGGCAGAAACTCTGAAAGGCTCTTTTGTATTCACTATCCTTGACGAAGAAGATAGTATATATTTCGTAAGAGGTAGCAATCCGTTAACCATTTACAACTTCTACAATGACGGCTTTTACTTATATGCCAGCACAAAGGACATACTCTCTAATACTATGGAGAAACTGGGTATTTCAAAACGTCCTAAATACGAGCTTGAAATCAAAGAGGGTGATATCCTTAAAATCAACTGCTTCGGAGAAATCGAAAGAAAAACTTTTGACTATGATGACTGGGACAACTGGTATCTGAGATATTGCAGGCTTATTAAAACAACGCCTGTTCTTGATGACCTTTATGATGTTGCATGGAGCTTCGGAATAGATGAAGCCTGTATTGATATTCTCTACAGTAATGGATATACCAGTGACGAGATAGAAGAACTTCTCTATGACCCAGATGAGCTTATATGCGTTCTGGAAATACTGAACTACGATTATTGTTAGACCAAAACCTAAAGGGATATATACGAGAAAGTACACCTTATGGAACGCTGTAAAAACGAGGTTTTGAACGTTCAAAAAACACAGTTTTGCACTTGTGGTATATGTCCCAAAAAGGCTCGACTTAAACGAACGCATGAAAGGATAATATTATATATGAAAGGACGGACATTCGGATATGCAAGAGTTTCCACAACCGACCAGCACCTCGACAGACAGATTGAGGCACTTACAAGCTATGGAGTTGCTGAACGCGATATTATCACGGACAAATTTTCAGGTAAAGATTTCAATCGTCAGGGGTACCTTGCACTTAAAGATAAGATGCTCCGACGAGGGGATGTTCTTGTAGTCAAAGAGCTTGACAGACTTGGCAGAAACTACGAACAAATCAAAGAAGAGTGGCAGGAGCTTCAGAAGATGGGCGTTGACATAGTAATTATCGATATGCCCATTCTGAATACAGCAGAAAAGAGCGACCTGGAAAAGTCGCTCATTGCCAATATTGTGTTTGAATTACTTGCCTACACTGCTGAAAAGGAACGTCAGAAAATCAAGCTCAGGCAACGTGAGGGTATTGATATTGCCTTACAGAAAGGCATACCTTTCGGCAGACCTAAGAAGGCTATTCCTGATAACTTTTTTGATGAATGCAGAAAGTGGCTTGAAGGGGAACAGACGGCGGTTATTACTATGAAGAAGACTGGGCTTAAAAAGACTACTTTCTATCGCATGGTTAATGAGAATATGCGGGAGATTTCGGTGAAATGTTGAGGACAGCACATTTGTGCTGTCCTCGCTTGTTTCAGGTTTATTTTTTGTCTTACTATCCATCAAAAAAACAACTCCCACGTAACCGCTATAGTTAATATTAAATAAAAATCCATTCTTAGATTACACGCAGATTTTTTATGCTGTATTTTAAAATAAAACTTGTAAATCCAGCAGGTTTGTGATATAATTTATTATAATTAATTGTATCCTTATATATATCAAAGGAGAAGCTTATGAAAGTAAAACTTTTACGATTTTTTGTCATTATGACGATAAGCATAACGGGACTTTTTGCACTGGGAGTTACGGCATCAGCAATGCAGATATTTGTTAAGACACCTGAAAATAAGCATATTACATTAGAGGTCGAACCAACAGACAGAATTGAAGATGTAAAAGCAAAAATCCAGGAAAAAGAAGGAATTGCTCCTGATTCACAAATACTCACATTCGCAGACAAACAGTTAGAAGATGGCAATACCCTCCAGGATTACAGTATTCAGAAAGACAGTACTCTTCACCTGCAGATAAGGCAGGCTACGGGTGATTTCACTGTTACAGGTGGCACAGAGGGCGTAGATTACACCTACGAAAACGGTGTACTGATTATAAACACAGCAACACCTGTCACAATCGCAAATAAAACCCCCTCAACACCTACAACCAACAGAATTGAGGTTGCAAGCGACGTTTCCGCAAACATCACCCTTGCAGGGGTAAATATTGATGTTTCGGCGACACAGCGTGCTTGTGCATTCCAAATAGCTGACAACAGCACGGGCAATGTAACAATCACACTTGCTGACGGCACGACTAATACGCTGAAGAGTGGCCTAGAGCGTGCAGGTCTGCAGAAGAACGGCGCAGACGATAGCGTCGGAACGCTGACTATCTGCGGCACAGGCTCTCTTTCCGTGCAGGGCGGCGACTACGGCGCAGGCATCGGCGGCGGATCTAATGGTTCAGCCGCAAATATTACAATAACAGATAAAGCTGTCGTTACAGCAACAGGCGCTGCGGGTGGCGCAGGTATCGGCGGCGGATATAATGGCTCACTTGATAATATCATCATCAGCGGCGGCTCTGTGAATGCTATAGGTTCAACGTATAGCGATTCTTTTTACGGCGATTCTCCTGCACCTGCCATCGGTAGCGGAGTTCAGACTGGTGACTATGTCCTTGAAGGCGGCGAGCCTGTCACACCCACCCTTGCAGACGGCACCACACCCGTATATCTGCTTGAAATAGACAACCCGAACGGCGAAGACATCGTGATCGACGGTGTTGACTACCCCGACAGTCACGGCAACGAGACAAAGATCTACGCATACGTCACAGCAGAGAACCACACTGTAAAGGTCGGCAACACGTCCACAGTATACGAATACAATAATGGTTCGTTCATAGAGTTCGTACATGGAACACAGTTCAGCGTCAGCGCGACAAAAAGCGGCGAAACGCTGGTGTACGGCAAGGACTACACCTACTCTCAGAGGACTAAAGTGCTGAACATCCTTTCCGACAAAGCTATAACTATCGCTAACGCAGACAG
>JAGALB010000033.1 GCA_017625405.1 Ruminiclostridium sp. | reverse complement strand
TTTCAAATGTCAGTGAAAAGTGAAAAGTGAAGAGTGAAAAACTATGGTATCGGCTTCGCCGATAGATTTTAAAATATGCGCCCGAAAGGGCGCTCCTCAACTATTCACTATTCACTATTCACTATTAGTTCTTCACTTAAAAGGTATTATTATGAATTTTGAAGATAACAATCAGAAGCAGATAGACAAGCTTGCCCGTATGGAAAGGGTCTATCAGGATGCTGAAAAGCACGAATCGGTCATGGACAAGATTGAAGCGGAGGAGGAAGAGGACATCTGCGCCTTTCCCCGTAAAATAGCAAAGTGGCTGATGATTCTCATGTGGGTTTTCAGCGTTGTAGGCGTTATAGCAGGAGTGGAATTCACCGTTCTTGTTGTGGGAATGCTTTTCACCCTGGGACTTTTCTGCGGTCTTAACGTTACCGCTTTTCTGAAAAAGGAAAAGCTTGCAGACGCAGTTATTTCCGCAATAGTGGCTTTTGCCAGTATCGCACTGGCAATTCTGCTGCTTGTAAATGATATGCACTAAAGGAAAAACAACATGGCAAAACTTTTTTCAATTACTTTCGACGCAAAAACCGAGGAAATTGCCGAAGCGTACACCGCATTTCAGAACAGATATACCCTGCGCAAGAAGATTATCTATACTGTTGTGTACCTTATCGTTATTGTTCTCGGCGTTGACCTTATAATCAAGAATTACACATCCCCCGCAGGCTACATTGCTACGGGTCTTGCAGCAGGCATCCTGCTTTTCAACTGGATAAAGCCCATCACCGTAAAGAAAAGGCTTATGCAGACCCTTTCGGAGCTTAACGACGAAACCTATACAATGAATTTCTACGACGATAAGCTTACAGTCGAAACCATAATCGACAAATCTGCAGAAACCGAAACAGTTGCTATCACCTCCACAGGCGTATACACCGTTGAAGAGGGAAGCGAAGCGGAAAAGGAGCTTATGGAAAATCCCGTAAAGGAAGAAGAAATCCAGAAAAGCGTATATAATCTTTCCGAAACTGAGATTTTCTTTGAAGAGAAGAACGGTATCTTCATGGTCTTCTTAAACCGTGCATTTATCCAGACTATCCCCATGCGCTGCCTTTCCGACGAAGAACAGCAGCAGGTGAGAAGCTACTTCTCCGAAAAAGGACTTGACTAAAATATTCTCCTGTAAAAGGAATTATAAAGAAAAAGGAATAAGACACAATGGAAAATATGGAAATACTTGAAAGTATTCACCCCGGCGAAAAGCTTTACGGCGTTGATATTGAAAATGTAATGAGAAAATCCTTCTTACAGTATTCAATGTCAGTTATCGTTTCACGTGCATTACCTGATGTCCGTGACGGTCTGAAGCCTGTTCACCGCCGTATCATCTATACCATGGACGAATCGGGCAATACCTTTGAAAAGCCACACCGTAAGTGCGCCTACACCGTAGGTGAAGTGCTCGGTAAGTACCACCCTCACGGTGACGCTTCCGTTTACGACGCTATGGTACGTCTGGCACAGGATTTCTCTCTTCGTTATCCTATGGTTGACGGTCACGGTAACTTCGGTTCTATCGACGGTGACCCGCCTGCTGCTTACCGATACACAGAAGCACGCCTTGCAAAGATTGCAGGGGAGATGATGCGTGATATTGAAAAGAATACAGTAGATTTCACAACCAACTATGACGATAAATTAAAAGAGCCTACCGTTCTGCCCTCCCGTTTCCCTAATCTCTTGGTAAACGGCAGTACAGGTATTGCCGTAGGTATGGCGACAAATATTCCTCCTCACAATCTCCGTGAGGTTATTGACGCTATCAATGTACTTATCGAAGACCAGGACGCTCCCATTGAAAGAATAATGGACTGCATCAAGGGACCCGACTTCCCCACAGGCGGTATCATTATGGGTCATTCGGGTATCCGCTCCGCCTACTACACAGGCAGAGGCAAGATTACCCTTCGTGGCAGAGCCGAAATAGTTGAAGAAAAGACTCATACACGTATTGTCATCACCGAAATCCCCTACATGGTGAACAAGACCAAGCTTCTTGAAAATATCGGTCAGCTTATGCGTGACAAGCGTATTGAGGGTATTTCCACACTCCGTGATGAATCCGACAGAAAGGGTATGAAGATTGTTATCGAGCTCAAGCGTGAAGCGAATGCTAACGTTGTGCTCAACAAGCTTTATTCCTTTACACAGCTTCAGGATACCGTAGGCGTTATTATGCTTGCTATTGTAAACGGCGAGCCTAAAATCCTTACCTTAAAGGAAATGCTTACCCACTATCTTGATTTCCAGAAGGATGTTATCGAGCGCCGTACACGCTACGACCTTGAAAAGGCAAGAAACAGAGCACACCTTTTACAGGGCTTTATGCTTGCTATCGATAACATTGACGAGGTTATCGCAATTTTACGCTCCAGCAAGACAATCCAGGAAGGTAAGGAACGTCTTATGGAACGCTTTAAGGAATCCGACCTTTCCCAGCTTCTCTCCCGTGCAATGGGCGAAAAGTATGCGGATATCGAATTTGAACATACTATCGGTCTTTCCGAACAGCAGGCTGACGCTATCGTTCAGATGCGTCTGGGTCAGCTGACAGGTCTCGAAAAGGAAAAGATTGAAGCAGAGCTTGCCGAGCTTATGGAAAAAATCCGTGAGTTCATGGCTATTCTTGCCGACAAGAGCAAGGCTTATGAAATTATCCGTGACGAGCTTGAAGCCATCAGAAAGAAGTACGGCGATGACAGACGTACAAGCATTGAGGCTGTAAGCGGTGAAGTGGATATCGAAGACCTTATTCCTGTTGAAGAATCAGTTATCACATACACCAACTTAGGTTACGTAAAGCGTCAGCCTACCGAAGTCTACAATCTCCAGAGAAGAGGCGGACGAGGCGTTTCGGGTATCAAGCAGCGTGACGAGGACTTTGTTGAAAATGTATTCATTTCCTCCTCCCACGATAATATCCTGTTTGTTACCAACCTTGGTAATATGTATAAGCTCAAGTGTTACGAAATCCCAGAAGGCTCAAAGCAGAGCAGAGGTACAAATATTGTCAACCTCTTACAGCTTGGCGAGGGTGAACGTGTAACCTCCATGATAAAGACAGCCGACTTTGCTGAAAACAAGTTCTTTATCTGCGTTACAAAATCAGGTAAAATCAAGAGAACACCTCTTTCCGCATTCAAGAACATCCGCAGACACGGACTGCGCTGCATAACTCTTGCTGAGGGCGATGAAATTGCCGCAGCTCACCTTTCCGAAGGCGACAGCGGCGTGCTTGTTGCTACACACGACGGTCAGGCTCTCTGCTTTATGGAAGACAAGGTAAGAAGCATGGGCAGAACTGCCGCAGGTGTAAGAGCTATCAGACTCCGTGACGGTGACTATGTTGTAGGTGCTACAAAGATTTACAATGAGGATATGACTATTCTTACCGTTACCGAAAAGGGCTTCGGCAGAAGAACACCTTTATTCCGCCTGAATGAAAACGGCGAAAGAAAGGTAAAGGAAAACGGCGAGTTTGAGTATAACTATCCCGTAAAGAACCGTGGCGGTTTAGGTATCAAGAACTACGAAATCAACAAGGACAAGCATCCTATGAAGGATACTGGCGCAGTTGTCGGCATCCGTGCTTTAGGTCCTGACGATGACGTTATTCTTATCAGCTCCGACGGTATCGTTATCCGTATCCGTGCAAATGATATTTCCCTGCGTAACCGTCCTGCACTGGGCGTAAAGCTTATGCGTGTGGCTGACGAAGAAGCAAAGGTTGTTGCATTTACACGTACAGAGCATGATGAATCAGAAGCAACCGAGGAAATCGAAAATGCTCCCGAGGACGATATCATCGAGGATGATCCTATCGAAGAAGATGAAGAAATCCTTGATGATGAAGATGAAGCTGAGGAAGAGGCTTCTGACGAAGAAAACGAAGAATAAATAAGCTATTCGGCGGTATGATTAAATCTTTCCGCCGAATTTGCTGATTATACGTGTTGTTATACTATTTATATAATATACTATTTGTGTAAATGTTCCATGTGGAACATTTACAGGAAAGGAAATACAATGGCAAACACCTTAGATGAACTTGTAGGAAAGACCGTGCTTGTGGGAATTGCCCATGTGGATAAGAACGACAAGCTTTTAGGTCGTTCACAGTATTTCGGAACAGTAATCAAGGCTGATACAAAGGACGGAGTCATTATCCGCCGTCACGGCGTAAGTGACCTTGAAGCGCTGCCGCCTTTTCCTGAGCAGTACATTCCCGCAAAGAAGGGAACATATACTCTTCAGTCAAACGGGCTTCAGATAAAGAACCCCGATTATACCTGCACATGGCGTCTTTACAGCAGACCTGCAGATAAAAAATAAGCAAAGGAATATAAAGAAATGGCATTGACAAGAGAACAGATTTTAGGTAAAACCGTAATCGGCGCACTTGAAATTTGCAATGATGATAATGAAGTTGTTGAAGTAGTAGAAATTGTAGGTCAGGTTATGGATATCAACGAAGAACAAGGCATACTCATATGTAACCATGACACAAAGAAAGCAATAGGTCTTCCTCTGAATTTTAACGCATTCAAAAATGCTGAAAAGGGTAACTATACTATGAAAAGCGGTGCCAGAATCAAGAATCCCGATCTTACCTGCATTATGAGAATTATTAAAAATTAAGTTCCGGAGGGATAGTTATTTATAATATAAGCGATTATGATGTAATTGTTGTAGGTGCAGGCCACGCAGGCTGCGAAGCAGCTCTGGCGGCGGCACGTCTGGGTAAGAAAACTGCGGTTTTCGTACTCTCTCTCGATACAATTGCAAATATGCCCTGTAATCCCTGTATCGGCGGTTCTGCAAAGGGACAGCTGGTATGTGAGATTGACTCCCTCGGCGGTGAAATGGGCAAGGCGGCGGACGCTACATTTTTACAGTCACGCATACTGAACAGGGGAAAGGGTCCTGCTGTTCACTCCTTACGTGTACAGTCCGACCGTATGAAATATCACAGCTATATGAAATCGGTTCTCGAAAGAGAGCCTAATCTTGATGTAAAACAGGGCGAGGTAACCGAAATCTGCGTAGAAGATGGTCACATTTCGGGAATCAGAACCCGTCTGGGCGCATTTTACGGAGCAAAGGCTGTTATTATCACCACAGGAACATACTTAAACGGTGAAATCCACATCGGCGAGCTGAGCTATTCCTGCGGCCCCGACAACGTTGCGGCGGCAATTCCGCTGACCGAAAGCCTTAAAAAGCTGGGGCTGGATATCCGCAGATTCAAAACAGGTACTCCCGCACGTGTGCACAAGCGCTCTATCGACTTTTCTGTTATGGAAGAGCAGTGCGGCGACGAGGATATTATGCCCTTTGCCTTTGATAATGAGCTTCCCCTTGAAAATAAGGTGAAATGCTACGTTACCTACACAAACAAGGAAACACACAAGGTTATCCTCGATAATCTTGACCGTTCTCCTTTATATTCAGGCAGAATCCACGGCGTAGGCCCTCGTTACTGCCCCAGTATCGAAGACAAAATCGTCCGTTTCAGCGATAAGGAACGTCACCAGCTTTTCGTAGAGCCAATGGGACTTGATACCGACGAATATTATTTACAGGGAATGTCCACATCTCTTCCCGAGGATGTGCAGATTAAGTTCTTACGCACAATCAAGGGTCTTGAAAACGTGGAAATCATGCGCCCTGCCTATGCAATAGAGTATGACTGCTGCAACCCTCTTGAACTTTATGCTTCTCTTGAATTCAAGAAAATCAAGGGCTTATTCGGTGCAGGGCAGTTCAACTGTACCTCAGGCTACGAAGAGGCTGCGGCACAGGGACTTATTGCAGGTGTGAATGCTGTACGTGGAATCGAAGGAAAAGAGCCTTTCATTCTTGACCGTGCAAGCTCCTACATCGGAACGCTCATTGATGACCTTGTAACAAAGGGCTGTGTTGAACCCTACAGAATGATGACCAGCCGAAGCGAATACCGACTTATTCTCCGTCAGGACAATGCGCCTGAACGTCTTATGGACTACGGCAGGGAAATCGGGCTTGTAAGTGAAGAGCGCTATGCAAAATTCCGGGAAATGATGCAGAAGGTGAGCGATGAAACCGCACGAATCACAAGAACAACCGTTCATGTTTCCAACGAGCTCAATAAAATGCTTACCGAAAAGGGAACATCACCCCTTACACACGGCATCAAATTCATTGAACTGTTGAAGCGCCCCCAGGTTGGCTACAACGACATAAAGCCCTTTGATAAGTTTGCTCCCGATTTATCGGCAGACATCATAAACAAAATCGAAATCAATGTAAAATATGAAGGCTATATCAAGACTCAGCAGGCACAGATAAAGGAAATGCGCCGTCTTGAAAACAAGCTTCTTCCCACTGATATTGATTATAAAACTATCAGCGGACTCAGACTTGAAGCACAGGAAAAACTCAACAAGCACAAGCCTCTGAATATCGGACAGGCAGGCAGAATTTCAGGCGTAAACCCTGCTGATATTTCGGTTCTTCTTATCTGGCTTGCGGCGAAAGGCAACAACGATGATTGAAAAATTCAAAGAAGCAGGCATTGAAATTTCTGCGGAACAGGAAAAACAGCTTTCCACGCTTATGGAATTTATGCTTGAATACAACAAAAACGTGAATCTTACACGCATTACCGAGTATGACGAGGTAGTTGAAAAGCATTATATCGACAGTATTCTGCCTCTTACCATGGTTGATGTTCCACATGGAACATTTTGTGCCGATATAGGCACAGGCGCAGGCTTTCCGTCGCTGCCTATGAACATTTACAGGCCTGACTTGAAATTCACACTTATTGACAGTCTGGGAAAGAGAATCACATATCTTGACCTTGCCTGTGAAAAAATCGGGCTGAAGTGCAAGACAATCCACGCAAGAAGCGAGGAAGCCGCAAAAAAGCCTGAGCTTCGCGAGAAGTTCGGTTTTGTTACTGCCCGTGCAGTTGCTGCCCTCAACGTTCTGTGCGAATACTGTCTGCCATATGTTAAAGTAGGCGGTGTTTTTGCTGCTCTTAAAGGTGCAGAAGATGAATGCGGGGTTGCTGAAAAGGCAATTGAGAAGCTGGGCGGTAAAATCGAAAAGGTTATAAAGTATAATCTCCCCTGCGGTGACAACCGTAATCTCGTAATAATCAGAAAAATAAAGGAAACACCCGCAAGCTATCCCAGAGCAGGGGGAGTAATCGCAAAAAGACCTTTATAATACTATATGTTGTAGTTCCACGTAGAACATTATACAAAATAAAGTGAAAGGAGGAGGTTTTCTGCAAAGCAACTTCAAAAAGCTTGTAAAGACCATAGAACGAAACTGGAAGATATTCTTTGTGGTAATCGTGCTTACTACCATTTCGGGCTATCTGCTTGCAAACTATGGAATTACAAAGCATTATCACACCATAACAGAGCTTTATATAGAAAGTCTTGACGAAGAAAGTGACGCACAGAAAGCAACCACCTGTCAACTGCTTTTTACAAGCCCGCAGATGTACAACGCACTCAACTTGAGGCTTGAACACGGCTTTACCTATGCCGAATATGACAGAATGATAAATATTGAGCAGATAAACGGCACCAAGCTCCTCAGAATTACCGTTGACTGCGATTTATCAGCGGATTCATACAGAATGTGTGCGCTTATACTTGATGTAATCCCCACCGTAATTGAAAGCTACGGTGAAAAGGCGGATTTCAGTATTCTCAGAAATCCCGTAGAACCCTCCGAGCCTGTTTTCCCCGATGAAAATATGTTCATCCTCGCAGGTGCGCTTGTAGGTTTCGTAATCTCTTTTATCGGAATTATTATTATCTGGAAGCTGGATAATACAATCACCGCCGATGATGATATCTCAGAAGCTTATGATGTGGATATTCTCGGTGAAATCCCCGATTTCGACGAAGAAGTCGATTATCTGGGAAGATAAATCAGGACCACACGTAAAAGAGATGTCCGTACAGAAGTTTTTATATATTATTGAAGAAAACCCTTTTGTAAAAGGGATTTTCCTCAAACTCCTTTCCGAAAACTTCAAATATTAATTAAAGCCTGGCAGGGTAAACCTGTCAGGCTTTAATTAGTATTAAAAGTCTTTGGAAGGGGGTACGGGGGAGAACCTTTCTACAGAAAGGTTTCCTCCGATAAATACATATAAAGCTTCTGTATGAGCATTTTTCTCTGCGTATGTCCTGATTTATCAGAAATCGGGGGTCATGTCGAGGGTTTCACATCCTTTAAGCTGGGTAAAACCCTGAAGACCCAGCTCAGCGCATTTATCTACAACCTTTTCATATTCAAAGGTTGTAATCCTGCGGGTAAGCTCCTTATACTTATCAGCGTCATAACAGGGGGTATACTGGCGCATAACACTGACCAGAGGGCGGTTTTCCTGCTGACTGAGCCACTCCATAAGCTTCATACTGTCCTTATAAAGCGTGGGAAGCACCAGATGCCGGACAATAACACCCTTTTTCATTATACCGTCTTCTATAACACATTCAGGCTGCTGACGCAGCATCTCCTGTATTGATTTACTTGCATAGTCAAAATAATTATCTGCCTTACTGTACTTCATACCATAGGAGTTATCGAAATATTTAAGATCAGGCAGATAAATATCAACAAGACCCTGAAGCTTTCTTATCATTTCGGGTCTTTCGTAACCGCCTGTATTGTATACAACAGGAATACTGAGTCTGCCTTTACATTTTTCAAGGACAGGAACAAGCAGATGCAGAAACTGGGTAGGGGAAACAAGATTTATATTATGCACACCCTGCTGTTCAAGATCATAAATAGAATATTCAAGCTGGCTTGCAGTATAGATATTGCCTTTAAGCTGGTGACTTATAGGATAATTCTGACAGAAAGGGCATTTCAGAACACAGCCTGAAAAAAATATTGTACCGCTTCCGTTTGTACCGGTGATAACAGGCTCTTCACCGAAATGCTTCATAATTTTTGCAATTTTAAAATTAAAATCACAGCCGCAGAATCCATTTACATCTACACGGTCAACACCGCACATACGTGGGCAGTTATTACAGAATTTTTCGCTCTTCATTTATATCCCTTACAGCTCTTTCAGCTGCTTCAAAGCTCCTTATTATGCTGTTTTCATATTCATGGTCATCACGGTATCTTTTAAGATCAATATCCGCAACCGAATGACAGAAAGAAATAATATCTCCGTACTTCTTATAAAGCAGAATATTGCAGTAAACACCCCAGAAACGGTCAATCATCTGCATACGCATTGTCATTTTCAGATGCTCATGACGGCTGAAAGCCTTGTCAAACTTGTAGGCAAGGGCAGCAGCGGCATAAATAATCGTATAATTACTGAAAATATCACCGAGCTTGCCTGCCTGAAGTGAGGGCATTTCCATTTTTGAAAATACCTCTGCCATTTTTACAAGAATATCGCATATTTCTATTCCGTTTCCGTTATAGATTATATTTATAAATTCGCTGGCAGCCTCTGAGCATATTCTTTCTTCAGGGGAATCAGGCAGGAATACCTTTTCCACATTGAAAATATCCTCAATTTTTATATTCTTGAAGGTAATTGCATATAAAGCGGAAAGATACATTCTTGCAGAAGTATCCGTAAGGTCAATAAGTGTGACCTTTCTTCTTTTCTGAAGCAGCATATTTATATCATCAATTGAAGCAGGGCGGTTATTTATCCTTAAATCCTTGCTGAAACGCTTTATATTTATCTTATCAAGAAATTCCTTTTCATTTATGGCTTTTCTGATATAGTCCTTTACAAGACCCATACTTATGGTATCCATATAATGACTGCTTATTTCATTGAAGCCGTATTTCTTCTGACCGTTCTTTTCAGCTTTTTTAATAAGCTTTTTATTTATATAGGCATAGTCAGTATCGGTATCAATTATATTGAGTCTTATAAGCTGAGGCTCAGAAACCTTTATCTGATTATCCTGCTTATAAAGATTTACAATGCGTACAGGCTTGCCACGATACATGGCGTTTATAAGAAGACCTGTAAGAACAACATCCCTTTTATTTTCAGGAAGCATTTCAACTTTTTTGTAATACACTTCCTTAAAAGGTGCGTCCTTTATAAATACAAGAGTAAAAATATCAAGCCCCATATTATAGGCAATACGCAGGGTTTCTCTGCCGAAAATGAATTCCTTCATTTTTTCAATATAGTAAAGGCAGTTTTCATCATCTGCTATTACCCAGGTATTTGGAAAAAGTCTTGTAAGCGGCTTGGGAACAGCCGTTATTGTTATTTTCATATAAAGACCATTCCTTTCGCTGAAATTACTTTTTTGAAACTATGTTATATATTTCCGATTTTGCAAATCCCGTAAGCTTTGCAATCTCCTTGCAGGCGTCGGATGCCTTTCTACCGTCGGAAATAAGCTTTTCTGCCATTTCACAGGCTTTTTCAAGGGTTATTTCTTCGGTTGTTTCTTCTTCGGAAGCACCCTCGATTATAAGCACATATTCTCCCTTGGGAGATTTTTCTTTATAGTATTCTATCATCTCGGAAATAGTACCACGAAGAACCTCTTCATGTATTTTTGTAAGCTCACGGCAAAGGGCAATTCTTCTGTCGCCGAAGGCTTCAAGCATATCAGTGAGAGTATATACAAGCTTGTGTGGTGCTTCGTAGAAAATCAGAGTGCGTCTGAAATATTTTACTTCGTCAAGATGTTCACGGCGCTGTTTTTTTGTAACACTTAAAAATCCTTCAAAGCTGAAACGTGAAGTAGGCAGTCCCGAAATTGCAAGTGCGGACATTGCCGCAGTAGGGGAGGGAACAACATGCATTTCAATTCCACGCTGGGCGCATAAACGCACAAGATCCTCACCGGGATCGGAAATACAGGGCATACCCGCATCGGTTACAATTGCACAGCTTTCACCGTTTTCAATTCTGCTGAGAATATACTCACCACGCTCACGGAGATTATGCTCATGATAGCTTATAAGCGGTTTCTGGATACCGAAGTGGGTGAGAAGCTTGAGGGAAACACGTGTATCCTCAGCGGCAATGAAATCAACCTTCTGTAAGGTTTCCACAGCTCTGGGACTGAAATCCGAAAGATTTCCGATGGGTGTTCCGACTATATATAAAACTGACATTAAATTACTCTTTTCTGTTAGATTTGATAATTTAATAATATCATATATAAAGCGAAACTGCAAGTATTTTTTTCAGAGAAAGAGAATCTGAGAAAAAACAGAATACAAGCCTTTTGTAAAAGGCTTGACCAAAAACTTTTAGTTCTCGCTACGCACGCTTTTTGTAAAAAGCTTAGCAAAAACTTTTAGTTCTCGCTGCGCTCGGTTTTATGAAAGAAAAATATCTTAAAACAAAAACAGGGTGAAGCGGCACGCTTCTTTTAATTGTTGATGTATTCAATTTTATT
Organism: Ruminiclostridium sp.; assembly: GCA_017625405.1. Taxonomy (GTDB): domain Bacteria; phylum Bacillota; class Clostridia; order Oscillospirales; family Ruminococcaceae; genus Ruminiclostridium_E. Next base: position 5,775 of record JAGALB010000033.1, on the reverse strand, counting down.
TCCCTGCCGTCAATCTTTTTTCGGCAAAGCAGAATTTTTTTAAAGGCAGGAACAGCCTGAAGGCGCAGCCTTCTTTCAACAGCGGAAAAGCCTTTCATAGAGCCTTTTTTAACATTTTCCACGAAGTTTTCAACAGAGACGGTGTAAAAATAAAGGAAAAAAGGTTAGTTTTCAACACTTTCAACAGGAAAATATGTGGAAAACCCGTTTTTACAATTTGTAAAATCCATTTTTTGATAATATTATAACATTCTGTAAAATTTAATCAAATCTTTCTTTTTTGTCAAAATCTGCAAAGCCTATTGTTAATGCGGAAAATCAAGGTATAGAAAAAGTATATTTTCTGTGTAATGTTTTTGTATACTTTTACTAAAGGATTCTGAAATGGATTTTCATAAAAAAACCTCTTTATTTCAACCTGCTTTAATATACGAAAAGGGCGGAAAATAGCGGTTTTTTAACCGTTTCCACAAAGTTTTCCACAAAAAACTTTATCCGAAGTCCTGAAATCACTTATTTATCAACAGTTTCAACAGGAAAACCTGTTGAAACTACACTTCCGATGATTAGGTTACAGTTTGGTGACAATAATACAAATTGTAATTATTTTGTTCATAATTACGTTCATATTTTTGTTCACGTACAACCGCAAACTGTTCATAGCATTACAGAAAGGATAAAAAATGAAAGGAATAAACAAGCTTGTACTGGAAGTCAGACCTGATGACGAATATTTTGAAAAAGCCCTGCTTTTTCTGAAGCCCGCAGCAAATGAAAAGCCCCAGCATGAAATAAATGACGGAGCTGACAAGCTGTTGAAAAGGGTAAAGGAAAAGCATGATAAAAAAAAGAAACACAGTATACTTACTGCGTTTCTTCTGTGGGCGTCCGGCGCTTCCTTCATGTGGATAATCATGCTGTTAATCCAGCACGTTTTTTAAGCGTGTCACAGCTAACATTGCTGATGTAAACAGTATCGCTTGCTACAATTATACTTTTCGGCATATCAAGGGAAACATAATATATCTGCCCCTTTTTCTGCCAGAAATTGAGATACTCCTTCATATATTTGTCAACCGTTACCTTTTCAATATCAAAGATACCAAGTATCTCCTTGTCGTCAACCACAACATCGCTGCCTAAATATAAATACATCAGTTCATTACCTCAAATGTTCCGTTTCTTACGTTCCAGATATGTCCGTCAGTAAGATTGTTGTCTATTGCATCAGAAATATTACAGGAAGTAATAAATGTCTGTAATTTTTCAATATGATTAATTATAAAGCTTCTTCTGAAGCTGTCCAGCTCGCTTAAAATATCATCAAGAATCATTATGGGATAATCGTCACTTTTCTCATGTATCATTCTTGCTTCGGCAAGCTTCAGAGCAATAGCAATACTTCTTATCTGACCCTGGGACGCATAATCCTTTGCAGGCATATTATTTATACAGAATGAAATATCATCCCTGTGTGCGCCTGCAACGGTATATTTCATACGCAGTTCCTTTTCAGCCGTTTCATGAAGCTTGTTCATATATGTGTTATACATGAGCGGAACATCTTCAAGAGTATATGGAATATCCTCCATAATACTGCTTTCATATTTTACAGAAAGTTTTTCTTGATTCTGATTTAACATACTGTAATATTCTGAAGCATAATTTTTAAGAAATTCAAAATATTTCAGTCTGCCGCACATTACATTTACACCCAAGCGTGAAAGTGTTTCGTTCCAGCTTTCCAGCATGGCAGAAGCAGCATCAATATCATAACCGTCCATCTTTAAAAGCAGATTATTCTTCTGCTTCAGAGCCTTATTATATTCATAAAGCTTCTGATTATGAACACGATTTATCATATTTGATACATAATCAAGATAATCACGGCGTTTTTCAGGGTTACCCTTTACAATATATAAATCTTCTGGTATAAACGAAACATATCTTAACGCTCCGTATAATTTTTCAGCACTCTTCATTTCAATATCATTGAAGGTAAGCTTTATATTTCCGTTTTTCTGAGTATAGAGAATGGTATTATCCTTTTCAATATTATCAAATGAAAAAGTAAGCTCGATAATTGTTTCAGTATTTTCATCACAACCGAAAGGCAGTATTTCATTAGCCTTCGGATTACGGAAATTCTTACCCAGACAAATTGAAACAGCCTCGCACAGATTAGTTTTACCCTGAGCATTATTTCCTAAGAAAATATTTACTTTCGGGTGAAAACAAAGATCCGCCGAGGCGATATTTCTGAAATTACGGAGTTTAAGAGTTTTTAAAATCATTGCTCGATAACACAGAGAAATTCTTCTGTTTCCTCTTCAAAATTTACTGCTACCACGTCGTTATTATAAAGCTTCTTGCCGCGCATTGTACAAACCTCGCCGTTTACCGTAACAATGCCGTCATTAATCATAAGCTTTGCCATACCGCCTGTTTCGGCGATATTGGCAAACTTTAAAAACTGTTCAAGCTTTATAAAAGGTGGAGCTACGTTTATTTTTTCCATTTTTAAAAATTCCTTTATTTATTTCTTACAGGAAGAACGATACCGATATAGCTTTCATCACCTAAAGGCTTGATTCTGATAGGGGAGAGAGGACCTGTAAAATCAATCTGTACTTCGTCGCATTCACTGTTTCTTAAAGAATCAATCATATACTTTGCGTTAAAAGCAATTTCAAGCTTATTTCCGCTGTACTTTGCGGGAAGTGTATCGCTCATCTGACCGAGAGCTGTCTTTATATCAATGCTGACTTCATCATTTTCAAGTACGCAGATAACAGGGCACTTGTAACGGTCAGTATTTAAAAGTAAGGTTCTGTCAAGTGCGGAAGCAAATTCTCTCGCATTTATAACTGCGGAAGCTGTTGCTTCAAAATTCATGATTCTTTCGTAATCAATGAAGTTACCTTCAAGGATTCTGGAAATAATCATATAATCTTCCTTTGAGAAGCATATCTGGCTGCGGTCAATACAGATAGCAACCTGCTTTTCATTGGGCTCATCAGATAACATTCTGAGAAGCTCGCCCAGAGTCTTGCTGGGTACAACGAAATCAATATCATTATACTGAACAGGCTCGACTCTTTTTGCCATTCTTACGCCGTCAACAGAAACAACGCTCATTACATTGTCCTTGATATGGAATTTACTTCCCATATGTACAGCCTTTATGTCATTTGTGGAAATAGCATGGAAGGTCTGACGGATCATGCTCTTTAACATGCTTTCATCAACATAGAAGGTTATGTCGTTTCTCAGTTCGGGAATATTGGGATAATTATTACCGGAAACACCTACTACATTATATACAACAGTACCGGATTTCAAAGTTACGTTTACATCATTTTCAGTGTAGATTTCTACAAGGCCTGAAGGCATTTTTCTTATCATTTCACCGAAAATCTTTGCATTTACAACAACTTCGCCTTCTTCAATTGCTTCAGCAGGCTTGATTCTGCACTTGATACCCATTTCAAGGTCATAACCTGTAACGGTGATAATTCCGTTTTTAAGATTTATAAGTACGCCTTCAAGAGCAGGTATGGAAGAACGTGATGAGCTTGCCTTTGATGCATTTACAAGTGCGTCTGAAAGTGTGTTACGTTCGATTTTGAATTTCATAATTTAAAATCCTTTCCTTGGGTGAAATAAAGTTGCTGTTTCCTGCCTTTTGTTTTCAAAATTAATCTTTTCTTTAAATGAAAAAAATAAAAACAAAAATAAAATAATAATTATATTATTTTAGTGGTTGTAGTAGTGTGCGGTAAAGTGTGGAAAACCTTAAAATTCCTTTTTGCTGAGGGAAATTTTATTATTAAAAATTGGTTTACAAATCGTGGATTAAAATTAAACATTTTCCACTTTTTTCAACATTAAACTGTTGAGGGAAATATGTGGAGTTAAATGTTTAAAAATTGTTGAAACAATTTTTAAATGAAAAGTGAAAATCTAATAGTGAAAAGTTGTGGTATCCGCTTTGCGGATATATTTTAAATAAATAGGCGAAGCCTATACCTTAACTATTCATTTTTCACTTTTAGTTATTGGTTAAATATGTAAAAATCTTTGATTTTTACATATTTCCGATATTTTTGATTAAATCTTCAACTGTTGCTCTGTAAGCGGAGTCCTTCTGCATTACAGTCTTTACCTTATTTGTGGCATAAACGATAGTTGAATGGTCACGGCCGCCGAACTCCTTACCGATAGAGGTGTAGGAAAGTCCTGTTACCTTGCTGATAACGTAAATAGCAACCTGGCGTGCGGTGGATACCTGGGAATTTCTGTTCTGTGAACGGATTTCTTCGGGTGATACATTGAAAATATGAGAAACCTCAGTAATAACCTTTTCAACTGTTACGGGAACAGGCTGCTGTTCGGTCATTACGTCACGTACAATATTCTGAGCCATCATCATTGTAGGTGTGGACTCTGTCAGCATTGACATTGCGTTCATCTTGATAATAGCGCCTTCAATCTGACGGATATTGTTCTTGAGCTTGTCTGCCATATATTCCATAACATTGTTTGGAATACGCATATTGAGAAGCTCGGCTTTTCTCTTTATGATAGCAAGTCTTGTTTCAAATTCAGGAGAAGAAATATCTACTGTAAGACCCCATACGAATCTTGTTAAAAGTCTGTCTTCAATATCGTTGATTTCTTTCTGAGGGCGGTCAGATGTGAGAATAATCTGCTTTCCTGCAGTGTGAAGCTCATTGAAGGTATGGAAAAGCTCGTTCTGGGATTCCTTCTTGCCTGAGAAGAACTGAACGTCATCCACTAAAAGCATGTCCGCTGTGCGGTACTTCTGCTTGAAGACATCGGTTGTGTTTGTTCTTACGCTGTTTACAAATTCATTTACAAAGGTTTCAGCAGAAACAAGTACTATATTATATTCGGGGTGGAGTGCCTTTACTTCATTTTTTACAGCGCAGAGAAGGTGAGTCTTACCAAGTCCGGGCTCGCTGTAAATATAAAGAGGGTTATAGTTTCTGCCCTGACCCTGTGCAATGGATTTGCAGGCTGCATATGCAAGGTGATTGTTTTCACCTACTATAAATGTATCAAAAGTATATTTATAATTGCTGTTATTTTCGGATTCCTGAAGCTTGCTCACTATGTAGGGATCATCCTGAAGCTCAGGGATAGGCTCGCTTAAACGGAGCTTTTCTTCTGTGGGAATAGATACGCTTTCGGATTCTCCGTCTGTGATAAATTCTATTTCCACATCAAAGCCTAAAATTTCCTTGAAATGCTTTTTGAAAACATCACTGTAATTTTCTTCAACAATCTTTTTTACATAACTGTCGGCAAGATAAAGAACTACTTTGTTGTTATTAAGCTTTACGGGCTTAATAGGGTCAATCCATAAGTGGCGTGCTGTGTCGGATACTTCGAGACTGTTTTTCATAAGCTCAAAAATATCGTTGAACGAGTTCATTTCTGTCATTCCTTCCTATAATCATAAAATATTTGCAATCATATTTAATTTTATCACAAAAGGGCATAATTTGCAAGTATAAAGCTAATAAAATTTACAGGGATTATTTGTGAAATATATAAAAAACAGTCTTATATAGAATATATAAGTAAAGAAATTTTATATGTTATTGAGGAAAACCCTTTTGTAAAAGGGTTATTCCTCAAACTCCTTTCCTAAAACTTCAAATATTAATTACAGCCTGGCAGGGTAAACCTGTCAGGCTGTAATTGATATTAAAAGTCTTTGGAAGGGGGTACGGGGGACAACCTTTCTTC
>JAGALB010000032.1 GCA_017625405.1 Ruminiclostridium sp. | reverse complement strand
TTAAGCCTGACAGGGTAAATTACCCTGTCAGGCTTAAATTAAAATTAAAAGTTTTCGGAAAGGAGTCTGAGGAAAAGCCCTTTTACAAAAGGGTTTTCCTCAGTAATGCCTGTAAAGCTTCTATACGGATATCCACCTTATACGGCGGTATTATTTATTTAGCAAGATATTCAATCAGTGGTTCAAGATATTTCTTATCAGTCCAGTCACATTTCTGTCCGACAGAACACATCAATGCATTCTGCCACGGCTCATATGTGTCAGGATCCTGCTTAGCCACTGCCTTCTGTAACATCCTGCACAGTGTTCTGTCACCGAAAGACATTTTATCCTCATCCCATGCGCCACGACAGTAAAATAAAGGAATATCCTGCATTTCACCTTTAAAATTAAGCTCACGTGCCTGTGATACAGCCTTTTCATCATAAGGTGATGCACCGACACAAAAAACTGCAAGTTTCTTACCTTTCAGTGCTGCTATGTTTTTCTTTATAAAAGATAACCCGAGTACACCTGAAGCGTATACACCACCACCAAGAACTATTGCTTCGTACTCATCCAACATTTTGATTTTAGCTTGCTTGGTCTGTATAACATCAAATCCTGTTGCTTCACCTAACCATTCAGCATATTTCTTCGTCGCACCATATTTTGACTGATATAAAATTATTCCTTTCATAGTTACCCCCATATTAATTACTGATGGCTTTCAGATTATCTTCAATCTGAATTAAAGTTTTTATTGTAGCCTGAAGCTGTTCTTCAGATACACCATTGAACATATTTTTCATGATTCTGATACTTTCAGAGTCGTTTTTTTTACAGAACTCCTTGCAAAATTCAGTAAGACCAATACGCTGTTTGCGTTTATCTTTTTCATCCTGAGAAAATGATATAAATCCCTTTTTTTCAAGCTTCAAAAGTATCTGCTTCACATTCTGGTGTGAGCTTCCCATAATTTCCGCAAGTTCATTTATAGTCGGACTTTCCTTGCACAGATTAATACAAATAACAGCAAAAAACTGTTTCCAGCTTATTTCGCCCATTGCCTTGTCAGCCATTGCCTGAAAACGATTTTCAAAAGCACTGATCAGTCCAATAAGGAAATATGATGATTCAATACCCGAAAAATCAACCTTTTCATTCTTTATAACATCTGATATGTTCATACGCCCTCCATATAGGTAATATATTACAGTTTAATAAAGTGTAACATATTACCTTTATTTTGTCAAGTGTTTTTATAAACTTTAATGTGCAATTCTGACTTTCTATGTATTGCACCAAAACAACCATAGAAAACGTTTATTTTCAGCTATTTAGCCAAGTTGCAAACATTTGTATTATATGTTATAATTCCTAAAGAAATAAAACACCCGCCCTTTTTAAGAGGTACAGACTATGGAATACAGAACTGACATAGCAAAGCTTATCGCTGAGCTTGACAAGAAAGAAATATCATCCGACAAACTTGTTTCCGACCATGCAAGCAAGGAAGCTGTTGAGCTTTTTGAATATTTAAAAAGCATATACGGTAAAAAAGTTCTTTCCGGTCAGCAATATCTTCAGAGAGAAGAGCTTGAAGACGTTGTTTACTGGCGTTCAACCGGTGAATTGCCTGCTATACGAGGCTATGACCTTATGGATATGGATAAGGTAAAAGGTGACGATCAGGTAAACCGTGCCATAAAATGGGCAAAAGATACAGGCTGTATCATAACTATGTGCTGGCACTGGTATGCTCCCGATAATCTTGACGATATGGAAAACTGCTGCTGGTCATTCTATTATAAAACGACAAGCTATAACCATAAAACATCTTTCGATTTACTCAGAGCCGTTGAATATGGCACCCGTGAATATGATTTTGTTATTTCAAGAATTGATAAAGCAGCAATGATGCTGAAGAAATTCGAGGATGAAAATATACCTGTTCTTTTCAGACCGCTCCACGAAGCAAACGGCGACTGGTTCTGGTGGGGACGCAGAAAGGACTGTCCCGAAGAAAGCACCGAAGCTTACAAGAAGCTGTGGTATATGATTTTTGACAGAATTGAAAATTACCATAAGCTTACAAACATAATCTGGGTATGGAACGGACAGGATAAAAGTATGGCTGTTCATCCGAATACCTATGACATATGCGGCGACGACATTTATAGCCAGCTGCCAGATGACCATTCATCACAGAAAGAAAGATTCGATTATCTTGTTTCATATACTCACAACAAAATGGCAACCCTCAGCGAATGCGGATTTATTCCCGACCCTGATGAAATGGCCAAGGATAACGTTAAATGGCTGTGGTGGCTGCCCTGGTGGGGAAGCTTTGTTTATGCAGTGGAAGGCTGGAAACCGATTTTTGATGAAAAAAATCTTCCTTTTTGCAACCAGAAGTACATGAGCGAAGTGTTCTTAATGAAAACGCTGAAAAACGAGCGTTGTATCAATCTGTCAGACCTGCCCTTCTATAAGGGCTCTGAAAGTCTTCCCGAGCGTTTCCGTGACGGAAGCATACTTAAATAAAACAACAAATCCCGTAAAACGGGAAAACGAAAGGAATCAAAAACAATGAGCAAGAAAATTTTAGCAGTAATTCTTACAGCAGCACTTATCGTAACAGCAGCTTCCTGCGGTGCAAAGGAAGAAACAACAACTACAACTCCCGTAGAAACAACTACAACAGAAGCAGTTGTTGAAGATGTAACAGACATTGAAGAAGAAGCTCCCGAAGCAGAAACAGATGCTCCCGCAAGCGACTTATCCTGCCAGGCACTTTCTGATGTTGTAATCAACAGCGGCGTTGAACTCCCTGCTATTGGTTTAGTTGAAGATGAAGCTATCCTTACAGATGTTCTCGGATACGATCTCTCCCTATTCTCCGAATACAGCATTACAATGCACATGATGAGCGCACACCTTATCGAACTTACAATCGTTAAGCCCGCTGAAGGTCAGAAGGATGCAGCTCTCGAACACCTCAACAACCGTATGAACCAGCTCAAGACTGAAGTTGCTTTCTACCCCGAACAGCAGGAAACAGCTGACCAGACAGTTGTAGGCGAAGCAGGCGACTATTTATACCTCCTCTGCTGCAAGGACGCAGCAAAGGCAGCTGATGCCCTCAAGGCAGCAGTTGGTGCATAATTCAATTTATAATATTCACAAAAAGCCGAACGGAAAAACCGTTCGGCTTTAATTTTATTCAAATACCTTAGCTACATCCTTCAAGCGCTTGATAATTTCAAGCTGCTGAGGGCAATGACCTTCGCACTGACCGCATTCAATACAGTCAGAAGCCTTTCCATACTGTTCTGTGAGCTTAGTATATTCGCTTTCAGAGGATGTTCCCTGCTTTTCCGCATTCAAAAGTGCAAAATAGTCGGGAATCGGGATATTCATAGGACATCCGTCCACACAGTAACGGCAGGCTGTACAGGGAACTTCAACGGTGGAGTTGATAATATCGGCAACCCTGAACACAAGCGCCTTTTCTTCCTTGGTAAGAGGCTTGAAATCTGCCATATAAGCTGTATTATCGGTAAGCTGCTGCATATTGCTCATACCGCTGAGCACCATGATTACACCATCAAGACCTGCAGCAAAACGAATTGCCCAGGACGGAACGGATAAATCAGGCTCCTTAGCCTTCAGAAGCTGTTCAGCTTTTGCAGGAACTTTCGCAAGTGTACCGCCCTTGACTGGCTCCATGATAATGATTTCCTTACCATGCTTTCTCGCTACTTCATAGCACTTGCGGGACTGAACATTATCATCCTCCCAGTCCAGATAGTTTATCTGAAGCTGAACAAATTCGACTTCGGGATGCTCGGTGAGAATCTTATCCAGAACATCTGCCTTGTCATGGAAAGAAAATCCCAGCTTTCTGATTTTTCCTTCAGCTTTTTTCTGTAAACCGAACTGAAAAGCTCCGAGACGCTCTGCAACCTCATAAAGATTAGTGCTTAAGCAATGGAGAAGATAATAGTCAAAATACTCAACACCACACTTTGTAAGCTGTTCGTTGAAAATACGCTCCATGTCGTCAACTTCATTCAGCGACATTGTAGGAAGCTTATCGGCAAGAAGGAATTTATCCCTGGGATAACGATCAACCAGCACCTGCTTCACGCAGTTTTCACTCTTTCCGCTATGGTACATATATGCAGTATCAAAATAGATAAAGCCCTGCTCCAGATACGAATCAACCATTTTGCAGATCTGATCATAATCAAAGCTTGTCTGATCGTTCCCGTCAAGAAGCGGAAGGCGCATACATCCAAAACCTAATTTCTTCATTTTAATTATGCCTTTCGTAATTCGTCGAGTTTGCTTTTAATTGCCTTAAAACCTTCTTCAGCACTGTCAATATCCATAACAGCAGTTTCCATAGGACATAAACCATCACCGCTACGATTGATAATCTTATCTGTAAGAATATCATATGAAAAAACGATATTGCTTTTTTCGAGAAATTCCTTTGCAGGAATACTCAGAACCTCAGTGTGGAGAAAAGAAATACCTGCGAGATAAAACAGCATTGCAGCAGCTTTTCCGACAACCTTATCAGCTGCGGAAAAACCTCTGATATCAATATTCTGTTCTAATTTCTCCAAAACAGGAACAACTCCTCGCTTTTCGCTTGTATATAAGGTTTCGCCCTTACACATAACGCAGGTGTATCCGCCGTTTTTCAGCAATTCCTTTGCTTTTTCCAGATCATTCATAATTAATTTCTCTTGAAACGCTCAACACATAAAGGTATAAACATCCACTGAATAATAATTCCGAAAATACCTGCTACTATAAATTCTCCGATAGATGCAAGTGTAAGCTTTTCGTTGCCGAAAGCATAAATCGCCGCGACAACTGCAAGTGCTCTTGCAGCACGGCCCGCAAGCTGAACTATAAGAAGCTTCACAAAAGAATTGATACCTGATTTGCAGAGTAAACCTGAAACAAGGCCGTAGACAGCAAGCTCAACTACTATAAACGGAAGAATTGCTGCAACAGGCATTCCTGAAATGAGGGAGCTTACAAGAGGGCTGATAATACCCGCAGTAAGACCAACAACAGGACCAAAAAGCATACCTGCAAGGATTACAGGAATATGCATGGGGAGAAATGCAGCGCCGACAGCTGAGCCTGTTCCTGAGATTACGCCGATAGCGTGAAAAATCTGAGGAAGAGCTACCGAAGCGGCAACAGCGGCCAGAACTGCAATAATTTTTGTTAAAACAACTTTTCTGTCAATAACTGAAGTATTCATAAATAAACCTCGCTTACTTATTATAAGGACTGTCAAATTCTGCTTCTGCCTTCTTTACTGCATCTTCGAGTGTCATACCTGTAAAGAAAGGAGCGTTAAGATATCTGCCTGACTTCTTGTCATCCACAAATGCACCGACAACAATACCGGGAATTGCACTTTCAGGGGCATTGGGAGCATGAGGACCGCCTAAATCAGTTCTGCACCAGCCGGGGTCAGTAAGATTGATCATGACATCTGTTCCCTCAACCTTGGAGCCAAGGTCAATTGTAATCTTGTCAAGGGCAGCCTTGCTTGCGGAGTAACCAGCCTGTTCGGGTTCAAGTCTGATACCGCTTGTTGTATTTAAAATTCTGCCGAAGCCGTTTTCAATCATTTTGGGCATGAAATGATAACAGATCATAGCAGGAGCAACAGTGTTTATCTTGAAGCTTTCTGTATAATCCTCAACAGGTGTCTTGAAATAGTCTGTACGGTAAGCAATCTGCATACCTGCGTTGTTAAGAACGATATCTACTCTTACACCGAGCTTGTCAATTTCTTCAAGCATCTTCTGAACGCTGTCAAGATCAGATAATTCAGCCTGAACAGCATATGCTTCAACACCCATTGCCTTTACTTCCTCAGCAACCTTTTCTGTATGAGTAATATTACGGCTGTGGAGAATAAGGTTACAACCCTGTTCAGCCATAAACTTTGCTGTCAAATAACCGATACCTCTTGCCGCACCTGTGATAAGTGCCCATCGACCTTTTACGTTAACCATAAAAAATACCTCTTTTCATAGATTTATTTTGTTAATTATAACATAGCACAGCATTCAGTGTCAATATTTCCATTACAGTCTGCATATCAAAAATAATACATAGATGTCAAAAATAAGTGCAAAAACAGATAATGCCTGATGGCGAAACCATCAGGCATTATTTATTTTCCGAATTTCTCTTTACGGGTCTTAATCAGTGAATCATATATGACTTTTTTGGCTTTCATAACCTCATCAGCCGAAGCCTGCGGAACATTTTCAAGGGGATAAGGAATCCCCAGCTCCTTGTACTTGTTTACGCCAAGCGTATGATAACCGAGTACATCAAGAGCTTTGAGATTTGATAATCCGCCTATAAAGCCGCCGAGTTTTTCAAGATGTGAAATATTATCAGTAATCCCCGGGACTACAACATGTCTTATCCATACAGGCTTGCGCTTTTTTTCAAGATACGAAGCAAAAGCAAGTATATTTTCATTGCCATGCCCTGTAAGTTCCTTATGTTCACCACTGTCAAAATGCTTTAAATCAAGCATTATAAGGTCAGTAAACTCCATAAGCCTGTCAAGCTTTTCCATTCCCTGCACACTATCAGGATTAAAAGTGACGCCCGATGTGTCTATACAGGTATGGATATCTCTTTTCTTTGCCTTTTCCAGTAATTCCGTAAGAAAGTCAATCTGGACAAGGGGCTCTCCGCCTGTGACGGTTATCCCTCCGTTACTGTAAAATTCTTTATTTTTGTCATATTGCTCCAGCAATTCATCTGCGGTCATCTGAGTACCTTTGCCATAGGCCCAGGTATCGGGATTATGACAATACTTGCAGCGCATCGGACAACCCTGAAAGAATATAACCATTCTTATTCCCGGACCGTCTACTGTACCGAAGCTCTCCACTGAATGTATATAACCCGTCATTTTTAAATCTGTTCGTGGAATGTTCTGGAAATTACCTCATCCTGCTGTTCCTTTGTAAGCTTTACAAAGTTTACCGCATATCCGCTGACACGGACTGTAAGCTGAGGATACTTTTCGGGATGCTTCTGTGCATCAAGAAGCGTTTCTTTTGTGAATACATTTACATTGAGGTGGTGTCCACCCTTTTTTACATATCCGTCAAGAAGTCCAACAAGGTTGTCAATCTGATTTTCAGTTGCTGCCATATTAAATTTCTCCTTTCGGTTTGTTATTTCTTATTCATCTGTATCCAGACCTTCAAAAAGTGTAGGATTGGAACATGCACCGCCGACGCAATCAACATCTATATCACCTGTAAAGATTCTGTCGTCCTTACCGAGTGCACCGGGAATAATGGAGAAGGTATTGGAAATACCGTCCTGTGCATCCTTGAAAGGAAGCTTTGATACAGATGCAAGGGATGCAACCGCACCCTTTGTATCACGTCTGTGCATGGGGTTGGCGCCGGGAGCAAATGCCTCGCCACGCTTACGTCCGTCAGGCGTCGAGCCTGTTGCCTTTCCATATACTACATTCGAAGTAATTGTAAGAATGGAAGTTGTAGGAATACTGTTTCTGTAAGTGTGGTTCTTGCGTACATGTTCCATGAAAGCATGAACGATTTTGCATGCAATTTCGTCAACACGGTCATCATCATTTCCGTACTTCGGGAAATCGCCCTCAACCTGATAATCAACCGCAAGGCCGGTTTCATCACGGATAACCTTAACCTTAGCGTACTTGATAGCTGAAAGTGAATCGGCAACTACGGAAAGTCCGGCAATACCTGTTGCGAACCAGCGTGTCACACGCTTATCGTGAAGAGCCATCTGAAGCTTTTCGTAGCAATATTTATCATGCATATAATGGATTACGTTAAGTGTATTTACATACACCTCCGCAAGCCAGCGCATCATAGCGTCATATTTTTTCATTACCTCGTCATAATCAAGATATTCAGAGGTAATAGGTGTAAATTCAGGACCTACCTGCTGACCTGTAATTTCATCACGGCCGCCATTGATAGCATAAAGCAGGCACTTTGCAAGATTGGCTCTTGCACCGAAGAACTGCATTTCCTTACCTACTCGCATAGAAGATACGCAGCAGGCAATCGCATAGTCGTCACCGTGTGTAAAACGCATGAGATTATCATTTTCGTACTGTACAGAAGAGGTTTCGATTGATGTCTTTGCACAATAACGCTTGAAATTCATGGGGAGCTTGTCCGACCATAAAACAGTCAGATTAGGCTCAGGCGCAGGGCCTAAGTTTGTGAGAGTGTGCAGATAACGGTAGGACATCTTTGTAACCATATGTCTGCCGTCAACAGCGATACCGCCGATAGATTCGGTTACCCACTGGGGGTCTCCTGAGAAAAGTGCGTTATATTCAGGTGTTCTTGCAAACTTTACAAGTCTGAGCTTCATAATGAAGTGATCGACAAATTCCTGAATCTGCTGTTCGGTGAACACTCCGTTTTTTAAATCTCTTTCGGAATATATATCAAGGAAGGTAGAGGTTCTGCCAAGGGACATTGCTGCACCGTTCTGCTCCTTAACAGCACCGAGATAGCCGAAATACAGCCACTGGATAGCTTCCTGGGTATTACGAGCAGGACGGGAAATGTCATAACCGTAGCTCATTGCCATTTCTTTAAGCTGCTTTAATGCCCTTATCTGTTCCGCAAGCTCTTCACGCTCACGGATAACCTCGGAATACATTGCGGAACGTGTGGTTTCCTTCTGTTCAAGCTTATCTTCAATAAGTCTGTCAACGCCATAAAGAGCTACACGGCGATAGTCACCGATAATACGGCCTCTGCCGTATGCATCGGGCAGACCTGTAATAATGTGACTCGAACGGCATGCACGCATTTCGGGAGTGTATACATCAAAAACACCTGCATTGTGAGTTTTTCTGTGAACTGTGAAAAACTCGCTTATTTCAGGGTCAACCTTATATCCATTATCAAGGCAGGCTTTCTCCGCCATACGTATACCGCCGTAGGGCTGCAGCGAACGCTTGAAGGGCTTGTCTGTCTGGAAGCCTACAATCTTTTCCTTGTCCTTGTTCAGGTATCCGGGAGCATGTGAGGTTATAGTAGAAATAACCTTTGTATCCATATCAAGAACGCCGCCCTTGGCAATTTCTTCTTTGGAAAGCTCCATAACCTGATTCCAGAGGTCAATTGTATCCTGTGTCGGTTTTTCAAGAAAGGCTTCATCACCGTCATAGGGCTTTAAATTATGTCTGATAAAGCTTCTGACATTAATCTCATTAACCCATGTGCCTTTTTCAAAGCCTTCCCATTCATCAAAAAAACGTGTCATATCCATGACTCCTTTTGTTCTATATATATTCGCATACACCCTGCCCTTGTGCAGCAGAGTGTACGCATGAATTATGTCATTCTATTATTCGTAATCAACAACATTTACCCAGCTTAAAAGGAATTCCTTTTCCTGTTCTCTGCCCTTTACAGACTGGGAAGCGGCTACAATGGGAAGCCACTGCTGTACATACTGCTTTGCAGTATCGCTCTTTTTACAGAAAAGGTCAAGATACTTGTCTGCAACATCTGTCTTGCCTGCAAGGCAGAACAAAAGGTAAGTTCTTGCAACATCAGCTGATGCGTTACCCTGTGTTACATGTGCCCAGTCAAGAATATAGGGAGTTCCGTCTTCGGAAATAATGATGTTGCTGGGGTTGAAGTCGCCGTGGCATACCTTGTTGTGCTTGGGCATACCTTCAAGTCTTGTATGAAGATCATATCTTGTTGTTGCATCAAGGGATGTAGCGCTTATCTTTGCCTGCATCTTGTCCTTGAGCTTGTTCAGGAGAGGGCACTTATATGAATGAACCTTCATCTGAAGCTCAACGAACATATCAAGATATTCATCCATCTTGTCAGGATTTTCTTCCATAAGCTGAGCCAGTGTCTTGCCTTCGATGAAATCTGTAACGATCATCCACTTGCCGTCAACCACACCGACTTCCCAGAGCTTGGGGATGTTAAGTCCTGTTTCTTCAACACGTGCCTGATTGAGAGCCTCATTAAGAACATCATACTTCTTGTATTCGGTATCAAATACCTTGATTGCCTTATCACCGTCACGGTAAACAACCTTATTGGTTCTTACTGCAATTTCATTCTTGAGTTTCATAATATTTCGTCCTTTCCCTGTCAGATTACTTTCCATAGTAAGCATCGAGATACATCTGCTTGATTTCAGAAAGGAGAGGGTATCTCGGGTTTGCACCTGTACACTGGTCATCGAATGCCTGTTCTGTCATATCATCAAGTCTTTCAAGGAATTCCTTTTCATCAACGCCGTATTCCTTGATTGTTGCCTTGATACCGATTTTCTTCTTCAGCTTATCAAGACCTTCAATGAAGTTTTCAACCTTTTCCTTGTCATTCTTGCCTGTGAATCCGCAGCCCTCAGCAAATGCAGCGTACTTTGCAAGTGTCTGGGGATACGCATACTGGGAGAAAGTACCCATCTTAGCGGGAGTTTCGGAGCAGTTGAAACGGATAACGTGATCAATCATAAGTGCGTTTGCAATACCGTGAGGTAAGTGATAGAAAGCACCCAGCTTATGAGCCATGGAATGGCATACACCGAGGAAAGCGTTAGCAAATGCCATACCTGCGATTGTAGCAGCATTAGCCATACCCTCTCTTGCTTCGGGATCATTTGCACCATCATCGTAAGCTCTGGGGAGATATTTGAATATCTGTCTGCCTGCTTCGACTGCAAGACCGTCTGTATAGGGAGTTGCAAGCATGGAAACATATGCTTCGAGAGCATGAGTCATTGCATCAATACCGGAAGCGCTTGTAAGACCCTTGGGAGCGTTCATCATGAGGTCAGCATCGACAATTGCCATATCAGGCATAAGCTCATAGTCGGCAAGAGGATACTTGACGCCGGTTGTTTCATCTGTAATAACCGCAAAAGGTGTAACTTCGGAGCCTGTACCTGCAGAAGTAGGAATTGCTACGAAATATGCCTTTTCACCCATCTTGGGGAAAGTATAGATTCTCTTTCTGATATCGATAAAGCGCATTGCCATATCCATAAAGTCAGCATCAGGATGTTCATAGAGAACCCACATGATCTTTGCTGCATCCATAGGAGAACCGCCGCCCAAAGCAATAATAACATCAGGCTTGAACAGCTCCATAGCAGCCGCACCCTTTCTTGCACTTTCAAGTGTAGGATCAGGCTCAACCTCGAAGAATGTGGTATGTGTGATACCCATTTCATCAAGCTTATCTGTTACTGCCTTTGTATATCCGTTCTGGAAAAGGAAGCTGTCTGTAACGATAAACGCTCTCTTCTTACCCATTACTGCGCCAAGCTCATCAAGTGCAACAGCAAGGCAGCCCTTCTTGAAATAAACCTTTTCAGGTGCTCTGAACCAAAGCATATTCTCTCTCCTTTCGGCAACTGTCTTAACATTGATCAGGTGCTTTACACCAACGTTTTCGCTTACAGAGTTGCCGCCCCAGGAGCCGCAGCCCAGTGTAAGAGAAGGTGCAAGCTTGAAATTGTATAAGTCGCCGATACCGCCGTGAGAAGAAGGAGTATTGATAAGAATACGGCAGGTCTTCATTCTTTCAGCATATGCGTGAATCTTTTCCTGCTCAGTGATCTCGTTGATATAAAGAGAGGATGTATGACCATAGCCACCGTCTGCGATAAGACGTTCAGCCTTGCAGAGTGCATCTTCAAAATCCTTCGCCTTATACATCGCAAGAACGGGAGAAAGCTTTTCGTGTGCAAACTCTTCGCTGAGTTCAACGCTTTCAACCTCGCCGATAAGAATCTTTGTGCCTGCAGGAACATTTACACCTGCAAGCTCAGCAATTTTTACAGCAGGCTGACCTACTATCTTTGCGTTAAGTGCGCCGTTGATGATAATGGTCTTTCTTACCTTTTCACATTCTTCGTCGTTAAGAATGTAGCAACCACGCTTTACAAATTCTGTTCTTACCTTCTTGTATAACTTTTCAAGTATGATCACGCTCTGTTCAGATGCACAGATCATACCGTTATCAAATGTCTTTGAATGAATGATAGAGTTTACAGCAACGCTTACATCAGCTGTATCATCAATAATAGCAGGAGTGTTACCGGCACCTACGCCAAGTGCGGGCTTACCGCTGGAATATGCAGACTTAACCATTCCGGCACCGCCTGTTGCCAGGATAATATCTGCTTCCTTCATAACAGTATTTGTCATTTCAAGGCTGGGAACGTCAATCCAACCGATAATTCCCTCAGGAGCGCCTGCCTTTACAGCAGCTTCAAGGACGATTTTAGCCGCTTCTATGGTACACTTCTTTGCTCTGGGGTGAGGGCTTATGATAATACCGTTTCTTGTCTTTAATGCAAGGAGAGTCTTGAAAATTGCAGTTGATGTAGGGTTGGTTGTAGGGATAACCGCTGCGATTACACCGATAGGTTCTGCAACCTTTTTGATACCGAAGGCCTTGTCTTCTTCGATAATTCCGCAGGTTTTTGTATCCTTGTAGGCGTTGTAGATGTATTCGGAAGCGTAGTTATTCTTGATAACCTTGTCCTCGATAACACCCATGCCTGTTTCTTCAACAGCCATCTTTGCAAGAGGAATTCTCTTCATATTTGCCGCAATTGCCGCAGCCTTGAAAATTGCGTCAACCTGTTCCTGTGAGTATTCCGCAAAAATCTTCTGAGCTTCACGTACTCGCTCAAGGTTTTTCAGAAGCTGTTCATTGGTTTCTGTGATAGGGTATTCCTTGTTGTCCATGATTTTTCTCCTTTTGATTAAGGTTTTGGCCTTTCCTGTTCAAACACATATCTGTGTTTGTTAATATTATAACAAAGTTTCGAGACTTTGTAAAATGCTTTATTCATATATCGGTTAACGCTGTGATGCATAACCGTAAAACAGCAGTTTAAAGGCACATTTTTAATATTATGTCACCATCACATTGATATATGCACGGGCATATACCACATAAAATTATATACCTTTTTTGCTCATATGTCAACAATGTTAAAAATTAAACGGGAATACTGTTACGTTGCACATAACACTATTCCCGTGGTAAAAAAATATAGTCATTTTTTCATTAAAACAAGATATTCATCTGTATCTTCTTCAGGCTTTTTCTCATCTGTAACATAAAAACCGTTCCGCTGATAGAACGCTGCTGCACGGCTGTTCTTTTCAAGTACCCAGAGCTGCTCTGCACCACAGTTTTGAACAGCATAACAGAGGAGTTTCTTACCGATTCCCTGACCTTGCAGTACGGGTTCGACAAACAGCTTTTCAATCTCATTGCCGCTTATCTTTATAAAGCCTTTTACAACTGCGTCGTCATAAACAAAGGTTTTATTCAGAAAATCGGAATTCCTGATTTTCTCTGCAATATTGTCAACCGTCATTTCTTCAAAATAATATTCATCGTTCTGAAAAATCGGATAGAAATTAAGACGGTAATTGAACACCAGAATTTCGGCTATACGGTATATATCTCTTATCACCGCCTGTCTGATATTACACATGTAATATTCAGAAGCAAGCTGTCTGTGTTCTTCAACATAATTATCACGCCATACCGTCTTTTTAACCACCCACTCACAGGGAAAATCACCGCAAAGCCCACAGAACGGAACAGTATGCTCTCTTGTGCATTTATGTATAGGACATCCGCCTGACTCTTCCCACTCCTTACAGTTACCGTCAGATTCAATGCACCCTTTGCATAGACCCTCTTCCTTTTTCCTGCAGCCTGTACAGCACTCACCGCAGGCAGTTATCCTTGAAAAATCCATAGCTTTCACCTCAGATTCATTATAACCGTTATTTTTTACTGTGTCAACAAAAAACGCCTGCTGATGCAGGCGTTCTGATATTACTTTTTAAACACAAAGGATTTAAGCTCAAACAGGCATCTGCCGTCAAACATGGACTTTGCCCAGCCCTCATATCCTGCTTCAGCCCTGAAGAATACCGCATGACGTCCGCAGACATTCTTTACGGGTATTGTTACAACGCCGTCATTCATGCCGAATTCGCCGCAGCCGATTTCTTCACCGTCGGGTGAATCAATCATAACACGTATTCTTCCGACGCAGCCACAGCCTCTTACCTTTAATTTCACAACTGCTTCGCTGCCCGTATCCTGACCGAACTCAAAATACTTCCAGCCCATAACGGTGCCGTCTGTAATTTTTGTGATAATGCGTTCAAATTCATCAATTTCGGTTATCATACCACCGTTTAAAAGCACGCAGGCAGTATCAGCCATTGTGATTTTATAAGGATTAAGATAATCTTCAAAACCAAGCGATGTCATCTCAACCTGCGGAATTGTTCCGTCAGGTAAAATTTCAATTTTCTCAACGCAGCCACGTCTTGACATTATTGAACCGTTTGACATTCTGTGATAGAAAATATACCACTGACCATTGATACAGCAGATTGAGCCGTGGTCATTACCGCCGGGGAAGTCAACACCATTATCAATGATTGTTCCTCTGTATTCAAAGGGACCGGTGGGAGAATTACTTGTGGCATAATCCAGGCGGCTTCCGATCTGCGGTGAGTAAATCATATAATATGTATCTCCGACCTTTCGGGGTGAGCATGCTTCAAAGAATCTGTGCGGCTCTTCAACAGGAATAATCTTTTCCTTATATGTGCCGTCAATTACCTCGTACATATTGTCACCGTTGATTTCAGCCATGTATGAACCCTGATAACCACAATACACATATACTCTTCCGTCATCATCCACAAGAACACCGGGATCAATGAATGTACCGTCATCGTAATGATTTTCTATATTGTAGCTATACTGAGAAATAAGTCTGAACGGACCTTCGGGCTTGTCGCTTACCGCAACACAGCCTTTAGCACCGACTATATACGCATAAAGATAATATTTGCCGTCCTTTTCAACGACATCAGGGGCATAAAGCTCCCTATCCGTCCAGTCCACATCCGACTTATGACCGTCGCAGTCACGTGTGCTGAAGGATACGCCGTGACAGGTCCATTCGTTAAGATTATCAACAGGTGCAGACCATACTTTGAGTTTATAGTCGCAGAACCACTCTGAACCTACTCTGTCGTGAGAGCCGTAAACATAAACACGGTCACCGAATACTCTCGGTTCACCGTCAGGTATATATTCCCAACCGGGAAGATAAGGATTTGCCATATCATAACTTCCTTTCAATTACATTTATTCTATTATAAAACACATATATAATAATAACTATAAATTTCAAGACATAAAAAAGCACAAAACTGCCATCAAACAATTGCAATCCGCAATTATGTATGTTATAATTAACAAAACAAAAAAGGTACGGTATTTACTGATGACTCACGGCAATGATATGAGACTGGACTTTTTCACCACAGATGAAAATTTCCCTTTTTACATACAATACGGCAATCACGAGCAGGAAATGTTCATACACGGTCATGAAGATTTCTCCGAGCTGGTGATCGTCCTGGGCGGACAGGCAACACACATTGTGGATAACGAAAATTTCACAGTGAGCAAAGGCGATGTCTTCGTTATGAACCAAGGTATAAAACACGGTTATGACAAGGCTGAAAATTTCAAAATCTGCAATATAATGTTCAGACCTGAACATCTTATAGGCGAAAGCTATGATATAAAGGCTTTACCAGGCTACCACGCACTTTTCCTTCTCGAACCCGAATACAATAAAGAAAACGGCTTTAAAAGCAGACTGAAGCTTGACCCTGCCGCTTTTTCCGAAGCTGAAAATATCATTAAAGCCGCAATAAAGGAATTTGAAAGCGATTCACCTGCCAGAAAGACTATGGTAAGGTCATATTTCCTGCAACTGATTGTACTGCTTTCTCGACTTTACGGACGCAAAGTAAAACACAAGGAAATAGAAGGCATTTCAAACGCTGCGGCATACATGGAAACAAATTTTGCAGATGATATCACAACGGCAAAGCTTGTTGAATTATCTCATTACTCACAGCGTCATTTCATAAGGCTTTTTTCTGCTACCTATTCCGTAACACCACAGCAATATCTGATTGATATAAGAATAAGAAACGCAGTGAGGCTTTTGCGTACAACCGATCTTTCCATTACAGAAACAGCTTTAAGATGCGGTTTCAGCGACTCCAACTATTTCTGCCGTATTTTCAAGAAATACATCGGAGTTACACCCAGTGCTTACCGCAAATCTGCAATGACATAAATTTCATTCCCGTTATTATTGATAACGGGAATGTTTTTATATCCACTGAATAAAGGCTGTTTTGTCGTTTCTGTTATACCCTGCTTTTTCATAAAATCTGAGGGTACTTTCCTGTTTTGACCCTGTCATAAGCATAAGCTTATAACAATTTTCGCTTTTCGCTATTTTTTTGGCATAATCAAGACAGGCGGTAGCGTATCCCCTGCCTCTGTACGCTTCGTGTGTAACAACATTTTCAATCAAAGCATACGGACACTGATTATGAGTCAGATTAGGCACTATTACACATACACAGGAAGAAACTATTTCACCATTTTCTTCGGCAATAATTATATGATGATTTCTGTCTTCTGTTATTTCACTCCACAACCTGCGAAGTCCATCACTTTCGGCAGGAATCGGATTATCATGAAGATGTGTATAGAGCTTTAACAGGCCATTAAGATCGGTTTCATTTATTTCACGCACAAGCATTATTTATACTCCTTTTTGACAACCAGAATCTCTTCAAAGGAAAGGCACTTATCACCATCCAGCTCCATTTTTACAACATAGGGCATATAATCAATTATACGCATAAAGCTTTCAAAGCCAAACCCTGGATAGTAATAATTTATCATGGTGCTGAGTGCTGTGCCGTGTGTTGCAATTGCGACAGTTTCGCCGTTATATTTCTCAATCCAGCGATGCAGCGCTGAAATATTACGTTTCTGTACATCCGCAAGACATTCACCATCAAGAATATGATAACTGAAATCCTCACACTGGCTGCGTATGAATTCAATAAAATTCTCACCGTGCCACTGACCTGCATTACGCTCTCTGAAATCTTCGTCCGTTTCAATCTCAAGACCGAGCTTTTCAGACAAATCAGACACAGTCTGTATTGTACGGGTATAGGGGCTGGAAATAATATGACTGATTCCTGAATTTTCAAGCACCGCTGTTATTTTCTTTGTATCAGAGATCCCCTCAGAAGTCAGCGGTCTTGTCCGGTCGTCATGAACAAATCGGTCTGATTGTGCATGGCGGATAAAATATACGGTTGTCATTATGCACCTCCGTTATTGATTAAAATCATAATACCACAGCCAAAATTTAAAGTCAATAGCTGCAACAGCCTTGATTTTTCAGACAATAAATGCTATAATCAATAAAAAACGAAAGGAACAATAAGATATGAAGAAACAAGTATTATCAGCCTTATGCGCTTCAATAATGCTTTTTACAAGCTGTAACAGCGCAACAGAACCGGCTGTAACAACACCCGAAACAACAGTAACCACAGAAACAACCGCGCCTGCAGGTCCGCAGACATACATCCCCACATCAGAAACCGTAAAACTGCTCGGCCGTGCATTCTACGACGATTTCGATGAAGAGCTCATATGCGCTTATTCAGGCACAGGCTGCGAATTCACCTTTACAGGCACATCCGTAAAGTTCAACTTAAAGGGTGACAGTGCCGCAAAGGCAAATAACGAGGACAATGCCGCACGTTATGCAATCTATGTTGACGGTGAAAGAACACAGGATTTAATGCTGGATGAGCAGACAAAGACTATCACAGCCTTTGAAAGCGAAACTGAGAAAACTGCTGTAATTTCTCTCGTAAAGCTCAGCGAAACCGCAAATTCAACTATCGCTATCAAGTCAATTGATGTTGTAGGCTCAATCGCTCCCACAGAAGAAAAGGATTTATACATAGAATTTATAGGCGACTCTATCACCTGCGGTTACGGTGTTGATGACGAAGACAGAAATCATCATTTCTCCACCTCCACAGAAGACTGTACAAAGGCATATGCTTACAAGACCGCACAGATGCTTGATGCAGATTACAGCCTTGTGGCTATAAGCGGATACGGCATTATTTCAGGCTATACAGGTAATCCCGATAAGAAATCCGCAAACCAGATAATGCCGAAATATTATAACGATATCGGTTATTCGTACTCAAGAGGCGTTGCCGGTATCAAGTGGGATTTCAAGCGCCAGCCTGACGCTGTGGTGATAAACCTCGGCACAAACGACGAAAGCTACTGCAAGTCTGACAAGGACAAGCAGGCTGAATTCACTGCTGAATATGTAAATTTCCTGAAGCAGGTACGTGAAAAGAACCCTGATGCGGAAATTCTCTGTGTTCTCGGTGTAATGGGAAGCGGGCTTTACAAATGCGTTGAAGAAGCGGTTGCTACCTACTCTGCCGAGACAGGCGATACATCCGTTTATGCAATGAGACTGGCAAACCAGGATCAGGCAGACGGCATTGCCGCTGACTGGCATCCTACCGAAAAGACTCACGAAAAAACAGCAACAGCTGTTTCTGAAAAACTTAAAGAGATTCTCGGATAAAAATCAACAAGCCGATGAGCAATGCTCATCGGCTTGTTTTTATTACCGGTTAATTACAGAATGACTGTGAATATAGAATTCCTCCTGGCTGGGCTGCCACGCCTTTTCCTTTGGTGGGAAGAGCTTATCGAATTCCTCTACCGCTGCTTCGTCATCACAGGGTGCATCGGCATTATTGGGATGATAGAACCACTTTCTTCCGTCCAGAGCATCCTCCTTCAGCGCCTTTACGAGCAGCGCCGCAGGGAAAACATCGCCCTCAAAGCACACATTGTACTTCTTGCAGCTCTTATAGCCACGTGCAACATAATTATCGGGATTACCGAAATTAATAACAGTATCATATCCCATTTCAAGCGCCTTTTCAAAGGTCAGTTCAAGCAGCATTCTGCTGAGCCCCTTTCGCTGAAAATCGGGATGCACGCAAATCGGTCCCATTGATACGATATTCTTTTCATTGCCGTTTTCATCAACCAGCTTTGCTTTTGAGTACATGACACAGGCAATAATTTTCCCTTCGTATTCAACAACATAGTCAAGCTCAGGAATAAACGCCTCATGCTCTCTCAGCACATGGATGAAATAGTGCTCATTACAACCCGGAAAGCTTAAATTCCAGAACGCTTCACGAGCAAGGTTTTCGGTTTCACGATAATCTTTTTCTGTTTCTAAACGGATAATATAGTCATTTTTATTCATTGTTTTTTCCTCCTGAAAATTGTTGACCGACAATACGGGAGGTTTGTGTAAGATTGTATTCGCAAACCACCCGTTTACGCTACAATCTCAGGTCTGTTATTTTTCTTCAAACAACAATCTCCTTAAAATAAATTATTACAGAACATCGTTCTGTACTGGTACGCCTGATGCGATTCGAACGCACGGCACATAGCGTCGGAGGCTATTGCTCTATCCAGCTGAGCTACAGGCGCATATAAAACAACACAGGTCAGGTTATTATACCTGACCTGTTAATTATATCATAAAGGGGTTAAGATTGCAAGTAGTTTACACTCACTTTTCAAGCAACTTTTCGACAGAAGCAAGCTTTGCACTTACACAGAAAATTTCCATTGCTGTCTGAAGTTCATCGCATGTGGGGAATGTAGGTGCAATTCTGATGTTGCTGTCGTGAGGGTCTTTTCCGTAAGGATAGGTTGCACCCGCACCTGTAAGAACAACACCTGCCTCCTTACAGAGAGCAACAATTCGCTTTGCAGTACCGTCCATACCTGTAAAGGATACGAAATAACCGCCGTTGGGATTGTGCCACTTTGCAATGCCGTGAGGAGCGATTTCTTTGTTCAGCATATCAAGAACAATATTGAACTTGGGGGCGATGATTTCCTTGTGCTTAAGCATATGAGCTGTAATGCCGTCAAAATTCTTGAAGAACTTTGCATGACGGAGCTGATTCAGCTTATCATAGCCGATAGTCTGATATGTCATCTGGCTGTCGATGAATTTAATATTTTCAGCACTTGCACCGATACAAGCAAGACCGCCACCGGGGAATGAAATCTTAGATGTGGATGTAAACATAAGAACCATGTGGGGGTTGCCAGCCTTCTTGCATTCTTCAAGAATGTTAAGAATCTTATCAGGTGTATCTGTAAGGTGATGTACACAGTAAGCATTATCCCAGAAAATTCTGAAATCCTTAGCCTTAGGCTTAAGGTTTGCAAAACGCTTTACAACTGTATCGGAATAGGAAATACCTGTGGGGTTGGAATACATGGGAACGCACCAGATACCCTTGATTTCATCATCCTCGGCAACAAGCTTTTCAACCATATCCATATCAGGGCCATCTTCAAGATAAGGAACGGTGATCATTTCAATGCCGATGCTTTCACAGATTGCAAAATGTCTGTCGTAGCCGGGAGCAGGACACAGGAACTTTACCTTGTTACTCTTGCACCAGGGCTTTTCGCCGCCGTAAACGCCGAGAAGCATTGCACGTGCGATTGTATCATACATAAGCTGTAAGCTGGAGTTGCCGCCGACAATTATTTCATCTTCAGCCACGCCGAGAAGAGGACGCATAAGCTCCTTTGCCTCGGGAATACCGTCAAGAACACCATAGTTACGGCAGTCAATGCCGTTTTCGGACTTGTAATCACCGTCAAGGCAGTGTGTAAGCATTTCAATTGAAAGATTAAGCTGTTCGGGGGCAGGCTTGCCACGGGACATATCAAGCTTTAAATTTTTTGCCTTGTAGGCTTCATACTGAGCAAGAAGCTCGGATTTAAGTTCATTGAGCTGTTCTGCGGAATATTCTCTGTACATCGGGGAACCTCCAGAATTTTCTATTATTATACTACATTTATTATTATACACAATATCAAAAAAAATGCAAGCTCGAAATCACGAACTTGCAAAAATATTTTAAACTTTCGTTAATTATTACAACAGACAGGTAAATTCTGACATTATTCCTGTTCAATATATTCATCAACCGTTGAGGCTTCATCAATACTGTATTCAGCAATGATATGCCCTTCCTCATCCTCAGAAACGGAAACATTGATTCTTATAAAACAATCCTCAATAACCGTGGTGGGAAAAAGTGAAACACTTTCAATATCAAAAGAGTACTGAAGCACCACCATACCCGAAGTGCCGTTGAAGATTATTTCCGTGTCACCGTAATTTCTGAGTTCCACAGTCATGCCTGTACCCTCTTCGTTCATAAGAGGAACTTCCTTGCGGACAACGCTGAGGTTATCCTGGCTGCTTGCAGACACCTCATCAATTACTACATTGTTTGTAATAACCTCAAGCCTGAGATTTGCAAGGGTAAAGTTTGCACGTGTCTGACCTTCAGCCAGCTGCTGTACAACTTTTGTTGACAGAATAAAGAAATCATCGTTTGTGTTTACTTTACGGACACTTGTATGAAATGAAGGATAGAACTCAGGTTCACCCGATTCGAGTGCTGCTTTAAGTATCTCTTCCTCAGTAAACTCAAGAGAAATAAGATCCTCAAGCTTCTCATTATAGGCGTCGAAATCAACATCCGAGCTATAAAGACGCTTTACAGAATGCTTGTTTCCGGAGGTATCAGATTCATAGTCGCCTACATATACTATTTCACGCACACGGAATTCATTGTATGTATAGAAACCAACTGTTCCTATGACGAGTAAAATAAGAAAAACTATAATTACTCTTTTCATTTTTCAAATCCTTTCCTGTCTTTGCTTAAATACAGTACAGATTGGTATCCCATGCAGGTATATAAGGATGGTGTCTGAGATACATCTTGTAGGAGGGATTAAGTTGATTGATAAGAAGCGGAAGCTTTATCATATCTTCTGTACGGTGATAAAGAGAAACTATAAGTCTGGGCTTATATTTCCTGATTGTTTCGGCACTTCCAAGAAGAGCCTGCTCTTCGCTGCCCTCCACATCGTACTTGATGAGAGTTGCTTTCTTTCCGTCGAGAATACTGTCAACACTTCTGGCTTCCACCTCAGTTGCCCTTCCCTTTGTTTCGTCGGAACGATTGTCTGTCAGAGCTGAATTTCTGCCGGATTTATGATAAAAAGTAAGCGTTGTATCTTCATTCCATGCTGCTACATTATGATGTTCAAAGACAGCAGAGCCAAGAGCATAATGACGTCTGCGGAGCTTTGAATAATTGCGGCGGTCAGGTTCAAGCGCATATATCTTTTCAAACCTTCTGTCTGTAAGTGTAAGAAACTCTTCGACAGTATCGCCGTTATAAGCGCCCAGGTCAACATAGGTTTCGTTTGTTCCGATTCTGAGAAGCTCATACGCTTCCGATTTAGGTGTCTCACAGGAACGCAGTAAGGAAATATCCCCTGTTACCCTGTATTTCATAAGCGTATCAAAAACCTCATGGGATTTTGCATCGGAAAGCATAGGCAGCAGCTGCATGATATCAGCCTCATGGTCAGAAATATAGTCGCTGTCAAAAAGGCCGCCGCCTATTACAGGAACATCAGGAGCGACAACCTCATGCTTACGGGAAATCTCGTCAATTCTGTCCATTACTTCAGGCAGATATGTGCCGAAACAGATGACAACAATGAAATCGTCATACTGCTCTTCTATTTCAGAAAGCTTCTTGACTTTATAGCCTTTAAAATAATGACCACGGACAAACTCATCGCTTGCCATAAATTCAGCAGGCTTTATCCCGTATTTATCAAAAACGGAAAGTATCTTCTCCGCACCGTCACCCATACCATACATGACAATAGGCTTTCTGGTTTCGGCAAGCTTTTCCCAAACACTTATGACCGGTTCATAAGCGTTTCCTTCAAAATTATCCAGCATTTTATCAATCCTTTGTTTTTTATTCTACTGTTACGGATTTGGCAAGATTTCTGGGCTTATCAACATCGCAGTCACGAAGAACCGCTGTATAATAAGCAATAAGCTGAAGCGGAACCACAGCAACAAGCGGCATAAGCAGCTCTCTTACTTTAGGTATATACACAGGATAGTCAACACAGCTTTCTTCAAGCTCTGTACCCTCGGCACAAACCATAATTACAGTAGCACCACGGGATTTTACTTCCTTTACATTGCTCTGGGTCTTGTCAAAAAGCTCCATCTGTGTAGCAACAGCTATAACGGGCATTCCGTTGTCAATAAGAGAAATTGTACCGTGCTTCAGTTCACCTGCCGCATAGCTCTCAGAATGAATATAAGAGATTTCCTTGAGCTTCAACGAACCCTCCATGCTGAGCGCATAGTCAAGACCTCTGCCGATATAAAGCAGGCTTTCAGCGCTCATAAGCTTGGAAGCGACATACTGGTACTGCTCCATGTTTTCTGTACATATTTTAACCTTTTCAGGAACATCAAGCATCTCTTCTGTATAGTTTCTGCATTCTTCGGCAGTAATCATGCCCCTTGCATAAGCGATTTTAAAGGCAAAAAGGTACATAAACGCAGTCTGAACCATATAAGCCTTGGTGGAGCACACTGAAATCTCAGGGCCGGCAAGCGTGTACATAACCATTTTCGCTTCACGTGCAATGGAAGAACCAACCACATTTACAATAGCAAGAGTGTCAGCGCCGATTTCATTCGCCATCTTGAGTGCCGCCTTGGTATCCGCTGTTTCACCCGACTGCGAAATAATAATTACAAGGTCATCCTTGCTCAAAAGAGGCCTTCTGTAACGGAATTCAGAAGCAATGTCAACAATTACAGGAGTGCGGGCTACACTTTCAATAACATACTTGCCTACAGTACCTGCGTGCATTGCAGAGCCGCAGCCAACAATAAATACATGTCTGTAATTGCGAAGCATCTCGTCTGTAAGACCGCATTCGCTGAAATCTACAAGACCATCCTTGATACGGGGAGAAATTGTATTCTTGAGAGCCTGGGGCTGTTCTGTAATCTCCTTGAGCATGAAATGCTTGAAGCCACCCTTTGAAGCTGCTTCAACATCCCATGTTGCAGTATGGAGCTCCTTCTGAATGATATTCTTATGGATATCATAGAAGATTACGCCATTCTTATCAATTTCAGCAATCTCATCCTCTTCAAGAAGATAATAATCCCTTGTGCGGTTTAAAATTGCAGTAACATCGGACGCAATAAACATTTCGCCCTTTCCTACACCTACAATAAGGGGGCTTTCCTTACGCACAGCATAAATCTTATCCTTGAAGTCACGGAAAATAATACCGAGAGCGTATGCGCCTTCAATTTCGCCTATTGTAGAAATAATTGCATCAACAGGTGAGCCTGTATAATTGTAATCAAGAAGCTTGGCAACTGTTTCTGTGTCAGTTTCGCTGTCAAATGTGTAACCCTTGGAAGTAAGGAATTCCTTTATCTTACGGTAGTTTTCAATAATACCGTTATGAACGACAGAAACACGCTTATTACCATGGGGATGACTGTTTATATCACTTGGCTCGCCGTGGGTCGCCCAACGTGTGTGACCGATACCAGAAACAGCAGTAAGACTGCCTGTTTCGGAAAGCTTTGCTTCAAGGCCTTCCTTGATTTTACCCTTTGCCTTTATTGTTTCAATTCTATCATCTTCAAAAACAGCGATACCTGCGCTGTCATAGCCTCTGTATTCAAGCTTAGAAAGAGCCTCAACAAGAATATCGGTACAAGCATTATTGCCTGTGTAACCTACAATACCGCACATATGATAATTTCCTTTCCGAGCGCTTTTGCGCCACGATACATATATAATTTGATTATATCACAAAAATGCTGATTTTGCAATATTTTATTGATATTTTTTACTGTAATACAAATAAACCCTGCGGAAAACCGCAGGGTATTATAATCACAATGTCTTTAACAGTCTGTCTATATCTTCCTTTACAGCAAGATCGTCAGAGAATGCTGTTGCACCGCCGCATGCCGTACCGAGCTTAAGGGCATGACTATAATCTCCGTCGGAAATTCCCGCAATAAATCCGGCAACCATAGAATCACCCGCACCCACAGAATTTCTGACAGTTCCCTTGCATACGCCGCAGCTGTATGTATTACCGTCTTCAGCAAAAAGCACTGCGCCGTCTCCTGCCATTGATACAAGGACATTTCTTGCACCCATTTCACGAAGCTTCAGAGCATACTTCTCAATTTCAGCTGACGATGAGGCCTTAACGCCGAACATTTCACCCAGCTCATGGTTGTTGGGCTTTATAAGAAACGGATTATATTTAAGGACGTTAAGGAGCAAAGAACCGGAGGCATCAACGACAAAGCGCACACCTTTTCCATCGCAATAAGAAAGTATTCTCTCGTAGATATCGCTGTCGAGGGATTTCGGGATACTGCCTGCAAGCACTAAAATATCACCGCTGTTTATTGAATCGAGCTTACGGAACAATTCAGCAATAGCTTCATCGCTGATTTCAGGACCCTGACCGTTTATTTCAGTTTCCTCATCAGATTTGATTTTAACGTTAATACGTGAAAAACCGTTATCCAGCTTTATAAAATCAGTGCTTATGCCCTTTCTCAAAAGCCCGTTTTCAATTGCATCACCAGTAAAGCCTGCAACAAAACCGAGCGCCACAGACTTTACACCGAGTTCGGCAAGTACAACAGAAACATTGATTCCCTTTCCACCTATAAAATAGGTTTCAGAGCTTGTGCGATTGACTTCTCCTGTTCTGATATTATCGGTATGGATAACATAGTCAATTGCAGGATTAAAGGTTATTGTATAAATCATTGTATTTCCTTTCAGAAATTACTGAGCATTCTTTTTTGTGATTTTTGCAAGAGGCTTGTAAATAAAGAAAACAACTACCGAACATACAGCAAATTTAAGTATAGTAAAAGGTGCATTGAACCATATAAGTGCATCCCAGAGCGTTACCGCAGGGGCAGCACTTATACCGAACATTTCGCTCTGAAGCGCAACTACTTCGCTGTACATACCTATAATTGCTTCTTCTGTAAGACCAAAGGCACTCATATAGAAAGGATATGTTATGAAATAGTTGATGAAAATGCTTGCAACACCTGAAACAAGAGCGCCTGCAATCATAGCCACAACCGCCATCTTTTTGGTAGGCTTAAGCATATAGATAATTCCCGCAGGGAGCACACATGCAGCACTTGTGAGGAAGTTTGCAAGCTCGCCGATACCAACAGAGCTGGAGGTAGCAATGTGAATCACGTTCTTGATGAGGCATACAATCACGCCTGACAACGGCGACACAAGGAATGTAGCCAGAATTGCGGGTAAATCAGAGAAGTCGAGCTTGATAAATCCCGGAACAAGCACAGGAACAGGAATTTCAAACATCTGAAAAACAGTAGCAAGTGCGCCGAGGATAGCAGTAATTGTTATAAAACGTATTTTCTTATTGTTCATGATATTGTCCTTTCGGCAGGGCAAAAGAAGACGAAACGCCCCAATTGCATGCAATCGGGGCGTAATAACACGAGGTTATGATGTTTCTTCTATCCGGACTATACCGTCGGTTTCGGAATTTCACCGAATCTTGCCGTAAGGCTCGTGGACTTTACCACCGGTGGAGAATTGCACTCCGCCCTGAAACATATAATAATTATTAAATTTTATGCCGCTTTTTATTGATTATTCCTGGCAGCCGCAATCACATTCGCAGTCTTCAAGAGCGGATAAATCAAATTCGAGAGTTTCGCCGCAGTTGGGGCAAGCGATAGAACCGCTTGAAATTACTTCAAAATCAGTTGTGATTGTGTTGTCGCAGTTGGGGCATGTGATTTCATACATGTCGTCTTCGCAGCAATCATCGTCGCAGCAGTCGCAGTCATCATCGCAGTAAACTTCATCTTCAAGATCATAAACTGCATCTTCAAGATCGGAAACTACGTCTGTAACGTCTGCAAGGTCAGAATCGATATCTTCGATGTTGAGAGCGATATCGCCGAGAACGTCGATAATAGCGTTAAGAACCTTACCTTCGTTTGTGCTGTCGTCAAGCTTCATGCCTTCAGCAAGACCCTTGATATAAGAAACCTTTTCAGCAATAGTCATAGCCATTTTTATAGTCCTCCTTTTATGGATTACTTGTTGTTTGCACGTTCCATGTATTCGCCTGTTCTTGTATCGATACGGATGATTTCGCCGATTTCGATAAAGAGGGGAACCTTGATTTCTGCACCTGTTTCAAGTGTAGCGGGCTTTGTAGCGTTTGTAGCTGTATCACCCTTGAAACCGGGGTCAGTATCTGTTACTTCGAGTTCAACAAAGTTGGGGGGTTCTACACCGAAAACCTTACCCTTGTAGGAAAGAACCTTACATACCATGTTTTCCTTTACGAACTTGAAGTTATCACCGAGTTCGCTTGCATTGATCGGAACATCTTCGTATGTTTCGCTGTCCATGAAGTGATATAATTCACCGTCAGAATATGTGTATTCCATATCCTTTCTTTCTACGTAAGCTGTGGGGAACTTAGCTGTGGGGTTGTAGGATTTTTCTACAACTGCACCTGTGATAACGTTCTTTGTCTTTGTTCTTACGAAAGCAGCACCTTTACCGGGCTTAACGTGCTGGAATTCAACAACCTGCATTACGTTGCCGTCTTCCTCAAATGTCATACCGTTTCTGAAATCGCCTGCTGTGATCATATTTAATAATCCTCCTTAAAATTATACATAAGTATCTCTTATATTGTACATTATTTTTAATAAAAAAGCAAGTCTTTTTGTAAAATTTCTTGTAATATACAAAAATTTTATATATAAATAAGTGTTTTGGGTGTTTTTGTTAAATTAAGACAGCCGTCAGCCGTTACAACAACCATGTCTTCAATACGTACACCGCATTTATGAGGAATATATACACCGGGTTCGATTGTTATAACCATACCCTCACGGAGTGTAAACGGGCTTTTGGGGTTAAGATTGGGGGATTCATGAATTTCAAGGCCTACACCGTGGCCAAGTCCGTGTGTGAAGTACTTTTCATAACCCCAGGCATCAAGAGTGCTTCTTGCAACATTATCAACCAGCTTGCCTGTTACATCGGCACGCACTGCCTTGATAGCATCTGTCTGCGCGCCCCATACAGCGTTATAGATATTCTTCATTTCCTCATCAGGCTTGCCGATTACCACTGTACGTGTCATATCGGAGTGATAGCCGTCTACTGTTGCGCCGAAATCAAGTGTCAGAAATTCACCGTTCTGTAAAGGCTTATCGGTAGGTACAGCATGAGGACAAGCTGAATTAATGCCCGAAGCAGCGATTGTATCAAACGATATACCGTCTGCACCGAGATCACGCATAAAGAATTCAAGCATTGCAGCAACCTGTTTTTCGGTTACACCTGCACGGATTGAAGTGATAAGCTTGGAAAACGCCGCTTCGGCAATACGCTGTGCTGCTTCAATCTTGCCTATTTCTTCTTCAGTCTTGATAATTCTCATTCTTTCAAGAGTTGCGGAAAGCCATGAGGAAGAATCAACGGTAAGCGCATTGAAAAGCTGTTTGTAATCTTCAAGCTCACTTACGGTAAGTGTCTTGCTTTCGATAGAAACAACCTCAATTCCGTGTTCTTCAATAATTGCATATATCTGTTTTCTCAAATCGGAAAGGAGAATTACATCACAGCCCTTTGCCTGCTGTTCAGCCTTCTCGAAATATCTTCCGTCAACTATAAAATAGCTCTTATCCTTTGTAACCATGACAATGCCCGCAGAAGAGTGGAATCCTGTGGCATATTTACGTGAAACTTCACTTGTAAGCAGTGCGGCATGGGTTGTATCCTTAAGCTCAGCCGCTATTCTCTCTGTAATATACATATCGTTGTTCCTTTTCTTTTACTTTCCGGCAAGTGCCAGTATTGCAAGGCGGTAACTGTCCTTACCGAAGCCGCAGATTACACCCTCGCACACAGCGGAAATCACCGACTTATGACGGAATTCCTCACGCTTATGCACATTTGAAAGATGTACTTCAACACACGGCTTTTCACAAGCAGAAATAGCGTCACGGATTGCAATGCTGTAATGTGTGTATGCACCTGCATTAAGCACAATACCGTCAGCCTTCTCTCTTGCGCTGTGTATAATATCAATAAGCTCGCCTTCGCAATTGGACTGATAGAATTCAGGCTCAACACCGATAGAGTCGCAAAGCTCCTTTAACTCAGCATTGATGCTCTCCAGTGTATCAGCACCGTAAATCTCAGGCTCACGCTTGCCGAGCATATTAAGATTAGGGCCGTTGATAATAAAGATTTTCATTATAAACACCTCTCATAAGCTTTCTTCATTTCTGCTGCATCCTCCGCCTGGGTTCCTGCACTTTCGCAGATGACCGAAGGCTCAAGTCTGCGCTTTGCAAACAGTTCCATAAGCGGCTCATAATCAGGGCCGAACTCATTGTCAGAAAAAGTCAGGTGGCACTTTTCACCGCCAGCAGTATACTGAATCTTACTAAAATGAACGTGAAAATTCTTTAAGCGCTCAAAGCCCAGCTTATCCTCAATTTCATCAAGGATTGAAGTGTAATCAGCAATACTTTTTATTCCACCCAATGTACGGGCGTTGAGATGACCGAAATCCACGCAGGGCAGGAAGCGCTCATCAACCTTACAAAGCTCCATGACTTCAGAAAGTGTGCCCAGCTGATTGATTTTGCCCATTGTTTCGGGACAGATAATTATCTCAGACAAGCCGATTTCATCAAGTCTTGCCTGCGCCCTGAGAAGCGTGTCCTTTGCAAGCTCCAGAGCTGCCTCGCGTGTCATTTTTGCGCATGAACCTGAATGAACTATTATCTTTTTTACACCAAGCTTGTGTGCCGCAACAGCACTTTCCTCGATATAAGTGACGCTTTTTAAACGTGTTTCCTCATTTTCGCTGGAAAGGGATATGAAATAAGGTGTGTGGAGAGTAATATAAATGCCGTTCTGCTTTGCAATATCGGGAAGAAGATTATATGTCTTTTCCGCAATACGTACTCCCCTGCCGCATTCTATCTCATAGCCGTTAAGCCCCATTGAAGCCAGATATTCGGGAAGCTGTTCGGGGAATTTGCGTTTACCGAAGCTTTCCGAGTTTCCACCCGGTCCGAATGTAATCATAAAGACCGTCCTTTCATTTATCTGAGTTTACTGAAATCTCTCTTGAAAACCAAACCCTCTGCCGCACGCTTTATCTTGAAAAGTATCCCCTTTTCAAGGTGGAACGGCTCAACAAGGATTGTTGTCATTTTTGCAAAATTACCGCCCATTACATCGGTAAATATCTGATCGCCTACCACAGCTATATTCTCCTTGGGGATCCCAAGAGCTTTAACAGCTTTATTTATACCGAATGTAAGCGGTTTTGCGCCTGAATGGATGTAATCGAGCCCCAGCTTTGCAGCAAGAGGTGCAACACGCTTATTTGTGTTATTTGATACAACCATCATCTTTATACCAAGCTCACGCATTTTATCAAGCCAGTCGGGGATTCCCTCTTCAGCGGCAGGATTTCCATGCATGGACAGGGTGTTGTCAAGATCAAGAATCAGCGCCTTTATATTGTTTGCATCAAGAAACGCCTCATCAATACTCAATACATTTTTCACCCATAACGTGGGTTTGAAAATCATGCTATCAATTCCTTTCGGAGTCATAAACATAAAATTAAGCGGACTACACCGAGCCCGCTTAAAATCTTTTAATACGCATTACTTGAACTTGCGCTTACGTGCAGCTTCGGACTTCTTCTTACGCTTTACCGAAGGCTTTTCGTAATGTTCTCTTTTACGAACCTCAGCTAAAACACCGTCTCTTGCGCAGGAACGCTTAAAACGCTTTAATGCTGTGTCTAATGATTCGTTCTTTCCAAGACGAATTTCTGCCATCTATATCCCTCCCTTTGCCTTACGGCACAGGTTAATCTACAAGTTATGTCTACTTAGTAGGCGAACACAATAAATGCTCAAGCAGTATTATACAATAAAACCCTTAAATTGTCAAGTATTATTTTAAAAATTCTTCAATATTTATTTCTTCGCCATCCTGCCAGAGTCTTTCAAGGTCATAAAACTCTCTTGTTTCCTTATAAAACACGTGAACAACAACATCAATATAGTCGATTGTAATCCATGTTGCGCCCTGTGTACCGGACATACTCTTGGGCTCAATTCCGAGAAGTCCCATCTGGTAATCCACTTCATCTGCAAGTGCCTTTACCTGAGTGTTGCTGCCACCCTCGGCAATTACAAAATAATTTGCAAGAATTGTAAGGTCGCCGATTTTAAGAACACGTATATTTCCTGCCTTCTTGGAATCAAGCGCCTTCACGACGGTCTTTACTGTTTCTAAATCTGTCATTTTGTATTCCTTTCTGCGATTTTCACGCATACATTATTTTTTCTTTTTTGCTGCTTTCAGATAACAATTGTACGCTTCAACAGTAGAAACGGGAATCATGCGTCCGCTACCGACGAAATCGGGTATAAGCCATTCAAGCGCCTTATACATACCGTTATCAAGATTTTCAAGGGCATATGCTCTGTATTTCTCCACATCAGGATAATTTCTCTCTGCGGATACAAGGTCGCCCAGATACACAATCTTTTCAAGCTTGGACATATCTGCCCTTCCCACCGTGTGAAAACGTATGGCGTTAAGAATATCCGTATCCGTTATTCCCAGCACATCACGGACATAATATGCCGCCGCTATACCGTGCCAGGTTTTTCTTGAAGCAAGCTCAACAGGGTCAATGTAATATCCGCTGAGTTCAATCTCTTTCTTCAGGGTTTCATCATCAATTTCCTTGCGGATGTCGTGAAGAATCCCTGCAATATATGCCTTTTCGGTATCCTCGCCGTGTATCTCGGCAAGCTTTACGCACATATCTGCAACATTACAGCTGTGAATATACCGCTTCTTGCCCATCATACCGCTTATCAGCTCTTTGTAATCATCAGCCACGGTAAATACCCCTTTCGGTTATATATGCCATGACCTTTTTATCTATGAAATCTCCGCAGTCTTCGCCATTTGCAAGCTTTTCACGAAGCTCAGTTGAAGAAACCTCGGTCACAGGTAAGTTGAGCACCTTTACTCTGCCAAGCTCGTTGGCGTATTCAAGCATATCCACATAGCTGTCATTTTCCCTGGCAGCTGCAACAACGTGGCATTCCTTCAGAAGCGCCTCGTGACGATACCAGTTTTCAAAATAAAACAGCATATCGCCGCCTATTATAAGATAAAACTCGGTTTTCTTCGGATAAATTTCCTTTAAGGCACGCACTGTATTGATTGTATAGCTTGTACCGCCAAGCTGCTTTTCTATATCGGAAATTACAAAGCCCTTGTCATTTTCAAATGCTATACGGCACATTTCTGCTCTGTCCTCGAATGAAACCTCTGAAGTCTGCTTGTGAGGTGACTGAGCTGTAGGGATAATAAGCATCTCACTCAGCTTCAGCATTTTGAATGCCGCTCTTGCAAGCTCTGTATGTCCTTTATGAATGGGGTTGAATGCCCCTCCGAAAATTCCTACCTTACTCATCTATAAAAATAACTCTCTTTTTCTTATCCTTGTTCTGTCTGTAAATTACAAACTTTGTTCCTATAACCTGAATAGGCTCCGCCTTGACTGCTTCGCAGAGTTCTGCGCAGACCTCTCTTGCTGTAAGCTCACAGGTTTCATGAACCTTTCCCTTTATCATTTCTCTCTTTTCAAGAGCATCATCAGCCTGCTTTATAAGCTCAGGGCCGATGCCGTTCTTGCCTACGAGAAGAATAGTTTCATAAGTATTTGCAATAGCACGGAGCTTTGCTCTTTCTTTTCCTGTCATAAATATGAACTGCCTTTCTTTTGTTTATCCATTTGCCCTGAGCACTTCGGCAAGCTTACGCATAGCTTCGGCTCTGTGGCTTATCTTGTTTTTCTCTTCATCGCTTATCATAGCAACGCTTGTTTCTTCATCAATCATAAAAATGGGGTCATAGCCAAAGCCGTTCTCACCCATAGGCTCTGTACCGATAAAGCCGTTCATTGTTCCAAGCACGGAATATTCGGTATCATCATCAATGATGCAGTATAAGGCACAGGCGAAACGAGCACTTCTCATACTGATATCCACGCCTTCAAGCTCGGACAGGACCTTGCTGCAACGGTCAGCATCGGTAGCATCCTCACCTGCATAGCGTGCGGAATAAATTCCGGGCGCACCGCCTAAAAACTCGATTTCAAGTCCGCTGTCATCAGCAAGCACAGGACACTTGCATATTTCATATACAGCCTGCGCTTTTATATGTGCGTTTTCAGCAAAGGTTTCGCCATCCTCGGCAACATCTATCACAATGCCCTCATCCCTGAGAGAAACGGGTTCAAAACCGAGAGGCTCAAGAAGCTGTTTGAACTCCTTCACCTTACCCTGATTGTTGGTAGCAACTACAAGTTTCATTCTTTATCTCCATTTTCAGCAAACAGAATTTCCGCATAATCCTGAGGTATGAAATTCTGTAAGTCATCAATTTTTTCGCCTACACCCACAAGCTTCACGGGTATGTCAAGCTCATTCTTTATAGGTATTATTATACCACCTTTTGCTGTTCCGTCAAGCTTTGTAAGAACAATTCCCGTAATTTCACAAACCTCTTTGAAAAGTCTTGCCTGATTTACAGCATTCTGCCCTGTTGTTGCATCAAGAACAAGCAGAGTTTCAAGAGCACTGTCGGGAAGCTGCTGAGAAATAATACGTGAAATCTTTTTAAGCTCTTCCATAAGGTTTTTCTTATTGTGAAGTCTGCCTGCGGTATCGATAATGAGTACATCAGCATT
Source organism: Ruminiclostridium sp. (assembly GCA_017625405.1). Taxonomy (GTDB): domain Bacteria; phylum Bacillota; class Clostridia; order Oscillospirales; family Ruminococcaceae; genus Ruminiclostridium_E. Next base: position 17,718 of record JAGALB010000032.1, on the reverse strand, counting down.
TCTTGCCTTTGCTGCCGAACAGCCGTCAAAAACTACCGCCGCAGGGTCGCTGCCCTCTGCGTGCTTTACAATATCAACTCCTGCACGATCCGTCCATACATTGAGCTGATCAATTGCCGCCGCACGGAATGTATCCGCTGCCGCAACAAGCACCTTTTTACCGTCATTTTTAAGATTTGCGGCAAGCTTTCCGATTGTGGTGGTCTTGCCTGCTCCGTTTACACCGATTACAAGAATAACTGACGGCTTAGTGCTGAAATCAAGCTCATGGTTTCCGCTTAAAATATCAGCAATTATATTCTTGAGAAGGCCCTTTACCTCCGCAGGATCAGTTGTGCCTGTGCGCTTTACCTCTGCTCTCAGTCTGTCGCATATATCACAGGAGGTTTCAGCACCGATATCCGATAAAATCAGTGTTTCTTCAAGTTCCTCAAAGAAATCCTCATCAATCTTTGTAAAGGAATTTACAAGCACCTCTACCTTTGAAACAAAGCTGTCCTTGGTCTTTTTAAGACCCTCTTTAAGTTTATCAAAAAATCCCATAATTACCTCGTTAGTCTTTATTAAGGAAATCAGTCAAGCTCAAGCTCCATATCGTCGATAAGCTCCTGATGGATAAGACGGGAAACGCCCTTTTCCTGCATGAACACGCCGTACAGAACATCACAACCCTCGATTGTGCCTCGTCTGTGAGTGATAACCATAAGCTGTGTCTGTTTGCAGAAGCGCTTCAGATATGTTACATACTTCACAACGTTGATTTCGTCAAGTGCGGCATCCACCTCGTCCAGCATACAGAACGGTGTAGGACGGTGAAGAAGGATTGCGAAATAGATGGTAATCGCAACCATTGTCTGCTCACCGCCTGAAAGCGAAATCAGGTTCTTGATAAGCTTTCCGGGAGGTGCGGCAAAAATTTCAATACCGCTGCCAAGTACATCCTCGGGGTCAATAAGCTCAAGATGAGCTTCACCGCCGCCGAATACTTCCTTGAATATCTTGCTGAACTTCTCATTGATATCGTTGAAGCTGGAAAGGAAGCGTGCCTTGATATCTGTTGTAAGATTTGAAATAAGCTTTTCAAGGTCACGTCTGGATTTTTCTACATCCTTCAGCTGTCCTGAAAGTTCATCATACCTGGTCTTTACTTCCTCAAATTCTTCAATCGCCGCAAAGTTTACACTGCCGAGTGCATTTATCTTTCTGCGTAAATCTGCAAGCTGCTTCTGTGATTCAGAAAGATTTTCAAGCTTTTCAGCCTTTTCTCTGGCTTCGGTAATTGTAAGCTCATACTTATCCCAGAGAGTAACTCTCAACTTTTCATCTTCCTTTTCAATGGAGGCCTTCTTTTCTACGGCAACAGCGAGTGCATTTGAGAATTTAACCTTGTCATCGCCCTTTTCACGGATTTCACGTGCAAGCTCGGACATTCTGCGCTCACACTCGTTTTCTCTGGCGATAACACTATTGATAGTATTGCTGTTTTCGCTGAAGCGGTTTCTGAATTCTTCGATAGAAACCTGTTTTTCCTTTATTTCAACCGCAATTGCTTCACTGCTCTTCTTCAGTTCATCAATTTCAGCAAGTCTGCGTTCATTATCTTCTCCTGCAGCCGCCTTTGTGCGGTTGATATTTTCAATCTGTGCATTAAAGCTTTCAATATCCTTGCCCGCTGTAAGGCGCTCAATATTGAGAGCACTGATTTTTTCAGAAATTGCAGCACGCTCGCTGTCTGCCTGCTTCAGTTTTTCGCCCGAAGCTTCGAGAAGCTTTTCGTTTTCAGCAATTTCAGCTTCATAAGCCTTTATCTTTTCTGCACAGTCTGCAATTATCTCCTTCTGCTGCGCAATCTGCTTACGGCTTCTGTCAATGATGAATTCAGCATTCTCCTGCTGTTCCTCACACTGACGGATAAGGTCCTTGACACCACCGATTTCAGCAGTAAGACGAACCTCTTCCTGACGGAGTTCGGAAAGCTTTTCCTTATAGCCTTCAATTTCAAGATTCATCTTGTTTACTTCTGCCTGCAATTCGGAGAAGCTGCCCTTCATAAGCTGGATTGTATCGGAAAGCGACTGGGTTTCGGCAGTAAGTGTATCAATTTCCTGCTTACGTGAAATGATACCGCTGGTTTCCTTTGTAGAACCGCCCGTAAACGAACCGCCTGCATTTACAATCTGACCGTCAAGAGTTATAATACGGAACTTATAACCGTATTTCTTGGCGATACGGGTTGCTGTGTTAATGTCATCCACAACCGCCGTCTTTCCGAGAACGGATTTGATAATTCCGTCATATTTTGAATCATAATCAAGAAGCTCGTAGCCAAGACCTTCAAAACCGTCTTCATCTTCAAGACCGTTCTGCTGTAATGCGCTGCCCTTTACGGAAGTAAGAGGATAGAAGGTTGCACGGCCGCCGTTTGTATCCTTTAAGTAACGGATGCAGCGCTTTGCGGTTTCTTCATTTTCAACAATGATATTCTGTAAAGCGTTGCCAAGGGATGTTTCAATGGCAATTCCGTACTTTTTATCAACGGAAATAACATCTGCAACAGTACCGTGAATACCGCTGAGCTTGCCGGATTTAACAGCGTGCATAACCGATTTTACGCTGGAGAAATAGCCAACCATGTTCTTTTCAACATCTGAAAGAACTTCTAAGCGCTGACGCTTCTGGTCATAATTCCTGCGTAATTTATCATACTCCTCCTGCTTTGCGGTAAGCTTTTCATTTTTGCTTTCAAAAAGCTTTGTATAACCGCCCAGTCGGTTTTCGATATCAGCTTTTTCTTCACTCAGCTCTTCAAGCTCCCGGCTGAGTGCACGGCGCTTCGCCCTGTATTCATCTGCAAGCTTGTCCTGATTCTCAATACGCTCAGTATCGGCTGTAAGACTGTCGCCAAGCTCTGCAGCAGTCTTTTCAGCCTGCTGTAAGGTAAGCTTTGATTCGGTAAGCTTCGCATATAGCATACCCGTCTTGTTGTCAAGCTCCTTGTACTCGTCGTCAAGCTCCTTGTTTTCCTCTGCGGAAGCTGTAAGCTTCGCACTGAGGTCGGACATTGCCTTTTCAGCCTTGGAAATTTCAGTCTTCTTGGCTTCAATTTCCTTTTCTATATCAGCAATCTGCTTATCAAATTCTGCGGCACTCTTGCTGCCTGCTTCAATCTGACGGCGGATTTCTTCTTCTCTTGTTTCATTATGGCGGATTTCATTCTGAAGAACGGCAATAGCCTTATCTGCTTCAGCGATTTCATCCTTTGTTTCGTCGCTGTTTCTGCGCAGATCCGCAAGGCGTGCCGAAAGCTGGGACTTGGTAATGGAAAGCTGTTCATTTTCCTGTTCCAGTTCACTGATTTCACGGTCGAAATGCTCACATTCGCCCTGATTTACAAGAATGGAATTTTCGGTATCTGTAAGCGTCTTCTGCAATCTGTCAAGCTCTGCTACCGCAACGGAAATCTCTATCTTCTTTTCCTCTTCAATCAGCACCTTGGCCTTGCGTGCCTTTTCAGACTGCTTTTCAAGTGTGGGAAGTCTTTCTTCAAGACTGAGTTCGATATCCTTTAAACGCAGGAAGTTTTCTTCCGCACGCTGAAGCTGGCGTTCAGCCTCCGCCTTCTTATGTAAGAATTTGGATACACCTGCGGCTTCTTCAAAAATTTCACGGCGCTGTGTACCCTTGGCATTTACAATTTCAGCAACTCGTCCCTGACCGATAATAGAATATCCGTCACGTCCGAGACCTGTACCCATCAGAAGCTCGTGGATATCTTTAAGACGCACCTTATCACCGTTGATAAGATACTCACTTTCGCCTGTACGGTAGAGCTTACGTGTGACAATAACCTCGTCACTGTCAACGGCAAGGGCACGGTCGGTATTATCAATGGAAAGGGCTACTTTTGCAAAACCCATCTGCTTACGTGCAACCGTACCATGGAAAATTACATCCTCCATTTTGTCTCCACGCAAAGTTTTTGCGCCCTGCTCGCCCATTACCCAGCGCAGTGCGTCGCTTATATTACTCTTGCCGTTACCGTTACTACCGACAATGGCTGTCATCTTTGTGTCAAAATTCAGGATTGTCTTGTCCGCAAAGGATTTGAAGCCCTGAATTTCAAGTGATTTAAAAAACATAGATAAATTACGGCAATGCTTCTATGCGAAGGTCTGTGCCGTCCTCCTGTGTTATTGAAAAGCTGTATCCGAGTTCACCCAGCTTCAGCTTGTTTTCCTTTTTATGACCGCTTATAAGACTTATGTTCCTACGGTCGGTATATATGCGAAAACGGGTCTTGCCCGATTCTTCCATTGCTTTTTTCATTCTGCCGAACATGATTCTGCCTTCGGTTATTTCACGCAGTGCGGGATGATAGACACCGCCGAGAATTTCACCGTCAAAATCTCCGCCTGAATGAAGACCAAGACGGATAACGGGAATACCTGCCGCATCAAACATCATAAGTAACTCTGCACACAGGTCAACCGTTTCATCAAATCCGAAGCTGCTGTATTTTTGCTGTTCGTAAAGCTCACCGAGATAAGTGTCTTTAAGAATAACCGTAGGATAAATACGCACACAATCAGCTCCGAGAGCGATAAATTCACGTGCTGTTTCAATGCAGTATTCGGGTTTATCACCGAAAAGACCCGTCATCATCTGAAGTCCGAGCGTAAAGCCGTATTCCTTTATAAGAGCGGCGGCTTTTCTTACATCTTCTGCCGTATGACCTCTGCGATTTGAAGAAAGTACAGTATCATTCATACTCTGTGCACCCAGTTCGATTGTAGTCATGCCGTATTCCCTGAGAATATCAAGTATTTCACGACTTATGCAATCGGGACGGGTTGAACAGCGTATACCGCAGAACTGTGCGGGATACCTGGTAGTAAAATGCTGTGCGGTTTTAAGCAGCGCTGTCATATATTCACGGTCAATTGCAGTAAAACTGCCGCCGAAAAAAGCTATCTCGGCACACATTTCCTTTTCTGAGAGAACTTTCTGTTGCTCAGAAAGGATTGCAAATACCTCTTCGGCCGTCGGGGGCGTTTTCGTGCCGCTGATTGTACGCTGATTGCAGAACGAACAGCAATTCGGACAGCCGTAGTGAGGAATAAATATAGAAAGATTAGTTTGTTTCATAACCCATAAGGCCTATAGCCTCTTTTGCTGCAGCCTGTTCAGCTTCCTTCTTGCTTTTACCCTTGCCTGAACCTATAATCTGACCGTTGAGAAGAACATTGACAAAGAAAATCTTTTCATGTGCTGCGCCTTCTTCGCCTGCCACCTCATAGGCTACGTGCTCTTCGGGATTCTGCTGAATGATCTCCTGTAAAACAGTTTTATAATCTCCGAATACAAGCTTTCCGCTTTTTATGGATTCGATAGAAGGGAGAAATTTCATTATGAAAGCTCTTGCACATTCAAGCCCGCCATCGAGATAGATAGCGGCGATAAGCGCTTCAAAAGCATCGGCGAGAATAGAACGGCGGTCACGTCCGCCTGTGTTTTCTTCGCCCTTGCCAAGCTTCATATTTGAACCGAGGTCAATCTTTTTGGCGAAACCGTAGAGGCTGTCCTCACACACAAGTCGGGAGCGTATCTTGGTAAGCTTTCCTTCGTGTACATCGAGATTTTCAAAAAGATACTTCGAAACAACCACCGAAAGAACGCTGTCGCCCAGAAATTCAAGACGCTCATTGCTATGGTTTTTGCCGTTTACGTAAGAAGAATGAGTAAGTGCTTCGTGAAGCAGAGCTGTATTATTGAATTTGTAGCCTATTGCCTTTTCAAGCTCAGTCACTCAGACCATCTCCTTTTCGGTATTCAAAGCTGCAAGTGCTGCTTCAATTTCAGCATTTACATTATTTTCAACAAATTCCTTTGCCTGACGGATTGCGTTTCTGAAAGCCTTTGCGTCACTGCTGCCGTGAGCCTTGAAAACAGGCTTTGCAGAGCCTAAAAGCGGAGAGCCGCCTGTTTCACGGTAGTCGGTCTTTCTGGAAACTTCCTTGATGCCCTTCATGCAGAACAATGCGCCGATTTTTGCAAGTCCGCCGCCGAAAATTGTTTCCTTGAGGGCTTTCTTCATGAATTTACCCATACCTTCAACAGTCTTGAGGTAGATATTACCTGTATAACCGTCGGTTACAATTACATCAACCGCATTGAGAGGTACTTCACGAGCTTCAACGTTGCCTGCAAAGTTAAGACCGGATTCCTTAAGAAGAGCGTGTGTTTCCTTTTCCAGCTCTCTTCCCTTTTCTTCCTCGGCACCGATGTTAAGAAGACCTACTCTGGGATTTTCGATTTTCATAACCTTCTGCATATAGATACTGCCCATTACAGCAAACTGTAAAAGCATTTCGGGACGGCATTCAGAGTTTGCGCCGCCGTCTGTAAGCAGATAAACCCCTTCAGCACCGGGCATAAGAGGTGTAAGAGAAGGACGCTTTACGCCCTTGAGTCTGCCTGTTACCATTGTGCCGCCTACTACGATAGCCGCAGTGCTGCCTGCACTTACAAAAGCATCAGCTTCGCCGTTTACAACAAGCTGGAAAGCCTTGCCCATTGAGCAGTCCTTCTTTGCCTTACGGATATCAAGAGGGTTGTCCTCAATCTGAATAACACCGTCTGCGTGAACAATGGAAAGTCCCTTGTCGGAAACACCGAGAGCCTTGATACGTTCACGGATTTTATTTTCATCACCTGTAAGTATTATATCTACACCATACATTTCTACGGCTTCAGCAGCACCCTTGATTACCTCATCAGGTGCATTATCCCCGCCGAATGCGTCAACTGCAATTTTCATTTTATATTCCTTTCTGTCCCTGTAATTAAAAAAACAGGAACATCATCTTAATTCATCTGCCATAACCGACTTGAAATCATTAAGTCCTCTTTCAGCGATTTTAGCGTATTTTGCCTGCTTATCCTTGATTCTTTCGCCTATTTCAGGGAGAATACCCATATTTGCGCCCATAGGCTGGAAATTCTTTGTTTCGGTAGAAATATGTCTTGATAAAGCGCCGCCCATTGATGTAAGAGGAAGCGATAACACAGATTTACCTTCAAGATTTCTTATAAGGTGCATAGCTGCAAGAATACCGCTGTATGCGCTTTCGGTATATCCTTCCACACCTGTCATCTGGCCTGCAAAAAATACATTTTTGCTGTCACGGAGCATAAACTGCTCAGTAAGAAGCTGAGGACTGTTTAAAAACGTATTGCGGTGCATTACACCGTAACGCATAAACTCCGCCTGTTCCAGTCCGGGTATCATCCTGAACACTCTCTTTTGTTCGCCGAATTTCAGATTTGTCTGGAAACCGACAATATTGTAAAGAGTTCCCTCTTTATTTTCTTTTCTGAGCTGTACAGCTGCATAAGGGCGTCTGTCGGTACGTGGGTCGGTAAGTCCCACAGGCTTCATACAACCATATCTTACACTTTCAATACCACGCTTGGCAAGAACCTCAACAGGCATACAGCCTTCATATACCGTCAGATCCTCAAATTCCTTCAGAGGTGCTGTTTCGGCTGTTACGAGAGCGTTATAGAATGCCTCGTACTCTTCCTTTGTAAAAGGACAGTTGATATAATCCGCATCGCCTCTGTCATAGCGTGAAGCATAGAATGCTTTTGTCATATCAATGCTTTCAGCTGTAACGATAGGAGCCGCCGCATCATAGAAGCTGAGCGCCTTTCCGAGTTTTGTATAGATTACATCCGCAAAGGCATCACTTGTAAGCGGACCCGTTGCAATAATCGTATTCTCTTCGGGAAAATCGGTCACTTCACCGCAGACTACATTTATATTGGGGTGGGAATTTATCTTTTCTGTTATATAATCAGAAAATTCCGTGCGGTTTACCGCAAGTGCTCCGCCTGCTTCAACAGATGTTGCCGCTGCCGCCTCCATAACAATTGAGCCTAAGAGCCGCATTTCTTCTTTAAGCATACCCGCTGCACTTTCAATACGTGAAGCCTTGAGGGAGTTGCTGCATACAAGCTCTGCAAAGCCCTGATAATGATGGGCGGGCGTATACTTTACGGGCTTCATTTCGTACAGGTCAACCTGATAACCGCTGTTTGCAAGACGCCATGCTGCTTCACAGCCGGCAAGACCTGCACCTATTACATTAACTTTCATTGGACTTATCCTGTTCCGGAGCTTCATAACCGCAACTCTCGGCAGCACAGTAAAGTCTGCCCTTCTTGCCTACCTTCTTGAACATGGTCTTGCCACATGAAGGACAGATATCAGCCACAGGTGTATCCCATGTCATAAAACCGCAGTTCTGATAATCCTCGCAGCCGAAGAAGGGCTTGCCCTTCTTACTCTTGCGGGCTATCATCTTTCCGCCGCATTTGGGGCATTTGCCGCTTGCTTCGCTGACAATCTTCTTTGTGTTCTTACATTCGGGGAAGCCCTCGCAACCAAGGAATTTGCCGTAAGGTCCGATTTTGATTTCCATATGCTTGCCGCAGAGCTCGCACACGATATCTGTAGGTTCGTTGGGTACCTTTACACGCTTGCCTTCCATATTCTTTTCAGCCTTGTCAAGGCTCTTTGAGAAATCCTTATAGAAGTATTCAAGTACCTTTACCCACTCAATTTTGCCCTCTTCGATTTCGTCCAGCTGATGCTCCATTTTAGCAGTGAATTTTGTATCAACTATTCTTTCGAAATGGTCGCTTAAAAGCTCTGTAATAACATCACCGAGAGCAGTAGGCTTAAGCTGCTTCTGATCACGCTCGATATAATGACGGTCAAGAATTGTGGAAATGGTAGGAGCATATGTGGAAGGTCTGCCTATACCGTATTCTTCCATTGCCTTGATAAGGCTCGCTTCATTGTATCTGGGTGGCGGCTGGGTGAAATGCTGATTGCCTGTAAGGCTTGTAACAGTGAGCTTTTCACCTTCGGTAAGCTTAGGAAGTGCGCCGCCCTCTTCGCCGTTATCTGCACTTTCTTCATAAAGCTTTGTAAAACCATCAAATTTTACAGTAAAGCCTGAGGATTTGAACAGGCAGTTACCAGCCTTTATATCAATGGCAACAGCATCAAGAAGTGCATTTTCCATCTGGCTTGCCATGAAACGCTCCCAGATAAGCTTATAAAGCTTATACTGATCGCCTGTAAGAGTCTTCTTTGCAATTTCGGGAGTTATAGTAAGAGTAGAGGGGCGTATAGCTTCGTGTGCGTCCTGTGCATTTGTCTTGGATTTGTATACACGGGGCTTGGAAGGAAGATATTCCTTTCCGAAGCGCTCCAGGATAAGCGCTGCCGCAGCCTTCTGTGCTTCATCGGAAACACGCAGACTGTCAGTTCTCATATAGGTGATAAGACCTACTGTGCCCTGACCTTCAATCTCAACACCTTCGTATAATTCCTGCGCAGCCTTCATTGTACGTCTTGCGTTGAAGGAAAGACGACGTGAAGCTTCCTGCTGGAGTGTTGAGGTTGTAAAAGGAGGTGCGGGCTGCTTTTTACGTACGCTCTTTTTGATTGTAGAAACAATAAAATCGGAATTCTCAAGCTCTCCGAGAACTGTATCTGTTTCTTCCTTATTCTTTAACTCAGCTTTCTTGCCGTTTACTTCGGCAAGCTTCGCAGGAAACTGTCTTTTGGAAGAAGTTCCTCTGAGCTTTGCATCTATGCTCCAGTATTCCTGGCTCTGGAATGCGTTAATTTCCTTTTCACGGTCAACGATAAGTCTTACAACCGCCGACTGTACACGTCCTGCGGAAAGACCACGTCTTACCTTTTTCCAGAGAAAGGGACTGAGCTTATAACCCACGATACGGTCAAGAACTCGTCTTGCCTGCTGTGCGTTTATAAGGTCCATATCAAGTTTACGGGGATGTGCCATGCCCGTTTCAATACCGTTCTTTGTAATTTCGCTGAAGGTTACACGGACAGCCTTGTCATTATCAAGGCCGAGAACGTGTGCCAGATGCCAGGAAATCGCTTCACCTTCACGGTCAGGGTCCGTTGCGAGATATACAGTATCCGCTTCCTTCGCCTGAGCCTTAAGTTCCTTTATAAGCGCAGCCTTGTCACGTTTATTTTCATAGAACGGCTCAAAGCCGTTTTCGATATCTACACCGAGTTTTGATTTGGGAAGATCACGGATATGCCCTGCCGAAGCAACAACTTCATAATCCTTGCCAAGATATTTCTTGACAGTTCTTATTTTCGAAGGGGACTCCACGATTACTAAATTTGACACTGTTTATTTCCTCCTTGTCATCTCCCAGCTTATTATAGATGCCGCAACCGCTGCATTGAGCGATTCAGCTCCGCTGATAGGTATATATAATTTCTTTCCGCAGGCTTCTGTCACCGCACCCGAAACACCGTTGCCCTCGTTTCCGATTACAACCGCAGTATTTCCGTCAAGGGTGATTTCCGATATACTCTGTGCTGTTTCATCCAGCACGGCAGAATATACGGTAAAGCCTTTTGCCTTCATATCAGTTATAAATTCTGTAAGCTCAGCAATTATCACAGGAAGTCTGAAAAGAGATCCCATTGCGCTTCTTACAATTTTAGGCGAATATATATCCGCGCAATCAGGTGACAGGATAACGCCGTCTACACCGAGTGCATCACAAGTGCGGATTATTGTACCGATATTGCCTGAATCCTGAAGATTATCCAGTATGATATATTTTCCGCCATTTATTATTTTACCCGACAAATCGTTTTTGTCAAGCATTTTTGCAGTGATAAAAACGCCCTGAGGGGATTTTGTATCAGAAATATATGCGCTTATGTCTTCATTTATAATATCCGGGGTAAATTCCTCTGAAATTGCCGAAACAATTCCGGAGTATTTCTCCTTTGCGTTCTCAGTTATTATGAACGAAGTGATTTCAAGTCCGCTGTTAAGTGCTTCAAGGCACAGTCTTGCCCCCTCGACAGGAAATTCACCGCATTCATAACGGTAACTGCGTTCACGTACAAGATTACGGAAATGAGTAACAAGCGGATTTTTTCTTGATGAAATAATCATTTGACATTACTCCTGCTATATGCTAAAATAAGAAATAATCAAATTCAGAAAGGATAAAAAATGAAATTTTCCGAACTTTCCTTTGCCGAAGCAGACAGCGGTCTTACATATGACCCCGAGCGTGCAGCTTTAATTGGTAAAAAGCGGGATTACGGGGTTATTGTCAGCGATGAAAACGATGAATATACTGTAAAATTATTCGCCGAGCTGCCTTTCAAACACGAAAAATCAATTTCCGAAGGTATAAATAATCTCAGTAAAAGCTTGTCTAAAAATACAATCAACAGTCAACGATGTGAATATGAGTTTGTTGAAGTAAGAATGAATAAATACTGTCTTCTTCAGGAAAAACTCGGATATTTAATTGACTTTTTAGATAAGCTCACAGAGCTGCTCTGCTCACTGGGAATAAAAGGGGCTGAGCTTAAGCTTCCAGAAATTGTTCAGGTCAAAAAGGAAAAAAACACTGAAAAAAACATTAAAAAAATCAATCTCAGATTTGATCTGAACAGCATAAAAGGTCTTTTCGGTGCACTGATTGCAGGCTTTGCATCTATCTGGATAGCACAGATGCTTGTAACTGTAACACCCGATAAGACTGTACCCGACTCAGGAATGATAAACTCCTATGTTATCGCTTTTATCACCACAGTGCTGGTATTTTTCGATTACCGCTTTCTTGCTAAAAAGCTGGATGCTTTCGGCGTTATCGTATGCCCCGTCGTTTCGGTACTTACAGCGGTGTTGGCATCCGCAGCCGTTGCCGCAAAGGTGATTTCACGCATAGCAGAGATTCCGCTTGCCGAAGGCTTTGCCAGAATCGGCGGCATTTATGAATTCAACGAAGACATCGCCCACTTTGTGGAAGTTTATTTAGTTGCAGGCGTTCTGATATCAATGCTGTCCTCTGTTATAGTGTGCGTTTACTACTTCAACAGGCATCCCGAGGAGATGTTCACAAATGAAATTATTGTGAAAAACGAGCCTGAAAACCGCAGAAAATAAAAACCTTTATATGCTAAAATATCACGCCTGATATATTACAGGCGTGATACTTTTTATTAATTAGAGAGCAGCCTTTGCCTTTTCGCATAATGCTGTGAAGCCTGCTGCGTCATTGATAGCGATTTCGGAAAGCATCTTACGGTTTAAGCCGATGTTAGCCTTCTTTAAGCCGTTGATGAATGTAGAATAGTTCATACCGTTCATCTTGCAAGCAGCGGAGATTCTGGCAATCCAAAGTCTTCTGAAATCTCTCTTCTTTAAACGTCTGCTGATGTAAGCGTACTGACCGCTCTTCCATACAGCTTCCTTGGCTGTCTTGAAGAGCTTGGACTTACCGCCCCAGTAACCCTTAGCAAGCTTTAATACTTTATTTCTTCTCTTACGAGTAGCTAATGCGCCTTTAATACGTGCCATTGTTTAAATCCTCCTGTTGTTCTTCTCTGATTACTTTGCGTAAGGCATGAGTGCCTTTACTTCTGCAACGTTTGTGCAATCGCAGTAGCCTGCTGCACGGTTGATTCTCTTACGCTTAGTAGCCTTCTGTGTAAGTCTGTGACGGCGGTTTGTACGCTGGTACTTAACTTTACCTGTAGCTGTAAACTTAAAGCGCTTCTTAGCTCCGCTGTGAGTTTTGATCTTGTTCTTAGGCATTTTAGTGTCCTCCTTACATATTGTACTGATTATTCATCAGCATTGTTCTTTGCTTTTTTACCTGTCGCTGCTGTCTTGGGCGCAAGAACTGCCATATAGTTCTTACCTTCAAGCTTTGCAGGCTTTTCAGAAGCACCGTACTCAGCACATGCTTCCATAAACTTACTCATAAGTTCTTCACTGAGATTCATGTGCGAAAGCTCACGAGCACGTCTGAAACGAATCTTTACTCTTACCTTGTCACCATTCTTCAGGAACTTTGTTGCCTGATTAACCTTGGTGTTGAAATCGTTGGTGTCAATATTGAGAGACATCTGGATTTCCTTGAGTTCTGCCTGTTTCTGGTTCTTTCTTGCTTCCTTTTCACGTTTTGACTGTTCAAAGCGATACTTTCCGTAGTCCATAATACGACATACGGGAGGATTTCCCTGAGGTGCAATAAGAACTAAATCAAGCTCGTCCTGTTCTGCCTTGGCAAGAGCCTCGTCAGAGGACATAACTCCAAGCTGTTCTCCGTCTGCACCGATTACACGGACTTCCTTTTCGTGAATCTCTTCATTGATGAGCAGTTCTTTTGTGCTGATAATGTACACTCCCTTTCATAAAAGCGAAAACAAAAAGCACAGGACGACTCCTGTGCTTATTAATTCATATACGTAATGCAATGAATTATAAACAACCGTAACAGCACCTTTAAGCCATACGGTGAGAGAGTCCTACTTTCTGTTTATAAATTACTTGATTATTATACAGCATTAATTATGATTTGTCAATACCTTTTTGAAAAATTTTCAACTTTATTTTTTCGGAAAATTATGATACAATAAATATAACACAATGAAAGGTCGTAAAATATATGCTTAAAAAGATTCTTTCCCCCGAAACATGCGGAAAATGCAGAGTATGCTGCGTTTTTGACAAGGATGATGTATGGGAAATCCCTCTGATTTCCGGGGAAATATACAATAATATAAAGACTGAGCGTCCGGAGCTTAAACTGATACCCAGAGGAGAAAACAGTCACGTTTTTGATATGACCTTCAAGGATGACGGACTCACTTACTGTCCTGCCCTTTCCGAAACAGGCTGTACGCTCGGCAGCAATAAACCTTTCGACTGCAGAATCTGGCCGATGAGAGCAATGAAAAAAGGCGATGACCTCGTTATCACCATTTCACCGGTCTGCGAATCGGTAAACCCTGAAAATCCTGACGTAAAGGCTCTCGCAGAAGAACTTGCACCTCTGATTTTTGCGGAAGCAGAAAGAAATCCCGATATTATAAAGGAATATATAGACGGTTATCCTATTGCTGCCGTTAAAGCTCGCCGATAAAGGTACGTCTTCCCTCAACCTCGCCGCTCTGTATTTTTTCAATATACTCATCGTACTGTTCATCAAGCCAGTAAATCATTGCCTTGTAACCATCGAATGTATGCTCAAAGGAATTTTCGCCGAGAAAATCAGCTAAATCAGAGCACACCATTCCGTACCAGAATTTCACAACCAGCTTATCCTCGGAGTTTTCCTCGTTCTTGATTGTAACAGGGTCAATACGATAATTAAAAGTGTTACGTCCGCCGACTGTTGAATTTTTCGCCTCGAAATAGAAATATCTGGGAATTTCAAAGTGGCGTGAACGGTCATATATGTATTCCATAATACCTCCACAATAAAAAAGTGGTTAAGGCGTGCCGTCTTTGGCAATTTCCGCCTTTCTAAATAAACAATTAACCCCGCAGTTGCGAAACGGCGGGGTTATAAACTTCTTTATGGCAGACATGTAAAACCTGGCCGACCATATCTGGTTTAAAATTATTCAGCAGCTGTTGTATCAGCAACAGTTGTTTCGGGCGCTGTTGTTTCAGCAGCAGTAGTTGTAACGACTTCTTCCACAATGCCTGTATCGATTGTTTCAGTTGTTGTGTCGTTACCGCCGAAATATACGGAAATTACATTAACAGCAAGCGCAATAACGAAAATAGCAATAGCTGCAAGCTTTGTAGCCTTTGCAAGCTTAGCTTCTCTTGTTCTGCCGCTGTTCTTCTGGTAATAGTTATCGGAGCTGCCGCCTGTAAGTACGTTGGACATACCCTGCTTGGATTCCTGCATAAGTACAACTGCAACAACGAAAACACAAGCAATAATCAGCAGAAACGCTGCAATAATCTCAATAACACTCATTTATAAATCCTCCTGAAAAGTACATTTTGTCATTAGCATACGCTATATTATAACATACATTTTTTTAAAATGCAAGGGTTTTTTGAAAAATTATTGTTTTTATTTTTATTAAAAATACCTTGCTGATTCTGATAACAAAAAGCGGAGGTCAAAACCTCCGCTTTTACCATACAATTCAATTATTTACCGAAATAACGGTTGAGTAAGCCTTCGAAAGCCTTTCCGTGTCTTGCTTCGTCCTTAGCCATTTCATGGACTGTGTCGTGAATAGCGTCAAGATTGAGCTCCTTGGCTCTCTTTGCAAGGTCAAGCTTGCCCTGTGTTGCACCATGCTCAGCTTCAACTCTCATACGGAGATTTTCCTCAGTAGAAGCAGAAACAACCTCACCTAAAAGCTCAGCAAACTTTGCTGCGTGCTCAGCTTCTTCGTAAGCAGCCTTTTCCCAATAAAGGCCGATTTCAGGATAGCCTTCACGGTGTGCAACTCTTGCCATAGCAAGATACATACCAACTTCTGTACATTCACCTGCGAAGTTAGCTCTTAAACCTTCGATGATCTCCTTGTCAGTTACAGCCTTAGCAGAACCGAGTTCGTGTTCACAAGCAAAAGTAAGCTTTTCGCCGCTTTCCTTTACTGTAAACTTTGCGCCGGGAACGCCGCACTGAGGACATTTTTCAGGAGCGGAATCACCTGTGTGAACATAACCGCATACGGGACATACATACATTTTCATGATTAAGTACCTACCTTTATAATATTGACTGCTGAGCAGTCTTGATTTCAGATAATCGTTTGATTGATCTGTATTAATTATACAATAACTCTCTCATTTTGTCAATAGGTTTTTAAAATATTTTTAGACTAATTCTAAATTTTATAATTTAACTTATACATAGAACCGGCAACAGCAGGAAAATCTATTGATGAAAAAGTCAAAAAAAGAAATATTTTTAAAAAAGCCCAAAAAAAGCTTGACAAATTACAGAATTTGTTATATAATATTAAAGCAATCGGGAAACCGATAAGCACTTGGCTGGGTGTGGCGCAGCTGGTAGCGCGCTACCTTGGGGTGGTAGAGGCCGTGGGTTCAAGTCCCGTCACTCAGACCATTTTAAAATCCCTGAAAACCGCTTAACCGAAAGGTTAAGCGGTTTTCTTTTTTTCTTAAACCAAGATAAATAAATTTATTTAGCATAAAAAAAGCACCCGTTTCCGAGTGCTTAAAGGCAAAAGCACATAAAATGTTACTTAAGCCGAGTAGCTGTATTTAATTTAAGTGTTTACTTGACTGGTAGTTGATTATTTTACTACGTCACAAATTTCAAGACCTTTTTCAAGGCATTCTTCGATATAACCTACAAATTCATCATAAGACATAGCGTGATAAGCTATTTCTTCATAAGTATCAGGGTCACAACCGAATTTTTCGTCATACTCGATAAAAAGATTTCTCATTTTATCATCAAATAAGCCTTCCCACATACTAAATCACATCCTTTAATGCAATTATAGCACTTTCATTGAAACTTGTAAAGAGATTTTCAAACATTTTCAGGACATCAGGATTATTGCTGTACATAATACGTCCGAACTGTGCCCAAACCTCGGTGCCAACAGAATGCTTTTGAGCCTCAGCAAGAATTTTCTTCTGAGCTTGGAGAAATTGTGTGTTATTTTTTTCTGAAAAACCTTCAACAGAAATAAGCGGTATATTTTCAATAGATTTGTCTGTAATTTCAACATCATAATTTGGCATTTCAAAATTGCCTTTATTTGTTTTTATTATACCACTACTGGAAGAAAAGTCAACAGTTTCAACGAAATCAACCGCCTTTTTCTTCCTTGAAGTATCGGAATATCCGTATATCTGTGTTCTGTCCTGTCGGTATGTAAGCCCCTCTTTGTCACAGTACGTATGCAGAGCCTTATTTTCCGCCGCTATACGTTTCTTTACAGCTTTAGCACCGTCTGTATCGCCTGCGGCTTCTAAAGCCTCCTGTGTGCGTTTATCCGCACGGATTTTGCGCTCCATTTGCCGCTGCTTGCAAACTTTTCGTAATAAGATTCAACACAAGAAAACAGCCATTCCCGTTTCGGGAATGGCTAAGGGGTGAAAAAAATATGAAGTGAGTATTAGTCACGACGTTTGCGTGTAAGTGCTGCTATAACCATAGCTGTGCCGGCATTTACAAATGCAAGCATAGGTGCAGCAACTCCTGTTGTAGGATTGTCTGTTGCGTTTGCGTCAACCGCACCCATAGGTACATCGGCATCTTCAAATGCTACAATATCGTTTTCGGAAGATTCTTCTTCATCACTATCTGTTGTTTCTTCAGCAGATTCTTCTTCCTCTTCTTCATCAGTAATATCAGCTAAAGGTACTTCATTATCTTCAATTTCAACTAAATCGTCCGCATCATCATCTGATTCGTCAGGTGTATTATCAGGAACGTATACAGGGGGTTCAGCAGGAACGTCTACAACAGGTGCAGGTGTTGTTACAACAGGAGAAGGTGCTGTCACAATAGGTGCAGGTGTTGTCACAACAGGCTCTGTTGTTGTTTCTCCAGGGGTTGTCACAACGGGTTCTGTTGTTGTTTCTTCAGGGGTTGTCACAACGGGTTCTGTTGTTGTTTCTTCAGGGGTTGTTACAACGGGTTCTGTTGTTGTTTCTTCAGGAGTTGTTACAACAGGTTCTGTTGTTGTTTCTTCAGGGGTTGTTACAACGGGTTCTGTTGTCGTTTCTTCAGGAGTTGTCACAACGGGTTCTGTTGTTGTTTCTTCAGGGGTTGTTACAACGGGTTCTGTTGTTGTTTCTTCAGGAGTTGTTACAACGGGTTCTGTTGTTGTTT
>JAGALB010000031.1 GCA_017625405.1 Ruminiclostridium sp. | reverse complement strand
ACGCACCATCAAAGGCGATACCAACCGTGAAATCAAGTCCATAAACGCAAAAATTTCCGCTCTGCTCAAACGTATTGATGTGCTTGATAATGAGCTTGCCAAGATGAAGGAAATTCCGAAAGAGGACAGCCTTCTTGAAATGCTTATGCGCTTTCACGATAACGGAATTAAATTTTCAGAGGTGCGTGGTGTCAGCGTTTCCAATCTGAAAAAGATTGCAAAGTTCAAGGATTTGACTCACCTTATTGCTTTCGTGCAGGGGCATAATATCGGAACGCTCTCCGAGCTTGCGGAGAAAAATTCTGAAACAAAAACAAAACTGAAAAATTATAAATCCAAGCTCATCAGCACACAGAAGCGAATGAAAGAACTGACAGAACTGCTTGACAATTATCCACGCTACAAGGAGAACAAGGCGGTTTATCTGGAGTGGCAGTCTATTACAAATCCGAAGAAAAAGGAAAAGTTTTATGACAAACACTACGGAGAAATTGCGCTGTTCAAGACGGCGAAATCTTTTTTTGACAGCAATCTGAACGGTGCGAAGCTTACTCCGAAAGCGTGGCAGAAAGAACTGGATGAACTGAAAAAATCCGCTGAGGTTGACTGCGCGAAAGTAGAGAAGCTTGGCGATGATGTGGCAGTTATGGAAACGCTGATTTACAATGTACAGCGGATTACAAATTATGAGGAAAAGCAGAATGAAATTCAGCGAAGGCGGTCTGCTGAATTGGAGTAAAACAAAGAAAGGAAGATGCTAAAATGTTTATTTTTATAGGAAGGAGGTCTGCCCTTATGGCAAAGGATATCACATCTGCAACCGAATACAAAATCGGTAATACGACATATATTGTGAACCTCGTGTTCAATAAAAACACAAGTGAGAATATCTCCGACATAGTAAAGCGTTTGATAGAGCGTGATATCAAAAAACAAGTGGCATAACCGTTTCACGACATTATGAAAAAACGAAATTTTATCGCTTTAAAGTATTGATATTTTATGACGGTTATGGTATAATGTAATCACATTAGCCGCCGTAATTGTCGGAAAGGAATGGTTATGTTTACAGACAAGATTACGGCTCTTTATTGTCGCTTGAGCAACGACGATGATTTACAGGGTGAGAGTAATTCAATCACCAATCAGAAAGCAATTTTAAAGAAATATGCTGATGAAAATAATTTCGGAAACACAGCTTTTTATGTTGACGACGGCTTCAGCGGAACGAATTTCAATCGTCCAGATTTTATGAGAATGATGGAAGATGTGAAGTCAGGCAAAATCTCCACCATCATTACAAAGGACTTGTCACGTTTCGGCAGAGATTATCTGATGACAGGTCAGTATATTGAAATGATACTGCCCGACTACGATGTTCGGTATATTGCCATCAATGACAACGTTGACACTCTTCGTAGCGAGAACGAAATGATGGTTTTCAAGAACGTTTTTAACGACTGGTATGCCCGTGACTGCTCGAAGAAGATTAAGGCAGTTTTCAAGGCGAAAGGTCAGTCGGGTAAGCCACTCACCACAATTCCGCCTTACGGCTACAAAAAATCTGAAGCAGACAAGAATGTATGGGAGATTGACGAGGAAGCCGCAGAGGTTGTCCGCAGAATTTTTCAGCTTTGCATTGACGGGTATGGTCCGACGCAGATTGCGAGAATACTGACTGAGGATAAAGTTCTTACGCCTACTGCTTACGCAGAACTCAAAAAATCCAGAAACATTACTTGTGCAAAGCCATATCGCTGGGCACAGAGAACGATAGCGGATTTACTCGAAAAGCTTGAATATGTGGGACACACAGTAAATTTCAGAACCAGAAAGAAATCCTATAAGTGCAAGAAAAAGATTGATAATCCTAAAGAGGAATGGGCAATCTTTGAAAATACGCACGAGGCGATAATTTCAAAGGAAGATTTTGATTTGGTGCAGGAGCTTCGCAAGAATAAGCGAAAGCTTCAGCATCAGGAAGAAGTCAATCCTTTTTCGGGAATGGTATACTGCGCTGACTGCGGCAAGAAAATGTATCTCTGTCGCTCCAAAAGCCTTAACGCTGACCAAGAGCATTTGAAGTGTTCAACTTATTCAGCGGATAAGGACGATTGCTCCGCACATTTTATTCGTACTGTTGTACTGGAAGAAATCGTGCTATCTGAACTCAGAAAGATGACAACTTTCGTCAGGGAGAACGAAGCGGATTTCTTACAATCAGCCTATGAATGTTCTCAGAAACAGCAGTCCGCTGAACTGAAAGCGGCAAAGAAAAGGCTTGCACAGTCAGAAAAGCGAGTTTCAGAACTGGACAAGCTGTTTACAAGAATTTACGAGGACAATGTGAGTGGCAAAATTTCTGATGAGCGTTTTGAGATGATGTCGAAGAATTATGAATCCGAGCAGAAGGAGCTTCGACAGATTATTCCCGAATTATCTCAGTTCATTGAAGCAAGGGAGCAAAAGAACGCTGACACGGCTCAGTTTATCGGAATTGTCCGCAAGTATTCCGAAATCCCGAAGCTCACTCCCGAAATTATGCACGAATTCATTGAAAAGATTGTCGTATATGCACCCGACAAGTCCAGCGGACACAGAACACAGCAGATTGATATCTGTTTCCGCTTCAATGTTGCTGTTGCAACTGCTGTCGCTGATAGTATGGTTTACGACAAAAAGAGAAAGGCTGCGTAGGATTTTCCTACACAACCTTTCGGTTACATATTAAATACTTCTATATGGGTGGTCGCCTTTATGAGCATGCTTTTCAAAATCTGCTCCCCGCTGAACGGAAAAGCGGTTTCTCTGGACGTTGTTCCCGACCCTGTATTTTCTGACAGAGTTCTCGGTGACGGCTGTGCCGTAATTCCCTCAGACGGAAAAATTTACAGCCCTGTAAACGGCGAAATTTCTTCAATTGCAGAAACCAACCATGCATACGGCTTTTCTTCCGACGATGGACTTGAAGTTCTTGTGCATTTTGGTCTTGAAACCGTTGCATTGAAGGGAAATGGTTTCACACCTCACGTTGCAGTAGGTGATAAGGTAAAAATCGGCGACCTTGTTGCAGAAGTTGATGTCGAATTATTAAAATCAAAGAATATCAATCTCATTACACCCGTGCTTGTATGCGACGGTGCAGATGACCTCGAAATGCAGATAACCGATGGCACGGTAAAGGCAGGTGATAAGCTTATTGCATTTGCGGAAGAAAAAGAAGCGGAAACCGCAGCTGAACCGGACGAAGAACCTGTAAAAAAAGAAGAGCCTAAAAAGAAAAAAGGATTTAACTTTGATTTTCTCCAGAAGCTGGGCAAGGTGCTTATGACAGTTATTGCTGTTATGCCTGCAGCGGGACTTATGATAAGCCTCGGTAAACTTATCGCAATGGCAGGTGCTGATATTTCAGCAATCGTTACCGTTGGCAGCGTTATGGAAAATATCGGCTGGGCGGTCATCAGCAATCTGCATATTCTCTTTGCAGCGGCTATCGGCGGAAGCTGGGCAAAGGAAAAGGCAGGCGGTGCATTTGCGGCAGTTATTGCATTTATACTTATCAATAATATCACAGGTGCTGTTTTCGGAGTAACAAATAATATGCTTGCTGACCCGAATGCGGTTGTATACTCGCTGTTTGGTCAGGAGATGCTTGTTGAAAATTATTTCACATCTGTTCTCGGCTCGCCTGCACTTAATATGGGTGTGTTCATAGGTATTATTTCAGGTTTTGTAGGCGGCACGGTTTACAACAAATTCTACAATTTCCGTAAGCTTCCCGATGCGCTTTCATTCTTCAACGGCAAGAGATTTGTTCCGCTTATGGTAATTGTGTGGTCGGTTATAATCTCTCTCGGGCTTTCAATAATCTGGCCTCTTATTCAGTCAGGAATAAACGCTTTCGGCGTATGGATCGCAAATTCTTCCGAAACCTCCCCTGTTCTTGCTCCGTTTATATACGGTACTCTT
>JAGALB010000030.1 GCA_017625405.1 Ruminiclostridium sp. | reverse complement strand
GTTGTAAGCTTCGTCGAGCTTCTTAACTGTCTTCTGAAGGTCGATAATGTAGATGCCGTTTCTTTCTGTGAAAATGTAGGGAGCCATTTTCGGGTTCCAGCGTCTTGTCTGGTGACCAAAGTGAACACCTGCTTCAAGAAGCTGCTTCATTGATACTACTGCCATGGTAGTGTCCTCCTGTTTTCTGGTTTTTGATATTTCCTCCGCAAGGCTCACCGTCCCAAGCCGCTTGTGCGGAACCGTAGGGACTTATACCTGCGTGTGGATTGCCGCCTTTATAGGTCAGCCTTAATATTATAACATATAAGGGCATTTTTTACAACATTTTTCTTTTCGTCTATTTCAACAAACTTTTAAAGCCGCCCTTGGGGCTTTTTTGTGCATTCGGGAAGTCGCAGCTTACCAGAATGGTATCTTCGCCGATTATTTCAATATCGCTCCAGCAGATGACATAGTCATCCTCCCTGCCGAACAGCCCGAAAAAGCGGTTTCTGCCGTAGATTATAAGCTTGCATATCTTTGCCGTACAGGTATCAAATTCAATATCGTCGGCATACCCCATTTTCCGTCCGCTTTTTATGTTTATAATTTCTTTGCATTTCAGGTCCTCAAAACGACATATCATATATATCCCTCCTGAAAATTATCTGGGATATTATATGCGGATAAAAAGCGAAAAATGAAAAAATGACAGGTCAGGCGCAGATTACACCGCCATCAAAAAAAATCCCACTGCATTGCAGTGGGATTTCTGTTCAATTACTTCTTGTCCTTAGCGTCTGCCTTGGGAGCTTCCTTCTTTACAGCAGGCTTAGCAGCAGCCTTGGGAGCTTCCTTCTTTACTGCAGGCTTAGCAGCAGCCTTGGGAGCTTCTGCCTTCTTTTCAGCGGGCTTAGCAGCAGCCTTGGGAGCTTCTTCCTTCTTTACAGCAGGCTTAGCAGCAGCCTTGGGAGCAGCTTCCTTCTTTGCAGCAGGCTTAGCAGCAGCCTTGGGAGCTTCTGCCTTCTTTGCAGCGGGCTTAGCAGCGGCCTTGGGAGCTTCCTTCTTTGCAGCAGGCTTCTTAGCGGGAGCCTTCTTTGCAGCGGGCTTCTTTGCAGCAGCCTTCTTAGCAGCAGCCTTCTTAGCAGGCTTCTTAGCAAAGAATGAAAGAATATCAGCACAGCCGTCAGCACCGTCAACAACAAGCGCACCGGAAGCAAGAGCTTCATCAACTGTTACCTTGCCTGCAAGGATATCCTTGTAAGCAGCGCCTGTAGCCTTGAAAGTAGCTGTGTTGTCAGCATAATCATAAGGTTCAACGCTTAATGTACCGTTTTCGAATGCGATGTAGAATGTACCTGCACCGTCACCTTCGATAACGCACTGGAAAGCGAACTTGCCTTCGAGCTTTGTTGCGTCAGCCTTGAGAATTGTCTTCTTTAAATCAGCAAAAATCTTTTCGTATGTCATAGTTTCCTACCTTTCTTTCCGTAGCATATTCGTATATGCTTTGTACTATTCTTAAACTTCGCAAGTATTATAACACAAACTTTTCCCCATTTCAAGCGGTTTGATTCAAGTTAGTGCAATTTGATTAAAAATATTTTTCAAATGCCTGAAAAACCGTGCAAAATTGGGCAAAAAATGACGTTTTATGCATAGGAATCACGAAATCAAACTGTTTATAAACATCTGAATCCCGTCATATTCTGACGGGATTCCTTGATTATTCGCTTATGCTGCCGTTATAGAACTGTGCAAGTCTTTCTCCGACTTTTTTCAGGTCCATATCCTCAACAGCGGCTCTGCCGTTTTCAGAAAGTGAGGGCAGCTCACCGTTTTCAAGCTGACGGATTTTCTTTATGAAATCATCCTTGTCCGCCGCCATGTAGCAGTCCTCGTTTTTTCTGAGCCAGTCAAAGACAGGAATATCACGGACAATTACATCCGCACCTGTCGCAAGTGCCTCAAGAAGCACTATACCCTCGGTTTCCTCAAATGTAGGGAAAATATATACATCGCTGCCGACATACGCCTGCTTCAGCTCCTCAGGCTGTACATAACCTGCAAAAATAAGATTGGGAAGCTTTGTCTTTACTGCTTTTCTTATCTTGTGGGGCACGCTCCACAAAGGTGTTTTTCCGAACCAGATAAATTTATAATCGGGCATTTCCTTCGCCATCTGCACAAAATCGAGAATACCCTTTCTCTCAATGTAAAGTCCCACGGAAATTACAACCTTATCTGTGTCGGAAAGTCCGAATTTCTTACGGAACGCTTCCCTGTCACCCTCTGCAGGCTTATACATCTCAAGGTCAATACCGTTTGAAACATGATAGATGGGATTCTTTATGCCGTAAGCCTGAATCAGTCTTTTTGAATATCTTGTAGGTGTAGCGATGACATCGCCCTGCTTATAGCAGGAGCATATCCATCTTCTGAATAATCCTGCCACAAGATTTGAACCGATAAAGGAGTTGCGGAAATCCTCCTCGGTGGAATGGGCATGATAAACAACTCTTTTACCGTTTTTCTTTGCCTTTTTTGCAAGTGCCTTTGACTTAAGACCGAGAGTGTTTATATGCACAACGTCATAATCATCCTTCGGGTCAAGAGTGTATTCTATTCCGTTCAGCTTCAGTGCCTTCTGCTGGTGCATTATGGCACGTCCCAGACCTGAAATTTTAATAAGATTCATTCCCTCTGAAAAAAGCAGTACCTTCATTTTAATCTTCCTTTGTATTTATTCAAGCAATATAAGCTCGTCGCTCTGTTCTTCCGTATCCGTAGCCTCTGACAGCTCCGAAAGCTTCAGCGAAAATCCGCCTGCGCTGATAATAGCAGGGTTTCCGTTCCCGTCGAGAGTTACGGTAAACGCTCCGTTTTCATTGGAGCCTTCAAGAACACCGTTTTCAAACCTGTCCTTGTTGTCAACCGCCGACTCATAGGCTTCGGCAAACAGTTTAATCGCTGATACGGCGCTGTCGGAAAAATCCGTTTCACACTCGTAACCAAGCATGGAAAATGTGGTTTTTCCGTCACAGAATGAAACCGTCAGCCCTTCAAGAGCGTAAGGCTCGTTCAGCGTAAAAGTCCAGCAGTTATCCGCAGTACGGCACAGCTGTCCTGAAATCACTTCTCCGCCTGCAGCAACAGACGCCTTTGCGGAAAATGTCCTGTCAATATCGGGCTTACCCGTGATTGAAGCGGAAGAACAAGCCGAAAACGTCATAACAGCGGCAGTAAGTATGCCTGCGATTATTCTTTTCATATCATCAACCTTTCCCGTGAATATTTCGGGAAAAGGAAAAGCCGGCAGTATCAGTTATTCCACAGCTGTGCTCCGCAGACCTATGCGTGTAACCTCGTCAGCAATATCCCTCGGCATGATTCCGAAAAGATTCCTGCCTGCAGCAAGCCTGTCTGCGGCAAGTCCGTGAAGATAAACGCCCAGCACCGCCGCATAGAATATCTCCGTGCCCTGTGCAATCAGCGAAGCGATAATTCCTGTAAGCACATCGCCGCTTCCGCCCTTGGCAAGACCTGCATTTCCTGTGGTATTTATGAAGCATTCACCCGTAGGTGCGGCAATTACCGTGTTGACACCCTTCAGAACCACCGTAACGTTGTAGTCAATGGCAAAATTCTTTGCCGCAGAAATACGGTCATACTGGATTTCGTCAACGCTCATACCTGTCAGTCTGCTGAATTCTGCGGGATGGGGAGTTATAACAACGCCTTTCCTGTTTTCCCTCAGAACATTTATATTCCCTGAAATGGAATTAAGACCATCAGCGTCAATAATAATCGGACAATCAGCATTTCTGATGACATATTCCGTGAGATTTCCGACAGCCTCCGAGTTTCCCAGACCGCAGCCGACAGCAATTGCAGAATATTTTGAATCATGGATAAGGCTTCTTACTTCGCCTGCGCCCTCGCTGCTCAGGAAGCCTGCCGCATCTGATGCAAGCGGAATATATGTGGTTTCGGGCACAGCTGCCGCAATGGCATTTATAACACGGGTAGGAGTTGCAAGGGTGCAAAGCCCCACGCCCATCTTCAGTGCGGCGTCAGTAGACAGAAGCGCCGCCCCCGTATATCTTGCACTGCCTGCTATATTCAGCAGTTTTCCGTATGTTCCCTTGTTTGAAACCGCCTTGCGTTCAGGAATGAACTCACGTATCATATCCTCGGTGAGTATGGCCTCACAGCTTTCGTAGCAGCTCTGGGGAATGCCTATATCAGCCAGCATCATAAGACCGCAGTGCTCAAAGCAGGGGTGAGAATAAAGTCCCTTCTTCATTGCGCCCAGTGTGATTGTAAAATCAGGTCTGAAGGCGTTGTACGCAATCTCGCCCGTGTCGCTGTTACAGCCGCTGGGTACATCTATGGAGTATTTTACTGCGTTGCAATGCTCGTTTATAAATTCAAACAGTTCGGAAAGGCTGTCCTCCAGGTCACCGTGGAAGCCTGTTCCGAAAACGCAGTCAACAATAATTTCGCTGTTTTCCAGAGCAAGCTTTACATTCTCCTTCTGATGAGCGTAAAGGCTTGTGTTAAGCCCCGTTTCATATATGGAATAGCAAAGTCTTGCGCACTCGGTTTTCGGCAGGTCGGTAACGAAAATAAGTACAGCATTTGCGCCCGCTTCAAGCAGAAAATCCGTCAGCACGATACCGTCGCCGCCGTTATTGCCTCTGCCTGCAAGTACAACGATGCTCTTGTCCTTTACTCCGCGTGAAAGCTGATTTATACGGTTGAAGCAGGCTTCTCCCGCATTCTTCATAAGCTGCAGAAACGGCACTCCGCCTGCGTTGGCATTGCATTCTGCTCTCTTCATCTGTTCGTTTGTTACTGCAAGCTTCATTCCGTCACCTCCGATTGGATAATTGTTCAATATTTAATTGTACCACATAATCTGTCAAAAATCAAGTAAATCATTGCAGCAATCAGTTTTCGGCATACTTTCTCTTTACAATTCCACAAAAATGTGATATACTGTTTTTGTATGCAGACAAACCCTCTGACAGGAGAAAAACATGAAACTTATATATGCTATCGTTAATAACGATGATTCTCACGCCGTTTCCACAAACCTCACAAAGAACGGCTATTTTTCCACAAAGCTTGCTTCAACAGGCGGCTTTCTCATGGCAGGAAACACAACCTTCATGATCTGCTGTGAAAACAACGCCGTTGACCCTGTTATTGAAATAATCAGACAGCATTCCAGAAAGCGCACCCAGTATATTCCCAGTGCCGCTTCCTTCAGCGGAGATGCCATGCCCATAAACTACCCCACAGAAGTAAGTGTGGGCGGTGCTACGATTTTCGTTACGGATATTGAAAGGTTTGAAAAAATCTGATGAAGCTTTACGGCAAGAAAGACGCACTCGAAAGACTCGGCAGATTCACCGCATCGGGCAGAATTCCTCACGCTCTCCTGATTACAGGTGCAGACGGTGCAGGAAAACGCACACTTGCGGATTATATTGCGATGCTTATGCTTTGCACAGACGCAGATGCGCCCTGTATGAACTGCAAGGAATGCCTGCGTATTGCGGAGCATATCCACCCCGATGTGGTATATCCCCTGCGTGAGCTTAAGACACCGGGGAAATATTCCGCAACCGAGCTGCGTGAATATATGGCAGGCTGTTACAAGCTGCCCAATGATGCGCCTGTGCGTGTCTATATCTTTGAACAGGCAGAAACCATGAATGACCACTGCCAGAATGCTCTTCTGAAAATTATCGAAGAGCCGCTGAGCTTCAACAGGTATATTTTCATTACCTCGGATAAAAGCTTTATTCTGGAAACGGTTTTATCACGTGTAACCGAAATCCCCGCAGGAATGCCCTCGGTTGACGAATGCGCCCGTGCACTTACGGAGCGTGGCGTCGAAGCTTCCGAAGCGCACAGCCTTGCACAGACCTTCGGCGGTAATATCGGCAGATGCCTTGAAGCACACAATGACGAAAACGGCTCGGAAATCATGAAGCTCTCTTCGGAAATTGCCGCTGCCGTATGCAAGGACAGGGAATATGACTGCATGGCTCGCCTGTGCAGCATAAAAAACCGTGATGATATGACCTCGGTGCTCCGCAGTCTTTCCGATATTTTCGGAAATGCCGCCGTAATTTCGGCAGGCGGAAAGACATACGGCTTTGCGCCATCGGTTTCCGCCGAGATTGCAGAAAAGAATTCTGTTAAAAAAATAAATGCTGTATATACGGTAATCCAGAGGCTTCTTCGCTCAATGGACTTCAACCCCAACGTACAGCTTACCGCCGCAAGATGCTGCGCAGAAATATTCAGTGCAGCCGAAGACAGCAGCGGCAGATGAAAGGAGAGTCTTTAATGACTGAAATAATCGGAATACGCTTCAAGGAGGTAGGAAAGGTATATTTCTTCTCTCCCGGAAAAAAGAAGCTTTCCGCAGGTGAAAAGGTAATCGTTGAAACCGCAAGGGGCGTTGAATGCGGCGAGGTTGTTATCCCCAACCGCATGGTTGAGGACGACCGTGTGGTTCAGCCTCTCAAGACCATAATGCGTACCGTTACCGACGCAGATCTGCGTACTCTTGAGGAAAACAAGAAAAAAGAACAGGAAATCATGAAGGTCTTCGTGAAGAAGATTGAAGAACACAAGCTCAGCATGAAGGCGATTGATGTTGAATACACCTTCGACGGCAGCAAGATTCTTTTCTATTTCACAGCTGAAAACCGTGTTGACTTCCGTGAAATCGTAAAGGACCTGGCAGGAATTTACCGCACCCGTATCGAACTGCGTCAGATAGGCGTACGTGACGAGGCAAAGATGCTGGGAGGACTCGGTATCTGCGGCAGACCCTTCTGCTGCTCCAGCTTTCTGGGAGAATTCCAGCCCGTTTCAATAAAAATGGCAAAGGAACAGTCCCTTTCCCTTAACCCCACAAAAATTTCAGGCACCTGCGGCAGACTTATGTGCTGTCTGAAATACGAGCAGGACTGCTATGAGGAGCTGCTTAAAATCACTCCCAAAATCGACGCATACGTTGAAACCGCAGAAGGCAAGGGCGTTGTTGTTGAAACAAATATCCTCACAGGCGTTATCAAGGTGCGCCTTGACAAGAAGCAGGACGCTCCGCCTATCACCGTAAAACGTGACGAGGTAAAGGTGCTGAAGGATGCAAAAATCCGTGTAAACCGTGATGAAATTGCAGCGCTCAAGGAGCTTGAAGATTAAAGAAGACATAACCGAGAGGAAATAATATGGCATTCATAGGTCTTTTATTCAGCGGAATATTCATGATAGTAGCCTTTGCCGTCATATCTGCGGTTATGGTTACTGCGGTAGTGCTGTTTATAGTAGGCGTGATTCAACTCAGCAAAGAAAAGCGCCGCAAAAAAGAATATCTCGCGTGGGCAGCAGCTTCACCTACACCTGTGCCACCTTATAAGGGCAAAAAATACCCGATTGTTTTTCTGGCAATCAGCCTTTGTATACTTGTTCCCGCATTGCTTTACAGAATCATTTCTACCGTTGCTGTTACAACTTCAATGATAGAATATAAACAAGATCTCGCTTTCTGTGTTGAGCATGAATATTTCGACAATGCAAGAACACTTTTAAAAAACGGCGCTTCCATTGATTGTACCACAGACGAATACGACGGCGATAACAGTCCGGCCCCCGAAGGCGAAGAAACACTTCTTATCCATTATTGTGATCAACCGGATGAAAGTCAGATAAACGATGCCTTTGCAAGAAAATACTATAGAATAGCAGAATTTCTTATTGAAAACGGTGCGGATATAAACCGATGTTATTGGGATTCCGACCATACTGACGCCGACCACCACGGAAATGCAGATTACGGTTATGAATATATATGCTACTGCGGAGATACACCTCTTATACGTGCTGTATATAATGAAAATATAAAAATCACAAAGCTGCTTCTTGAAAACGGTGCTGATGTAAACACTGCGAATTTCAGCGGAAAAACGCCGCTTATGCACGCCGTCTGTGAAAAAAACGAAGAGCTTGTAAGAATGCTTATGGAAAAAGGCGCAAACCCTGATGCCATTGATAATTTCGGGCAAAGCGTATATGACCATGCCAGACACTGGGATGCAGAAAATATGATGAATATTATTAATGAATATACATCAGATACAGCGCATATAAATGCTGACTGAAGCATAGATCAGAATAAAACAAAAGCCGCTGAGAACATTGTTCTCAGCGGCTTTATTGTTATTTCTTCATAAGCAGACACACACAGGTAGCGCCGATGCCCTCGCCCTTTAAGCCAAGGCCCTCCTCGGTGGTTGCCTTTACGCTGATATTTTCAACGTCAGTACCGATAACCTCAGCGATTCTTTCACGCATAAGGGGTATGTGCTTCGCAAGCTTCGGTTTTTCCGCAGAAATCGTAGCGTCAAGGTTTGAAAGGCGGTAACCTCTTTCAGAGATAAGCTCTGTAACCTTTTTTAAAAGCATCATGCTGTCTATATCCTTGAAGCTCATATCGTTGTCAGGAAAATGCTTTCCTATATCTCCGAGAGCAAGCGCACCCAGCATAGCGTCCATTATCGCATGAACCAGCACGTCTGCATCGGAATGACCCAGAAGCCCCAGCTCATAAGGAATCTCCACGCCGCCAAGTATCAGCTTTCTGTTTTCAACCAGTCTGTGCACATCGTAACCGTGACCTATTCTCAGCATATTACTGCTCCTTTGCTGCAATTATTTCCGCCCTTGCAATATCCTCAGGGGTGGTTATTTTTATATTATCATAGCTGCCTGTGACAATCTTTACCTTTATGCCCATAGCTTCTGCCAGCTGTGAATCGTCGGTGAAATCTCCGCCCTGTGCCAGCATTTTTCTGTAAAGTCCTGTCCTGAAGCCCTGGGGAGTCTGTGCTCCGTAAAGGGCACTGCGGTCAGGCGTACTTTCAATAAACCCGTCCTTCACACATTTTATTGTATCGGTAACAGGCACAGCGGCTATCGCTCCGCCGTTTTCGTAAGCGGCCTCTGCCACAGCCGTTATTATCTCAGGCGGGGCAAAGGGTCTTGCTCCGTCATGTATAAGGGTAACCTCGGTTTCTCCGGCCAGCAAAAAGGCTGCTTCAGCGGATTTTGCACGGGTTTCACCGCCTGCACAGACTGCTTTCAGCTTTGTGACGCCTGCTTTTCTGCAGATAGCCTCTATATCGGCACAAAGCTCCCCTTTTGCGGCAATAATTATTTCGCTGACAGCGGATGTGTTCTGAAAATTCATGGCACTGCGCACAATTACAGGGATACCGTCTATACTCAAAAGCTGTTTGTCTGTGCCCTTCATACGGCTGGACATACCTGCCGCAAGAATTATTGCCGTGCAGTTCATTTCTGTTCCTCCTGCTGCTCTGTATGATTCTTTTCGCTGAGGTCGGTTATAAGACCTACAATTTTCGCTGTATGGCCGTTACGCTCCTTTACGCAGAACACCGTATGTCTTACCCAGCACCAGCTGCCGTCACGCTTCTTTACGGGATAATCATAGCTGAGAGTTCTTTCAGGCATGAAAAGCAGGTGGTCGTAATCGGAAAATCTTTCGGTAAAGCCTTTGAAATAATCGGGATGCACAAGCTCCGCATAACCTGAACGATGAAGGGAAAAAGCGCCGTTAAGGGGCAGGTCGAACATCTCGTTCCAGCGCTCCTTATTCAGGATTGTAAACCTGTCATGCTCGGTGTCCATCTCGTAAATTATATCCGTAACAGCACGGACCGCAAAATCAAACATCAGATATTTCTCTCTGACGGACACCTCAAGCTCGTCCAGCTTATTTATATCGCTTATTGAACCTGCCGCACAGATTTTTCCGTCGGAATACTGGGAACAGATACGTATGCATACGGGTATATATTCGTTTTCTGCGCATCTGAGCCTGAAATTTACAGAAATACTACGGCCTGAAGCTGCGCAGACAACCTGAAGCGCAGAAGCGAATTCTGTACGGTCTTCGGGATGTATATATTCTTCCAGCACTGTTCCGTTTTCAAGGGAAAAACCGTCATAATGCCTGTTCCAGCTTTCAGGTACGATAAAGCGGTCTTCCTTTCCGTCACGCATCCAGATGATTTCATCCGCACAAAGAACAGCCGCTTCAATCAGGCACTGTCTGCCCGCCTGTCCTTCCGTCACCATGCGCTCACCGGTAATATAATCTATTGTTCCGCCGATAAAGCGTGAAGGGCTTTTCCCTGAAGAAAGGCGGATTACCTCCTTTTCTTCCTCGGCAAAGGTGTCAAGAAGCTTGTCGGCTGCGTTTTCTATGGGGTTTATCCTGCTTATCATTATTATCGTTGCTGCCGTAAGGGCGGCAACAGAAAAAACCGCAGCTGCAATTCCTGCAATTACCAGAGGTCTGTAAGCTGCCGTTGCGCCCAGATAAATCATATATATTCCCGCAGAAAGCAGCGGAATTGTCGCAAAAAACAGAAAAACTGCAAGTATAGCTTTTTTGATACGGCTGAAATAACCCATAATATCCTCCGCAAATAAATGTTACTATAATTATATATGTTTGCGGCTGAAATGTCAATGCGGGCAAAAAAAATAAAGCGGAGCTGCGGTTTCACCGCAGCTCCGCTTGGTCATGTATCAGTTTTCATCTATCCGCCTTGAAAGCTCTTTTATCTGCTCCTCGATAACAGGCAGCCTGATTGCGAAATTGTTGTGTTCCGCAACACGCTTTTCAAGCTGTTCAAGCCGGTAGGCTGTGAGCTTTGAGCTTACCAGTATACCGCCGAAGGTGCCTACAAGCGAACATAAAGCGCTCACGATAGCCGCAATTACAGTAACGTCCATTTTTACACCTCCGTTACTGTTTCCTGAACCTCAGTAAGCTCATTCCGTTCATAAGTAAGACCCATCGCCGCATTATATTCTGCCTCTGAAGCAAAATCAGCATACTTCGTCTGAGAAGATGATGCCGCAAGGTTCCCTGAAGAGTTTACAAACATAAAGCTTATTTTCATTGCAACATATCCGAACGGGTGATTTGCGTCAGGCGGATATATTGTCTGCCAGTAAACATTGATGCCTGAACGGGATAAATCATATGTATTCTCGCCACGCAGCATACTGGAACTGATATTATCCCACCAACCCACAAAGGTGTAATTCGGATATGCGTTTCCCGGTATCATAATAATTCCGTGCGGCTCAACCATGGCATCAGGGCTGTTACCACCCTTCGGGAAGACTGTTTCAACATACATTGCACTGCCCGAGGGGTCAACAGGCGTGCCATCCTTAATCAGTGTGTAACCGCCTACGATTATCTGATTTCCCGGGCCCGCATAACCGATTTTGTTTCCTGCAACATATTTGACCTCTGTATAATTGTG
>JAGALB010000029.1 GCA_017625405.1 Ruminiclostridium sp. | reverse complement strand
TCAAGAGTGATAATTCCCTTGTCCAGCATTCTCTGGGCTGCAAGAAGCACGCCCATTCTGCCTGTATCGTAGGTGATACCGCCCTGAAGCCATACCGCAAAGGGTTCTCTTAAGGGTGCGTCTGCGGAAAGCTCAATGGAAGCGCCCATTGTGAAAGCGCCTGCCGCCATGATGACCTGGCTGTCATAGCCGGGCATATCCCAGGGCTCGGGACTTACAAAGCTGTCAACGGGGCTGCCTGACTGGATTCCCTCGCAGAAAGCGATAAGCGCCTTTCTTGAGCCGAGCTTGAGAGCTGTAATAATGTCTGTTCTGTATTCGTTGAAGGCAGGGTAAGCTTCAAAACCTAAAAGGGAGAAGAAAGCGGAAGCAAAGGTAGCGGTCTTGACTGCGCTTGCAACAACTGCGGGAGCATTGAAAAGACCCATGAACATTCCTCTGTTCTGATTTAAGGAGCAGCCTACTTCCTTGCCTGTGCCTACGGTTGTAAGGCGGTAGGAGCAAAGCTCAACCAGTTCCTTTTTACCTGCGATATATCCGCCTGTTTCGGCGATACCACCGCCCAGATTCTTGATAAGAGAGCCGATTATCAGGTCTGCACCCACTTCACAGGGTTCAACTCTTTCAACAAGCTCGCCGTAGCAGTTGTCAACCATGATGATTGCGTCGGGGTTTACAAGGCGCACTGCGTCAACCATTTCGGAAATTTCGGAAATTGTAAGGGAGGGGCGCAGGCTGTAAC
The DNA here is from genome assembly GCA_017625405.1 of Ruminiclostridium sp. Lineage (GTDB taxonomy): Bacteria > Bacillota > Clostridia > Oscillospirales > Ruminococcaceae > Ruminiclostridium_E. Next base: position 14,379 of record JAGALB010000029.1, on the reverse strand, counting down.
CTCTGGAACGCTGGATATATGCCACCTTGCAGGCCTTTGCACGTTCACTGATAAGCCCGAAGTTCACCGTTCCGTCGGGAAGCAGGTCAATCTGGTCATACTTTACGCCGAATTCTGTAAGAGAGCCGCCCTTTTCGCCGAAGATTACCTCTTCAAGAGTGTCGTAGGGCTTGCCTGTAAGGGAAAGCATAAGGTCGCCGGGGCGGAGCACTCCGAAAAGCGCTGTGGAAATTGCATGTGTGCCGTTTACAAAGGTGTGGCGCACAAGTGCGTCCTCTGCACCCAGTACCTGAGCAAATACTGCGTCAAGCTTATCTCTGCCGTCGTCGCCGTAGCCGTAGCCTGTTGTTCCCTTGAGGTGAAGCTCACCCACACGGTTGTCAATAAAGGCCTTGAGCACCTTTTCGCTGTTGCAGCGTGCTGTATGGTCGATTCTGGCAAAAGCCTCAGCGGCAATATTCTCCGCATTGAGGGCGATTTCCTCTAATCTTTTGTCAATGTTGAAATAACAACTCATTCTTCTGTCCTGCTTTCATATTTATTATAGCATTCTGCGGTTTTTTCAAAACCGCATTTTTCATAAAACGGCACAAGCTCCTTTTCGCAGATGACAAACACCCTGTTTCCGGGGGAAAGCCTTTCTGCGACGGCTTCAACAATTCTTCTGCCGTAGTTTTTCCCTTTATATTCCTTTTTTACCGCAACAAGCGAAATCAGCGCTATGCCGTCAACGCTGAACATCTTTGCCGCTGTTGCGACACCTTCCAGAGTATAGACTTCCGAGATTCCGTGACGGACATTGTGGCAGGTATCGGTGTACCAGCTGTCGAAATCAATCTGAAATCCGTCCTTTAAAATATCATATACCTTTTCGTAGGGCGTATCGGTTTTCAAATCTATGCAACTGCCACAGGCGGCACGCCTGTATTCCATTACATAAAGTATGCCGTCAGGGCTTCCGCCGTGACTTATAAGTAAATCGGTAATACCCGAAATGCCGCAGAACTGCGAAATTTCTTCATCCGCTTCACCGCAGATTACCGCCGAAGCATAGTAAAAGGCAATAACCGCCTTTTCGCTTCTGAAAAATTTAAGAAAAGGATAGGAAAAGCCGTAGGCTTCATAAAGCGCCTTGATTTTCCCCGTGAAAACATCGGGCGAAAAGGCGTCAAGAGCCTTTTCCAGCTCCTCCTTTTCCGTAATGCGTGTTATCATAATTCGCAGAGCTTCTTGTACATTGCCGCTGCAAGCTTTTCCGTCGCCTTTACATCCGCTAAATCAACCACGCAGGAGGCTGTGTGGAGATAACGGGTAGGCACGGAAATTGCCGTGGTACGGATTCCGCCTGCCGCCTTGTGGATTGCGCCGCTGTCGTTGCCGCCCGCAACCTTTGTCTTGGTCTGGCACTTTACGCCGATTTCCTCCGCAGTCTTAAAGGCAAGCTTATACAATTCACGGTCATAGATTGTGCTTCTGTCCATAAAGGAAACAACCGCACCCTCGCCGAAGCAGCACACCTTGTTTTCGTCGTCGCTGCCAGAAATATCACAGGCAGTTGTGGATTCCAGAACAATTGCAAAGCCAGGATTTACGGTAAATGCCGCACAGCCTGCGCCTCTTGTTCCGATTTCCTCCTGAACGGTAAACACGCAGGTAAGGTCATATTCCGGCTCAGCGTTCAGCATTTCTATCATCATCATGCAGCCCAGTCTGTCGTCCAGCGCCTTTGCGTGGAGTCTGTCCTCGCCGAAAAGGAAGAAGTCATTTTCAAAATAGCAGTAATCACCTAAGGAAACAAGCTCTTCCGCTTCCTTTTTCGAGGTAACGCCGATGTCGATGACCAGCTCGTCAATCTGAGGCTGCTTGTCCTTGTCGTCGCCCTTTACCATATGCACGGGACGCTCTGCAATAATGCCCGTAAATTCCCCGAAGGTAACTCTTCTGCCGAAAACCGCAGAGGGTACGATTCCGCCGACGGTTGTGAATTTAAGATAGCCGTCGTCAGTTATACTTGTGACAATAAAGCCCACCTCGTCCATGTGAGCGCATATCATAACCTTGTTTTTCGGGGTTGCCTTACCCTTTTTGGTTACGATAAGGTTGCCCATGTTGTCAACGGTCTTTTCGCAGTCCGAAGGGAGCTTTGAAATGATAAAATCACGTACAGCCTGCTCGTTGCCGCTTGTACCGCAAATTGTTGTAAGTCTTTCAAGAAGTGATAAATTCATTATAAAGCACCTCCCATAGCAAACTGCGCCATAAGCTCGCCTACCGCCTTTATATCCCCGGTGTCAACCACCTCGACAGGGGTATGCATATATTTCTGGGGGATAGAGAGAAGACCTGTGCGCACACCGTTCTTTGCTGTGCTGATTTCATCTGCGTCAGTGCCTGTTTCTCCGCCCATTATTTCAAACTGAACAGGAATTTCCTTTTCAGCGGCAATTTTCTTCAGCTTTTCGGTAACTTCACGGTCAAGAACAGGGGAAACGCCTATCATTGCGCCCTTGCCCATTTCGCCGCATTTTTCCTTTTTACAGCCGGGGGTGTATGCAAAGCTCACGTCGGTAGCAAGACAGAAATCTGCGTCAAGATTAAATGCGCCGATTTTTGCGCCACGGCTGCCTGTTTCCTCCTGGGAAGCAAACAGAACCGCAATATTATAATCGGTTTCCTTGCCCTGTAAAAGGGAAAGTGCGTATAAAACCGCTGCAACACCGCTTCTGTCATCGGTTGCTCTGCCGCTTACACGTGTGCCCTTCAGGGTTACAAAGCGGCTGTCGATAGTAACTCTGTCACCGAGAGAAACGAGTTTTCCGAGAGCTTCCTTTGTATAGCCTGTATCAATAACAATATCCTCAGCCTTCATTGCTTTCTTTGTGTCGCTGTTTACGTGAGGGGGCAGGGTAGCGATAACGCCTCTTACGGGGCATTCGCCGTGAACGGTCACGGTCTGCGCCGCATAGAGTCTGCGGTCTGTGCCGCCGCATTCGCCTACCTTTATAAAGCCCTTGTCGTCGATATATGAAACAATAAAGCCGATTTCGTCAATATGCGCTTCCAGCATAAGAGTCTTTTTGCCGTTACTTCTGTCACCGATGAATGCGGTAACGTTGCCGAACTTATCCATTGTCGCATTGTCTGCAAATTTTCTCAGATGCTTAAGTGCCACCACGCAGGCTTTGTTCTCTGCGCCCGAAACGCCTGCCGCAGAGCAAAGCTCCTTTAAAACTTCAGTTATATCCATAAAAAGCCCTCCTTTGATTATATTTTAACAGTCTTATTTATTATATCATTCCCCACCGCCTGTTGCAATTATTAAAATAACAGAATTTTGATTTGAGGGGAGTTGTTTTTTTGATGAATAATGAAAAATGAATAACGAATAGTGAATAATTGTGGTACCGCCTTACGGCGGTGTTTTGAAAGGCTTCTCCCCAAGGAGAAGCCATTTTGATTCGTCGCCGTCAGGCGACACCGTAACTTTTCACTTTTTACTTTTCACTTTTCACTATAATAAAACAGGCGGTCTTACGACCGCCTGTTTTATTATCCGTTTACAATCTTTGTGAAAGCTTCTGCGTACTTCTTCTGGAGTGCGGCAGCTTCTTCGTTGGTTGCGCCAACAGTTGTGTAGTAGATCTTGATCTTGGGTTCTGTACCTGAGGGACGGATTACAAGGCTTGCACCGCCTTCAAGGTAGAGTGTGATTACGTTGGACTTGGGAAGGTCAATCACAGTTTCTTCGCCTGTTACGATGTCAACCTTCTTTGAAGCCTCGTAGTCAGCCATTGCGATAACCTTTGCGCCTGCGATTTCTGCGGGATAATCAGTACGCATATTGTTCATGATTTCCTGCATCTTTGCCATACCGCTTGCGCCTTCAAATGCGAAGGTATCAAGAGTATTGCAGTAGGAGCCGTATTCCTCATACATCTTCTTTCTTGCTTCGATGAGGGAAACGCCCTGTGCACGGTAGAAAGCAGCCATTTCGCAGATAAGCATGGAAGCCACAACAGCGTCCTTATCTCTTACATAGCCGCCTGCAAGATAGCCGTAGCTTTCTTCAAAGCCGAAAATGTAGCGGTCTTCTTCGCCCTTTTCTTCGAGGAAGCCGATCTGTTCGCCGATGAACTTGAAGCCTGTGAGAACTTCGATAAGCTCAACGCCGTACTTCTTTGCGATAGCTCTTGTAATATCTGTTGTTACGATTGTCTTTACAGCAATAGGATTCTTCGGCATTGTACCGAGAGCGATTCTTTCCTTTGCAACATATTCGAGAAGCATTGCACCTACTTCGTTACCTGTGAATAAAGCGTAGTCGTCACCGTCGGGAACAGCGATACCTACACGGTCACAGTCAGGGTCAGTAGCAAGGAGTAAGTCAGGCTTTTCCTTCTTGCAGAGCTCTAAGCCAAGCTTTAACGCTTCCTTGATTTCGGGGTTCGGATAAGGACAGGTGGAGAATGTGCCGTCAGGCATTTCCTGTTCGGGAACAACCACAACGTTCTTGATGCCGATTTCGTCGAGAATACGGCGGACAGGCTTGTTGCCTGTACCGTTGAGAGGTGTGTAAACTACCTTTAAGCCTGCGGTTGCGCATACGTCGGGGTGGAGGGACTGCTTTCTCACTTCAGCCATGTATGCGTCGATGATGTCATCGCCGATGTAGTTGATAAGACCGTTTTTGAGGCCGTCTTCAAACTTTGCGGACTTGATGCCCTCAAATACGTCAATCTTGTTGATTTCAGCAAGCACTCTGTCAGCAGCGTCAATTGTAAGCTGGCAGCCGTCGGGTCCGTAAACCTTGTAGCCGTTGTACTTTGCGGGGTTGTGGGAAGCTGTTACCATAACACCTGCGTCACACTTGCAGGCTCTTACTGCCCAAGAAAGCATGGGAGTAGGCATAAGCTCTGTGTAGATGTATACCTTGATGCCGTTTGCGGAAAGAACTTCAGCAACGGACTTTGCAAAATAATCAGACTTGATTCTGCTGTCGTAGGAAACCGCAACTGCAGCGCCTTCGGGCTTTACCTGCTTTAAGTAAGCGGCAAGACCCTGTGTAGCCTTACATACTGTGTAGTAGTTCATGCGGTTTGTACCTGCGCCGATAACGCCTCTGAGGCCGCCTGTACCGAATTCAAGCTCACGGTAGAAACGGTCGGAAATTTCTTCCTCCTTACCTCTGATGCTTTCGAGTTCTGTTTTTAAATCAGCGTCTTCAACGGCTTTTTCAAGCCAGAGTTCATAAAGCTTGTTTGTATCCATGATATTTCCTTTCTGCGTAACATCGCTTTAATGTTAAAAACCAAATCAGTAAGTATTGTAGCACAAAATCGGGAAAAATGCAATAACTATAATTAAAATTGCTTAATAATCGTTAAAATACTTAAATTCAGGGGATTTTTAGTCTTAAGTAATTACAAATTTATGAAAAAACTTATGTATAAATCCCCTGAAAAGGGACAATATAAGGACACAAACTTAATTTCTCACTACGAAAGGAACGGATATTATGAAAAAAGTAACATTCAGAAACGGTCTTCAGGGAAAAGGCTTTGCGGCTGCGCTTGTTCTGAGTATTGCCGCTGTGGGCATTTCTACCTACGCCGCATACAAGGGTACAGTAAGCGAAGCTCCCGACGGTTTTTCGGGAAGCGAGGACAATGTTTTCATCTACGAAACGGCTGATGTGGGAATCGAACAGACGGGAATCCCCAAGGAAACCCCCGAGGAAACCACAACCGAAGCGGATGACAGCGAAACGGGGCTGTTCTTCTCAAATCCGAAGACAATGCCCGTTACAGGCGAAATCATCAACCCTTACAGCAACGGCGAGCTGGTGAAAAGCGTGACCCTTGACGTGTGGAAAACCCATGACGGCGCAGATATTGCCGCTGCAGAGGGTACTGCGGTGGCTTCCTGCATGAAGGGTACTGTCAAGGAAATCAGCGATGACCCGCTGTGGGGCGTGTATGTGATTATTGACCACGGCGACGGTATCGAGGGGCATTACTGCGGTCTTGCCGAAAGCCTCAATGTAAAGGCAGGGCAGGAAGTAAAAATGGGAGAAATCATCGGTCAGGTGGGAAATACCTGCGAAATCGAATGTAAGCTTGACCCGCATCTCCATTTCGGTATCACCAAAAACGGCAGATGGATCGACCCCATTGCTTTTGTGGAAGAATAAAAATAAGGCGGCACGCTGTGCCGCCTTGCTTAATGAATAGCGAATAGTGAAAAGTGAATAGTTATGGTGTCGGCTGACGCCGACGGATTAAAAGGGCTTCTCCTCGGGGAAAAGCCTTTCAAAACACCGCCGTAAGGCGGTACCACAATTATTCATTTTTCACTATTCATTTTTCACTATTCATTAAAAAACAGGCGGTCTTACGACCGCCTGTTTTTATAACGGCATTGTTGCTACGGCGTTGAGGCTGCCGTCGGCAACATTTCCTGCCTGATATTCAAAGAAAGCCTGGCTGCCTATCATTGCCGCATTGTCACCGCAAAGGCTGACAGGGGGGATATAGAGCTTTATACCTTTCTTTTCGCAGCGTTCTGTCAGCATTCCCCGAAGAGCCGAGTTTGCCGCAACACCGCCTGCAAGGGCAGCGGTCTTATAGCCGAAATCCTCTGCCGCCTGAACAAATCTCGAAGAAAGTATATCCGCAACCGTGTACTGGAAGGATGCCGCAAGACTGTCAATATCAATCTCCTCACCCTTCTGATTTGCGTTGTGTACAAGATTTATAACATTGGTTTTAAGTCCCGAAAAGCTGAAATCATAAGGATTCTGGGTTTTGGGGCGGGGAAGCCTGTATTTCTTCGGATCGCCGTTTTTTGCCGCCTTGTCGATATGCACGCCGCCGGGATAGGAGAAGCCCATAGCACGTGCCGCCTTGTCAAAGGCTTCGCCTGCCGCATCGTCAAGGGTTCTGCCTATGGTTTCAAAAGTGGTGTAGTCGCTTACACGCATAATGTGGGAATGTCCGCCCGACGCCGCAAGACAGAGATAGGGAGGCGCAAGGTCCTCATGGGCAATGTAGTTGGCGGCAATATGACCCTTTATGTGATGCACGGGAATAAGCGTCTTTCCCGAAGCAAGGGCAAGCCCCTTGGCATAGTTCACGCCTACCAGCAGCGCACCGATAAGCCCGGGAGCGTAGGTCACGGCGATTGCGTCAACCTCACAGAGCTTCATTTCCGCAGCTTCAAGAGCCTCATTCACTACGGCAACAATGCTTTCGCAGTGTCTGCGGCTGGCAATTTCGGGAACAACACCGCCGTAGAGCTTATGCTCCTCAATCTGGGTGGCAACTATATTTGATATGATTTTTCTTCCGTCCTCAACAACCGCAACAGCGGTTTCATCGCAGGAGGTTTCAATAGCAAGTATTCTCATGTTTTTTCTCCGCATATGTTTTTTGTGTTATTTCTTATTATACAGCATATTTGCGTATTTTGCAACACAAAAAAAGAAAGCCCGCAGGACCGGGCTTAAAAAATACAATATGGATTATGATTTGATTATATAACAAAACTTTTGAGAAATCAAGGGTTTTTTGTCAAAAAAATGACAAATTTCTGTATTTTTGTAGAATATATACATAAATAATATAACTTTTTTGCCATTTATATCAAACCGGTATGCTTCTTCTGATAAATAACCGATTCAGAATGTGAACAGCATACCGAAAATCTCACTTAAGCACTTTCCATAATCCAGGGCTTCCACCTCCTCGGCGGCAACTATTTTTGCCGAGCCTATTATCTCATCCCCCGAAAGCATGGTGACAAAACCGAGGGTCTGCCCCTGTTCCACAGGTGCGGATATCTTTTCGGTGCGGCTGTAATGGAAATCTATTTCCGTTGCCGTACCCTTTTCCAGCACCACGTCGGAAACTCCCGAAAACCGTGTGTCCACCGTCTTTTTCACGCCTCCGTCCACCGCCACCTCCACAAGCTCCGAGGTATCGGGGCGGAGGATTACCTTTTCAAAGCCGTCAAAGCCCGTATCCAGCAGCTTTTCCGCTTCGGTGAACCGCTGTTCGTCGTCCTTGCAGCCCAGCACCACCGCAATAAGCGACATATTTCCTCTTTTTGCCGTAGCACACAGACAACAGCCTGCGCCGTCGGTAGTTCCTGTTTTCAGACCCGTTATTCCGCTGTACGAGGTAATCAGCTTGTTTGTGTTCAGCAGCTGGGTTTCTCTTTTTGTCCCTGTCCGCACACTGTCAAGGCGTGTCAGCAGAAATTCATCAAAATAGTCGTATTTTCTCAGCTCTCCCGCCATTACCGCAATATCCCTTGCGGTAGAATAGTGGTTTTCGTGGTCATATCCCACGCAGTTCATAAAATTCGTGTTTGTCATTTTAAGCTCTGCGGCGGTTTTGTTCATTCTCTCCACAAAGGCGCTTTCGCTGCCTGCGATATGCTCCGCCAGCATCACACAGGCGTCGTTTGCAGAGGCGATAACCACCGATTTTATAAGGTCGCCCACTGACATTTCCTCGCCCTTTTCCAGCCATATCACCGAGCCGTCCATGCTCCCCGCATAATCGGAGCAGACCGCCGTTTCCTCAAAGGTGAGGTTGCCTGCATTTATCTCCTGCGCTGTTATCAGCAGGGTCATTATCTTTGTAACCGACGCTATGGGCAGTCTTTCGTCGGCATTATGCTCATAAAGCACCTGACCCGTTTCCCGTTCTATAAGAATCGACGCCCTTGCACCCGTTACAGGCTCTTCGGGCGGCAAGCTGCCGCCTACTGCGGCAAAAACACATAAGAATGCCGCAACCAGTTGTTTTACCATATTATCCTCCCTCTATGCTTGTTCACAACATTATATGTATAATTTTCACGGTAAATGCAAACAATGATTTTACATTTTTACCTGGGGAGGGGTTACCATGAAAACAAACAGCTTTACAGAGGAATTTTTCCGACAGACAGTCATTTTTCTTGCAGGGGGCTTCATTTACGGAGCAATCGAGATACTTTACAGGGGGCATACCCATCCGTCAATGTTCATAACAGGCGGACTCTGCCTTGTATGGGTGGGCGGACTTAACAGCTTTTTCAGAAAGGATATACCTGTTATTGCCCAGATGGCGCTGGGCGGACTGATAATAACCACCGCCGAGTTTATCTGCGGTGTTATTGTAAACCTTGGTTTCGGTATGGAGGTCTGGGATTACAGCGATCTGCCCTTTAACATCATGGGGCAGGTATGTCTTCTGTTTTTATGTATATGGTTTGTTTTTTCGCTGCCCGCAATCCTTATTGAGGATTTTATCCGCCGCGGAATGTTCGGTGAGGAAAAGAAGAAATACATCTGGAAGTATTGAGGCGTGCCGCCTGACGGCGACGGATTTAAAAGGCTTCTCGTTATCACGTGGTTGATAAAGGGAAAATCAGTTTGCTGACCGCCCTTCCCGAAAGTGACAAATTTCTCATTGATAACGTGATATAATCAGCCTGAAGATAAAATTATATTCAGAAAGGGTGTGCATTATGTCAGTAAAAATAAGCAACAGCGGCGACAAGCTGATTATCTTTCTCAGCGGAGAGATAGACCATCATTCCGCCGCCGAAATGAGGTACTTCATCGACGGGGAGCTGGAGCGCTCAACGCCGTCGGTTGTGGTATTTGATTTTTCGGAGGTGGATTTCATGGATAGCTCGGGTATCGGTCTTGTTATGGGGCGGTTACGGGTTATTTCGGGCTGGGGCGGCAAGGCGGTCATAGAAAACCCACGCCCGAACATCAGAAAAATGCTGAAGCTTGCAGGACTTGAAAAATTAACAGGACAGGAGCAGAAAAAATGAAAGACATCACAAATTCCATGAAAATCACAATCCCCGCATATTCCAGGAACGAGGGACTTGCACGTATGTGTGCCACCGCCTTTGCTTCCCAGCTTGACCCTACAATCGAGGAAATAAACGATATAAAGGCGGCAGTTTCCGAAGCGGTTACCAACTGCATCGTTCATGCCTACAAGGATAAGATAGGCGATATTCAGATGGAGCTGAGAATTGTGGGAAGCGATACTCTCTACATAAGGATAAAGGATAAAGGCTGCGGTATTCCCGATGTAAAAAAGGCTATGGAGCCGCTTTTCACCACCTCGCCCGAAACGGAGCGTTCAGGGCTGGGCTTTTCGGTTATGGAAAGCTTTATGGACAAGCTGAAGGTGAAAAGCAGCGAGGGAAAGGGAACAACCGTAACCATGACAAAAAGGCTTGTGACGAGAAATGAACAGACTGACAGATGAATTTATAAGCGAAAACCTGGGGTTGGTGCATTCCCTTGCCAACCGCTTCAGAGGCAGGGGAATAGAGTATGAGGAGCTGTATTCCGCAGGCTGTATGGGGCTTGTGAAAGCGGCAAAGGGCTTTGACGAGGACAGGGGGCTGCAGTTTTCAACCTATGCGGTGCCTGTTATTCTGGGAGAAATCAAAAGGCTGTTCCGTGACGGCGGAACAGTCAGGGTAAGCCGCAGCTTAAAGGAGCTGTCCCTGAAAATCGCAAGGCGCAGGGAGGAATGCTCAAAGACGGGGCATGAGCCTACCATTGCAGAGCTTGCCGCTTATTTTGAGGTGACGGAAGAGCAGATAACCGAAGCTGTTTCCGCCACTCAGCCTACACTTTCCCTTACAGGCGATAACGAAAACGGCAGCGAATATGACCTGCCCGTTGAGCCGCCTCAGGCAAAGGCTACCGAGATTATCGCACTGGGGCAATGCCTCGGTACTCTTGAGGCAGAGGAGCGCAGGCTGATTTTTTTGCGGTACTGGAAGGGACTTACCCAGAGTGAAACGGGAAAACTGCTGAATCTTACTCAGGTGCAGGTTTCCCGTAAGGAAAAACGTATCCTCGAAGGCTTACGCGGAATGCTTGTATAGAGATCGGGGGAAACCTTTCTGTAGAAAGGTTCTCCCCCGTACCCCCTTCCAAAGACTTTAATAATGATTTAAGCCTGACAGGGTAAATTACCTTGTCAGGCTTAAATTAAAATTAAAAGTTTTCGGAAAGGAGTTTGAGGAAAAGCCCTTTTACAAAAGGGTTTTCCTCAATAATCTTTACACTCTTTCGCCGCAAACGGAGCAGAACTGGTCGTCTGCACTTACCTTAGCGCCGCAGATAGCGCAAACCTTTTCCTGGGGCTGTTCAGCTGCGGGAGCTTCTTCTTCAGCAGGTGCTTCCTGAGCGGGTTCCTGAACGGGAGCTTCTGTCTGAACGGAATTTGTTTCAGCGGGCATTGAGAAATCAGCTGCTGCCTGGGGAATCTGAGGTTCCTTGTTCTTCTTGATTACGAGGAAAGCGATAACTGCAGCTGCGATGATGAGCACTGCTGCAACAATACCGAAGATAAGGCCGAGAGGAGCACCGGAGGAAGTCTTGTATGTAACTGTGTAAGTAGCTTCCTTTACTGTACCCATGAATACTTCCAGTGTATCCCATGTTACTGTGCCTGTTGCTTCATCAACAACACCGTTTGTTTCAATTACTTCGTAGGGAGCGGTTACAGACTGCTTTGTGGTCATCATACCCTCAGCAACATACTGGCTCATTTCGTCTGTTGATTCTACGCCTTCTTCGCCGCTGTTTGTGTAAGTGATTGTTACGGTGAGCTTGCCGCCTTCTTCAACGATGGAGTAGCTGGACTTTACGTCTGCATCACCCTGTACGTAGGAATTGACCTCGTCAACTGTCATATCCTTGTAGTAACGGCAGCCTACATGATTCTTGCCATCGATTGTTGTTTCGATTACTTCTGTTTCAAAGCCTTCGTAGCTTTCGGAGGATTCGCTGTCCTTGATGCTCTGTACAAAGTCTTCCTTTGTCATTTCCATGGAAGAAAGCATTTCTTCTTCAACGGTTGTGTCGCAGAAGAGTCTTACAGAACCGTCTGCATTGATGATAAGTCCGTTTTCCATTGCCATACATGAGCTGAGGCAGAGCATCATTGCCACTGCTGCGAATACGCAGAGTGCCTTTTTGAATTTACGCATTGTCATAATAATTTCCTTTCTGTTTTCCCTATAATTTCATCAATTTACAGCGGTATTGCCGTAAATTATAAATAATATAACATATAATGTTTCATTTGTCAATTTTTATTCTGAATTTAAGTAAAAAAACATAAAAATAACTTGAAATTTTTGTTGTTATATGATATAATGGTTTATACTATTTAAAAATATATATATTATTTATTCAGGAATATATCAAAAGTTAAGGAATGGTTACAGAAATGGATGAAAACACAAAGGTAGTAAACCATGAATACGGTGCCGACGACATTCAGATTTTAGAAGGTCTTGAGGCGGTAAGAAAGCGCCCCGGTATGTATATCGGTTCAACAGGCCCAAGCGGTCTGCATCACCTGGTTTACGAAATCGTGGACAACGCTATTGACGAAGCTCTGGCAGGCTACTGCTCGGAAATCAATGTCAGCATTCTCCCCGGAAACGTAATTGAAGTTACCGACAACGGCCGTGGTATCCCTACAGGTATTCACCCCAAGGAGGGCATTTCCGCAGCTACCGTAGTATATACGATTCTTCACGCAGGCGGTAAGTTCGGCGGCGGCGGATACAAGGTTTCGGGCGGTCTGCACGGCGTAGGCGCTTCCGTAGTAAACGCTCTTTCCGAATGGCTTGAGCTTGAGGTTTACGACGGTACGAATATCCACTTCCAGCGTTTTGAACGTGGTCACTACGACGAACAGATGAAGATTACCGGCAAGACCTCCAAGACAGGTACAAGGGTACGCTTCAAGGCTGACGGTGAAATCTTCCACGATACAAACTATGATTACAATATACTGCTTGACAGACTCCGTGAACAGGCGTTCTTGAACGGCGGTATCCTTATCAATATCACCGACGCACGTGACGAAAACGACTTAAAGGGCGAAAGCCTCAGATACGAGGGCGGTATTATAAGCTATGTTGAATGGCTTCAGAAAATGCGTGGTGCGGAGGTTCTCCACCCCGACGTAATTTATCTTGACGGCCTTATCGACGATGTTACCGTTGAGGTTGCGTTCCAGTACAACACCGACTTCAACAGCGAATCCTTCCGCTCCTTCGCAAACAACATCCACACCATTGACGGCGGTACACACGAGGTATCCTTCAAGAGAGCCTTAAACAAGGTAATCAACGACTTTGCAAAGGCTTATCAGGAAGCCAACCCCAAGAACAAGGCGAAGAAATCCAAGAAGGGCGAGGAAGAAAAGAAGGAATTCGTGCCTCTGTCGGGTGAAGCAATCCGTGAAGCTATCAATGCGGTAATTTCCGTAAAGCTTCCCGAATGTGAATTTGAAGGACAGACAAAGGGTAAGCTGGGTAACCCCGAAGTAACACCCATTGTTTATAAAATCGTAACCGAAAAGCTCACATATTATTTTGAAGAGCATCCCGAAACTGCAAATATCGTAGTTACCAAGGCTATCAACGCTCAGGCTGCACGTGACGCAGCAAAGAGAGCTATGGAAGCAAAGCGTAAGTCGGTTGCCGACGGTGCGGGTCTTCCCGGTAAGCTTGCGGACTGCTACGAAAAGGATACAACCAAAACCGAAATCTACATCGTCGAGGGTGACTCTGCGGGCGGCTCTGCAAAGCAGGGCAGAAACAGTGCTTTCCAGGCTATTCTTGCTCTCTGGGGTAAGATGCTCAACGTTGAAAAGGCACGTGTGGACAAGGTTTACAACAACGAAAAGCTTGTACCTGTGGTAAAGGCTCTCGGTACAGGCGTAGGCGAGGATTTCGACATCACCAAGCTCCGCTACGGCAGAGTTATCATCATGGCCGATGCCGACGTTGACGGTGAACATATCAGAACACTGCTCCTTACCTTCTTCTTCCGCTTTATGCGTCCTCTTATCGAAAACGGCCACGTTTATCTGGCACAGCCTCCGCTGTTCAAGGTATTCAGGGGCAAGCAGGTAAGATACGCATTCTCCGATGAGGAACGTGACGCATATATCGCTGAGCTTTCAGGCGAAAGCGGCGGTAAGGTTGAAGTACAGAGATATAAGGGTCTTGGTGAAATGGACCCCGACCAGCTCTGGGAAACAACCATGAACCCCGAAACACGTACAATGCTCAAGGTAAGCTTAGAGGACGCAATGAAGGCAGATATGATTTTCTCTATTCTCATGGGCGACAAGGTTGAACCCAGAAGAGAGTTCATCGAAGCAAACGCACGCTACGCACAGGATTTAGACATTTAAAACCGCAGGTTTCAAATGTCAGTGAAAAGTGAAAAGTGAAGAGTGAAAAACTATGGTATCGGCTTCGCCGATAGATTTTAAAATATGCGCCCGAAAGGGCGCTCCTCAACTATTCACTATTCACTATTAG
>JAGALB010000028.1 GCA_017625405.1 Ruminiclostridium sp. | reverse complement strand
CTTCCCGCCCTCTTCTGAAGAAAGGAGAAAACCATGGCTAAGAAGACCTTCCCCGTTCTGGGTACAATCGTTACCGTCACTGTTGACCGCCCTCTGGGTTCGGTGCATCCCGAGCACCACGACATGATATATCCCGTGAATTACGGCTATATTGAAGGAATAACAGCTCCCGACGGAGAAGAACAGGACGCATATATCCTGGGTGTTGATACTCCCGTGGAAAAATTTACGGGTATGGTTGTGGGAGTAATCTGCCGTGAGGACGACGTTGAAGAAAAATGGGTGGTTGTCCCCGAAAATATGGCAGGCACGGAAATCTGCTGGGAATGCAACATAATGAAAGCAGTGGAATTCACCGAAAAATATTTTAAATCAAAGCTTTACCCCAGGTATGAAAAAACAAGCGGAGCTGTGCTTTATACCGACAAGGATAATGAACGCCGTTATCTGCTGGTAAAAACCAAAAGCGGACATATAGGCTTTCCCAAGGGTCATGTGGAGTACGGCGAAACCGAAAAGGAAAGCGCACTGCGTGAAATAATGGAGGAAACAGGGATTTCCGCAGAGCTTGTTGACGGCTTTCGCATGGAGTACACCTTTACAACCCTTGAAAACACCGAGAAAACGGGTGCTTTTTATCTGGCATTCTATGAGTATAAAAAATCCGAGCTTCAGGAATCTGAAATCGACGAGGAGTATCTTCTCCCCTATGAACAGGCACTTGAAAGACTCAACTGGCAGCAGGACAAGGAGATATTAAAAGGTGCGGAAAGCTTCCTTAACTCTTGACAACCTGAATATACCGTGATAAAATAATTAAAACAACTGAAAGGAATGATAAATTATGGCATTTTGCCCCAGCTGCGGCAGCAAGCTCGATGACGGCACAAAGTTCTGTCATTCATGCGGCGCTGCACAGGAAACTGCAAATACATACACAAACAACACAAATAATACAACTCAGAATCAGGGAATCAATATAGTTGACAGCACAAGCTCCTTCGATAAGGAAGACATCGAAAAGAACAAGGTGCTCTGCGCTGTGGCTTATATAAATATCCTGTTTTTCCTGCCTCTTGTGGCAGCTCCCGAATCCCGTTTCGGCAAATTCCACGCAAACCAGGCGCTTATTCTCCTTATCGCTTCCGCTATTATCGGTACAGCAGGCGGTATTATAACAAATATCTGGTGGCATATCCCCGTGCTCCCCGATTTTATCAAGGCTTCCGTTGGCTCTGTTCTCAGTTTCGTGTTCTGGGCAGCACCCATTGCAGGCATGGTGTTCGGTATTGTGAACGCCGCACAGGGTAAGGCGAAGGAATTACCCCTTATCGGCAAGTTCAACCTTATCAATAAGTAAAATAAGGCGGTCGCAGACCGCCTTTTTTTAATGAATAATGAATAGTGAATAGCGAATAGTGAATAGCGAATAGTGAATAGTTATGGTGTCGGCTGCGCCGACGTATTAAATAAATTGTATGCAAAGCAGAATATTACAAAAAGCAGGAACAGGGTCAAGCGGCACGCTCCGCTTTTTGAAAAGAAGCTAAGCAGCAAGCTGCGCAAAAACTTTTAATTCTCGCTTCGCTCGCTTTACCTGCCGTTTTGCTTACTTCGGCAAAGCGGAATATTACAAAAGGCAGGAACAGGGTCAAGCGGCACGCTCCGCTTTTTGAAAAAAGCTTGGCAAAAACTTTTAATTCTCGCTTCGCTCGGTTTTACCTGCCGTTTTGCCTGCTTCGGCAAAGCGGAATATTGCAAAAGGCAGGAACAGGGTCAAGCGGCACGCTTGTTTTAATTCTCGCTTCGCTCGGTTTTACCTGCCGTTTTGCTTGCTTCGGCAAAGCGGAATATTACAAAAGGCAGGAACAGGGTCAAGCGGCACGCTTGTTTTAATTCTCGCTTCGCTCGGTTTTACCTGCCGTTTTGCTTACTTCGGCAAAGCAGAATATTTCAAAAGGCAGGAACAGGGTCAAGCGGCACGCTTGTTATTTTCGGACCGCTTCCATAAATCCGTCAAGCCTTGTGCTTGCAATATCGGCGGCAACGATTTTCCCGTCACATACTATTATATGTATCTGCACGTCGGAGTCGGGCTTTCCGTTTTTATCGACATACCCTGTTACATTAAAGGTATATGAAACAGCGCTTTTTCCCTTGTGCCGTCTGAGGTCAAAGCCCTGCCTCCTCTGAAGCTCGTTGTACTTTTCATAAACGTCGGAAAATTCTGAGGGAATAGTAATTTCTTTTGTGAGCGGTGAGGATACCTTATATCCGTTTTCCTCTATAAAAGCGGCGACAAGTGCGGCGGTGCTTCCGTCAGGCTCATCAGCGGAAACATTGCATATCACAGCGGTAACGGCGGTTATCAGAATAACCGCAGAAAGCAGTATCCTTGTAAAGCGTTTGTTCAGCATAATACGCTCCTTTCGGCAAAATAGTACAAAAAACGAATGCGTTTTTTATCCTTTGATGAATTATATGATGTAAAATCAACAAAAATTAATGCGCACAGTAAGCAAAGTGAACAAAAATTTTTTCTGAAAGGCGGAAGAACGGCTTGAAAAAGCAGAAAAGAGCCCTTTTTTTGTTCATATTTACTACAAAAAAGGTTGAAAACATTCGGCTTTTATAAGTCTTCGTGATTTTACATAAAGCACTCAAATGATTTTTAGTCAATTAGGTACTTACATTTTTTAAAAATTTTTGATATTATAAATAATGTAAAAAAATAACCCACAGGAGGTCACTCAAAAATGGCAAGTTTATCACTCAGAGGCATATATAAGAGATACCCCGGCGGCGTTGTAGCCGTTTCCGACTTCTCTATGAACATCAAGGATAAGGAATTCATTATCTTCGTAGGTCCTTCCGGCTGCGGTAAGTCCACAACTCTCCGTATGATCGCTGGTCTTGAAGAAATTTCCGAAGGTGAATTATTCATCGGCGACAGACTCGTAAACGACGTTGCTCCTAAGGACAGAGATATCGCAATGGTATTCCAGAACTATGCTCTCTATCCTCATATGACAGTATTTGAAAACATGGCTTTCGGCTTAAAGCTCAGAAAGGTTCCCAAGGATGAAATCAAGAAGCTCGTTGAAGAAGCTGCTAAGATCCTTGACATCGCTCACCTTCTCGACAGAAAGCCCAAGGCTTTATCCGGTGGTCAGAGACAGCGTGTAGCTTTAGGTCGTGCTATCGTTCGTGATCCTCAGGTATTCTTACTTGACGAACCTCTTTCCAACCTCGACGCTAAGCTCCGTGCACAGATGAGAACAGAGCTCTCCAAGCTCCACAAGAAGCTCGGTACAACATTTATCTACGTAACACATGACCAGATCGAAGCTATGACAATGGGTGACAGAATCGTAGTTATGAAGGACGGTTACATCCAGCAGATCGACTCTCCTCTCAACCTTTACGAAAACCCTGTTAACAAGTTCGTTGCAGGCTTCATCGGTACACCTCAGATGAACTTCATCAACGCTAAGCTCCTCATGATCAACGGCAAGTACACTGTTGAATTCGGTTCTGAAGACACCAAGACTTCCAGAGGCAGAAAGTTCTACGTTGAAATTCCTGCTGCTAAGGTTGATGCTGAAGCTCTCAACTACTACGTTGACAAGGAAGTTATCCTCGGTGTTCGTCCTGAAAGCATCCATGATGAAGAAATGTTCATCAACTCTGCTACAACAGGCGTTATCGAAGCTAACGTTGACGTTACAGAAATGCTCGGTGCTGAAACATACCTCTACCTCACATGTGAAGGTATTCCGCTTTCTGCAAGAGTATCTCCTCGTTGCACAGCTCGTCCTCAGGATGTTGTTAAGCTCGCTATCGATCCTAACAAGATTCACCTCTTCGACGCTAACGACGAGCACTCCATTCTTTCTTAATTCAGGAAATATTAAAATTTATAATCCCGCCGTCAACCTGACTGCGGGATTAACCATTTATTTACAGAGGATTATCTATGAACGGCATTTTTTACTTTTCGGGCACAGACAACAGCCTGTGGCTTGCAAAACAGATAAGGGCAGAGCTCGGAGGAGAAATACGGTACATCCCTCAGTGGAACGGTGACATTTCCGCTTACGACAGGCTTATAATCGTCTGCCCTGTTTATTCCTTCGGTCTTCCCGTACCTGTTTTTGATTTTATGAAAGAGGTCAGAACAGATGCGCCCCTGTGGATTGTTCTGAACTACGGCGGTGCGGCAGGCAGTGCGGCAAAATTTGCCTATAACCATGCCAAAGACTGCGGACTGAACATAAAGCGGGTTTATACAATGAAAATGCCTGAAAACTTTACCGCTGTTTTCTCTACACCCCTTATTAAACCATATAACAAGGGTCTGCTGAAAAAAGCTCCCGTGGCAATCGGAAAAATCATTTCTTCCATAAAAAACGGCGAAGAAAAGGCTTTTCCGTCTGACAAACCCGGAAAGCACAAGCTTTACAACGAAAACAAAAGCAACTGGGGAAAGATGGGCGAACGGTTTTCCGTTTCTTCCGCCTGCACACTTTGCGGTAAATGCGTTAAAAACTGTCCTGCGGAAAATATAGAAATAAAGGACGGAAAAATCACCTTCGGCAACAAGTGCATTGTCTGTCAGGCTTGCTATCACCGTTGTCCTAATCAGGCGGTAATGTATCAGAACAAGCCCAACAAAATGCCCTACTTTAACCCGGGTGTTCCCGAAAACGAAATGGGAACGGATATATTATAAAGGAGTACTGTTATGGTTGACATCGAAGCTGTAAAAGCTGAATTTATAGAAATTTACAAAGAGAACATCACCCGTGAGGGTGCGGATAAGCTCCTTGAATACCTTATAAACAAGTGCGACTTTTTCGTTGCACCTGCAAGCACCCGTTTTCACGGCAGCTTTGAGGGCGGACTTGCCCAGCACTCAATAAACGTCTACCGCTGTCTTAAGGATTATCTTGAGCGCCCCCGTGTAAAGGAGCTTTATAAGCTCAGCTACACCGACGAGCAGATAGCCATTGTTGCTCTTCTTCACGATATGTGCAAAATCGACTGCTATAAAACCGAAATGCGTAACGTGAAAAACGAGCAGGGTAAATGGGAAAGCGTTCCCTTCTACAAGTTTGACGATGACCTTCCCTACGGTCACGGCGAAAAGTCGGTGTATATGATAAGCGGATTTATGCGTCTTTCCCGTGAGGAAGCAATGGCGATACGCTGGCATATGGGCTTTTCGGGAACTGAAGACAACAATCTTGTGGGCAAGGCTCTGGAAAAATACCCCCTTGCTTTTGCTCTTGCCACCGCAGATATGGAAGCGTCGTATTTCCTGGAATGAGGCGTCTGCCGCACTTGACAAAATACGCTATATACTATATAATAACGGTATAAATTGAGAAAGGAAATTAAAAAATGCTTAAACAGGACAGAAATTTTCTGACAATAGTTCTTTTATCTATTGTTACATGCGGAATCTACGAGCTTTATTACCTTTATGAAATCGCAAGAGATACCAACCAGATGTGCCAGGGTGACGGCGAAGAAACTGCAGGTCTTGGTATGTACATTCTCCTCAGTATTGTTACCTGCGGAATTTACGCATACTACTGGTTCTACAAGCTGGGCGACAGATTACATAAGAATGCTCCCCGTTACAATCTGAACTTTACCGAAACAGGAAGCACAATTCTCCTTTACCTGCTTATCAACCTTCTTTCAGGCGGTATCGGCACAATTATTGCAACCTATTTCATCAACAGAAACATAAACGCAATGGCGGCCGCTTACAACCAGTGGATTTCGGGCAACGGACAGACACCCCAGTATCCTCAGATCAATAACTAAAAAAAGCGCACATCTGATTTAAAAATCAGATGTGCTTTTTTATTGGAGCAAAGCCATTATCTGTTGTTTGCCCGATACGCCAACAAGGGTGTCGGTTACCACGCCGTCACGGAAAATCAGCATTGTGGGAAGATTAAGTATACGGTACTTATCAGCAAGCTCGGTTTCTTCCGTAACATCAACCCGCGCGATTTTTGCTCTGCCTGCAAGCTCCTCGCTGATATCCTCCAGCAGGGGCATGATCATACGGCAGGGTGTGCACCAGCCTGCGTAGAAATCCACAAGAACAGGAACTTTCGCTTCCGTAACCTCAAGGCGGAAATTTTCGCCGCTTAATTTTACTGTTGCCATACAGCTCACCTCCCGTATATTATTGACGGAAAATGCGGCTGTATGCGGTCAGCCCATAAGCTCCTTCGTTATGCGGATTGCTCTTGCGAATGCGCTTTGGTCGGGTGCAAACACCACCACATCGCTTCCCGAAAACATACGGACAATCCATACCATAAGAAACAGGATACAGATGATTATAATAGAGATTTCGTACACCTTTTTGGGCATCTTCCCTGTTTCGCGGAGAATATACAGAACAGGAAAAAGCGGCACTGCCCAGAAAAGCGGGTGAAAGTAGAATGCATTACCTATATCTCCTGCAAGCAGCCACAGGCAGGCTCTGGACATTCCGCAGCCGGGACAGGAAACGCCCGTAATGAATTTTATGGGACAGCCGATTCCTACAATATGAAACACAAGGTATATCAGCGCAATAAGCGACAGCGGAATCAGCAGTTTAAGATATTTTTTCATTTTTTACTACCTTTATAAAGTATTTACATAAAATAGTATATCAGTCATAGCAATGTTTGTCAATCTCAAAACAATCGTTGACAAGGGCGTATAAAATCGGTATAATATAGGTGATAAGGCAGAGGGCGGTGCGGTTTGGGCTGCGGGCGGCAGCGCCGCCCGCAGCCGCAATTTCCGCCATCGGCGGAAATTGCGGATTGCGGACCCTGCGGGTCCGCAATATCTGCACAAACATAGAAAGTCATACAGAACAGAGAAAGGAAAACTGTTTTATGAATATAAGAGAATTACAGGATGAGATAATCAGGCTGAAAAAGGAAAAGGATTTCTGTATTCTGGCTCATGTATATGAAAACCGTGAGATTGTGGAAATTGCAGACTATATCGGCGACTCCTTCGGACTCAGCCAGCAGGCGGCGAAAGCTCCCCAGAAGAACGTAATCATGTGCGGTGTACGTTTTATGGCTGAAACTGTAAAGCTTCTCTCTCCCGAAAAGCATGTTTATCTCAGCAATTCCGAGGCGGGCTGTCCTATGGCAGAACAGCTCAGCGTTGAAAAGCTTCGTGAAATGAAGAAGCAGCTCCCTGACCATAAGGTTGTTGCATATATCAACACCACATCCGAGCTTAAAACCGAGTGCGATGTATGTGTTACATCCGCTTCCGCACTTGACATTCTCAGAAAAATGGATGACGACAAAATCCTGTTTATCCCTGATATAAACTTAGGCTCCTACGTAAAATCCCGGCTCCCCGAAAAGCAGTTCGAGCTTTATAAGGGCGGTTGTCCCGTTCATGCAATGATGACCCGTGAGGATGTTGAAAAGGCAAAGGCGGCACACCCCGATGCTTTGTTCCTCGTTCATCCCGAATGCCCTGCCGAGGTAACAGCTATGGCGGATTATGTGGGCAGCACAACGGGAATTATGAATTTTGCAAAGAATTCTGACGCAAAGGAATTTATAATAGGTACAGAAAACAGCATTGTTGCCATGCTTCAGTATGATTGCCCCGGAAAGAAGTTCTACCCCCTTTCCAAGAAGCTTATCTGCAGCGATATGAAAGCTACAACATTACCTGATATTCTTGCCTGCCTTAACGGCGAAGGCGAGGAAATCTTCCTTTCCGATGATGTTATGCAGAAAGCAAAGGGCTGTATTGATGAAATGTTAAGGCTGGGTTAAGACAGGGAGTGTGGTTTCCGCCTTTTGCAATGTCGGCGTGACAAATAATGAAGAATAACGGCGGATTACTCACAATCTGCTGCGGCGCACGATTTTGCGGCAAGCCGCAAAATTAACGTGAGCAGGGCTTCGCCCTGCTCACGTTGTTTTTATGCGCCTTCGGCGCATAAAAACCCGAGCGCCGCCCGACTGCCCGAAAGCTCTCAAAAAAGGGTGTACAAAATAACTAACCGTGTTAAAAATTTTTAGTCAGAATTAAACAAAGCATATTACAAAATATTGACAGAATACGGAAATTGTTATATACTTAATGTAAGTGTTAAAATATAATCAGGAGGACACTGAGAAATGTATGAAAATACTTTAAGTTGCAAAATCTGCGGCGGAGATATTCAGGCTGACGCAGAAAATATCGGCAGCATCTGCCTCGGCTGCGGAGCTGAATCAATGCTTCCGAAGACAGATATCAAGAAGATAAACAGAATTACATACCTCAGAAATACAATGAATTTTGCCGCAGCAGAAAAAATTGCTGACGAGCTTATTCTTACAGACCCTGAGGACAGCGAAACACATTGGCAGAAGCTCCTTTGCGAGTACGGAATTCAGTATGTATTAAAGGGTGGAAAGCGCTTCCCTGTCTGCAGAAAGAATGTAACAGCTCTTCCCGCAATCACAGAAAATGAAAGCTATAAGCGTGCCCTTCACTATGCAACACAGGAAATGCAGGCTGCATATATCGGCATGACTGATGCACTTGCAGAAGCTGTAACAGTTTCCAACAACGTTTTCTCCCAGGACAAGAAATATGATATTTTTGTTCTCACACGTGAAGACGCAACAAATGACAGTGACCTTGACGGCGATCGTCTTAACCTTCGCTTTACAGAAAACCTCGGTTTCAACGTTTTCTATATTCCCGAATCCTTAAAGGATATGGACGAAATCGAAAAGGCTGCACAGATAGCTTATGCAATTGAAAACAGCCGTATCATGGTTGCAGGCTTCAAGAATATTGCTGACTGCTGCGACGGTTATCTTTGCTATGCGGTGAATGGCTTTGCAGCACAGCTTTCTGACGAAGAAAAGCACTTATTCCCCGTTTTAAACGGCGATAATCTCAGTTTCCAGCAGCTCCCCGAAGCTCTTGTATGGATGGACTGCGCATTTGACAGCACAGACAGCGAATTTATGAGAGAAATCTCTGATACAGTTGAAAAGATTCTCAAGCCTGAAGAAGCAGCAGTTGTTCCCGACGCTATCGTTACAGCAACCGCAGCTAACAAGGAAAACCTCATCAAGAGAGCATATATGTTCCTTGAAGACGGCGAATTTGAAACAGCTGATACATATTTTGACAAGATTCTCGATATTGATATTGAAGAATCCAGAGCTTATATCGGTAAGCTCCTTGCAGAATGCAAGTTAAAGAGCGAGGATGAAATCCCCGATCTTCCCCAGACAATTACTGATGATAAGAACTATATCAAGGCTCTCCGTTTTGCAACTCCCGAACTTAAGGCTCACTATGAAGCTCTCAACGGTGCAATCGTAGACCGTATCGAAGGCGAAAAGAAGCGTATTTCCGCAGAAAGAGAGCGTCTTGCTGCTGAAAGAGCTGAAAAGGAAGCTATCGAAAGTGCACGTCGTGCAAGACAGGAAAAGGAAGAACGCAAGGCACAGTATAAGCGTCGTAAGGAACCCCTCAAGAGAACTCTTGACGAGGTACGCTCCGAGCTTAACAAGACCTTCCTTACTCCCAAGCGTAAGGCTGAGCTTAAGGAACAGGAAGCAGTGCTCGAAAAGAATATCAAGGAACTTGATATGCTCTTCCCCGACATCTGGGACTAATAACAAAAACCACCTGCATAGCAGGTGGTTTTTTTAGTGAATGGTGAAAAATGAATAGTTAATAGTTATGGAGTCGCCTTGCGGCTACGATTTTAAAAATTTGTCCGCAAAGCGGACACCGTAACTTTTCACTTTTCACTTTTCACTCTTCACTCTTAATTTTTCACTGACATCTGGGACTGATAACAAAATCCACCTGCGTAGCAGGTGGTTTTTTTAGTGAATGGTGAAAAATGAATAGTTAATAGTTATGGAGTCGCCTTGCGGCGACGATTTTAAAAATTTGTCCGCAAAGCGGACACCGTAACTTCTCACTCTTCACTCTTAATTTTTCACTTAAAACAGGCGGCCGCAGGCCGCCTGTTTTTTACATATCCTTAAGTACTCTGCGATAATCCCACACATAAATCACGCCCGAAATAACCGTAAGCGCTGTGCAGATATACATTAAAATATCGCTGATAAGCTGGGTGTATGCGAAAGCAATTCCGAAATCTGCGAGAGCGTGTAAAATCAGAATCACGCAGATAGCAACCATAGTGGAAGCGGTCTTGAGCTTGCCCCAGATGTTGGCGGCAATAACGATTTTCTCCTTACTGCCTGCCGCCACAAGGCGGATACCTGAAACCATGAATTCTCTTGCTACGATTACCCATACCAGCCACGCCGCTGTATAGTGAAGCTCAACCATGCAGAGAAGCGCACCGATAACCAGCACCTTGTCAGCCAGAGGGTCAAGGAATTTGCCGAAATCGGTAATCATGTTGTACTTTCTTGCAACCTTTCCGTCAAGCATATCCGTAAGGCTTGCGACCGCAAAGATTATGAGAGCAGCCAGATGCTGGGAAAATGCCATTGCGGCAACGAAAAAAGGAACAAGTATAATTCGGAACATTGTAAGTTTATTTGCCAGATTCATAAAATATATACCTTTCTGTTATTGATTTTTATGCGTCAGGAAATAACCTCACCCAGTAAATTATTATCTAAATTAGCTGTAATTCTGACCTTGACGAAATCGCCCAGAGCAAGCTTGTTTTCACTTGTGAAGTACATCATTCCGTCAATTTCGGGGGCGTAGGATGCATCTCTTCCGAAGAACATTTCGGAATATCTGTCGTAGCCCTCTACAACCGCTTCGGTTTCTGTGCCGATCTTGCTGTTGCAGTAATCGCCCACACGGACATCCTGCTGTTCCATGATGATTTCGGCACGGTGCTCCTTTTCAGCGTCGGCAACCTGATTGGGGAAATCCGCCGCAGGCGTTCCGTCCTCCTGAGAGTATGCAAAACAGCCCAGACGTTCAAATTTAATCTCGTGAGCAAACTCCGCAAGCTCGGTGAACTGTGCTTCTGTTTCTCCGGGGAAGCCTGTTATGAAAGTTGTTCTGAGAGTGATTCCCGGAACCTTGTCACGGATTTTCTTTATAAGCGCTGTCAGCCACTGTCTGTCGCCTGTGCGGTTCATATCCTTTAAGATTTCGCCGTCACAGTGCTGTAAGGGCAGATCCATGTATTTGCAGATTTTGTCCTGCTTAGCCATTGTATCGAGAAGCCCGTCGGTTACTCTTTCGGGGTAGCAGTAGAGCATTCTTATCCACTTCACATCCAGCTGGCAGAGCTTGTTCAGAAGCTCGGGGAGCATGATTTTTCCGTACAGGTCTTCGCCGTAGCGTGTGGTATCCTGTGCTACAAGAATAAGCTCCTTTACTCCGTTTTTCACAAGGCCTTCCGCTTCGGCAACAATATTTTCCATTGTGCGGCTTCTGAAACGGCCTCTTATCTCAGGGATTGCGCAGTAGGTGCAGCAGTTGTCGCAGCCGTCGGCAATGCGCAGGTATGCGTAGTGGGGGAGAGTGGACTGGAGTCTGTCACCGTCCATTGTGTGGTCTTCGATGTTGCCGAAATCAATAACACGCTCGTCCTTGAGAACACGCTCGATTGCTTCGATGATGTCCTGGTTTTTGCCTAAGCCTAAAACGCCGTCGATTTCGGGGAATTCTTCGTCCATCTGCTGCTGATAGCGCTGTGCAAGACAGCCCGTAACGATGATTTTCTTGTTGATACCGTCGTTTTTACGGCTGATAGCCTCGAAAATTTCTTCGATTGCTTCTTCCTTTGCGCTCTGGATAAATCCGCAGGTGTTTATTACAACAACGTCGGCAAGACCTGCTTCTTCCACGATTTTATAGCCTGCCTTGTGGATTTTTGCAAGCATCATTTCTGCGTCGCACTGGTTCTTGGGGCAGCCCAGCGAAACCACGCCGACTTTGATTCTTTCGTCCATTAAACTTTTCCTTTCATTCAGTGAAGAACTGATATCGAAGAGTGAAAAGTTAAGGAGCGTCCCTTGGGTGCAGATTTTAAATATATCGCCGCAGGCGGTACCTTAACTATTCACTTTTCATTATTTGCTATTCACTATTCACTCAAAAAATTCAGCGTCTTCCCTTATCAGGGAAACGGCCTTTCTGATGTCTTCATAGCCATAGCCCCGCCTTGCAAGCGCCGCCATGACCTTCTGCATTTCCTTCATTCCCTCAGTGCCGTCAGCTGACAGCCTGTCCATATATTTTTTCTCGATAACCGCCCTGATTTCCTCTACCATATCATCGGCAGAATAGCGGCTCAGGGCTTCGTCCGCCAAAGACGGACTAAGCCCTTTCTGTATCATCATCATTTTAGCACGGTTTTTGCCGTATTTCCGTACTTCCACAAACTTACGTGCAAGCTTGCCTGCATATCGCCTGTCGTCCAGATAACCGTATTCCTTCATCTGGCTGACTGCTTCCTCACAGGTTTCCCTGCTGTAATTCTTCATGAGCTTTTCCAGCAGCTCCCTGCTGCTGTAATCTCTTGCGCCCAGAAGATACATTGCACGTTTTTTTGCTGTTTCAAGCTCGTTTCCCATTATCCGCCGATTTCATCCATTGAAAATTCTTCAAAATCATCATCAGCGTCAACAACAACGCTCTTCTTCGCCTTTGACTTCTTGGGAGCAGGCTTTTCCTCTGCCTTTTCCGCCATTTCGGAAGCCTTTCCGATTACGGGAGCTTCATCCTCTTCGCTTTCTTCGGGAAGCATATCGTTGTTTATCTGCTGGGAGTTTGCGAAAATCTTTTCTTCGATTTCCAGTCTGATATCCTCGTTTTCTTCAAGGAACTTCTTTGTATTTTCTCTGCCCTGTCCGATACGCATATCGTTGAAGCTGAACCATGCGCCCGATTTCTTGATAATGTCAAGCTCAACCGCATAGTCTACGATTTCGCCCATTCTGGAGATACCGTGACCGAAAATCATATCAAATTCGCAGTTCTTGAAGGGCGGAGCAACCTTGTTCTTGATAACCTTGCACTTTGTGCGTGCGCCGATTGTTTCGCCGTCTTCCTTGATAGCCTCGCCCTTTCTTACTTCGATTCTTACAGAAGAATAGAACTTGAGGGCACGGCCGCCGGGAGTTGTTTCGGGGTTGCCGAACATGATACCGATTTTTTCACGTATCTGGTTGATGAAGATTGCAACGGTGTTGGACTTTGCAATAACCGCTGTAAGCTTCTTCATAGCGGAGGACATAAGACGTGCCTGAACGCCTACAAAGCTGTCGCCCATATCGCCGTCGATTTCCGCCTTTGTTACCATTGCGGCTACCGAGTCGAGAACGATAATGTCGATAGCGCCTGAACGGACAAGTGCTTCCATGATGTCGAGAGCTTCTTCACCTGTGTCGGGCTGTGAAACGATAAGCTGGTCGATATCTACACCGAGAGCCTTTGCATAAACAGGGTCGAGAGCGTGTTCAACGTCAACGAAAGCGGCAATACCGCCTCTTTTCTGAGCTTCGGCAATAGCGTGGAGGGTAACTGTTGTCTTACCGCCCGATTCAGGCCCGAAGATTTCGATGATTCTTCCCTTGGGAAGACCGCCGATACCCAGTGCCATATCAAGACCGATAGAGCCTGTGGGGAGCGCTTCAACATCAAGAGTTGATTTTTCACCCATTCTCATTACAGAGCCTGCGCCGAACTGCTTTTCGATCTGTGCAATAGCGGCGTCAAGAGCTTTCTTCTTTTCTTCAAGTGTGGTAGGTCTTTCAAGAGCCTTTTTGGATGATCCTTTAGCCATTATACAAAATCCTTTCTATTTTTATTACAATTGCATTTTACTACATTTAGTGTCCTATAAAAAGGGCAGAAACAAGATGAAAATCCCGTTTAAAAGGGCTTGCCCGATTTTTCGAGAAGCGCTTCCGAAATATCGCCCGCAAGGTCGAAATCAAAATCATTGACCGCTGCCGCAATATCGGCAAGCAGATTGTCAATATCGTTGCCGTAGCTGTTTTTGGTGACCTCTCTGAGAAGCCTGCTGCAAAGGCTGTAATCCATATCCTTTACGGCAGCCTGAATTTCCCTGAATTTTTCGGTGGGGATAACCGAGCAGCCACGACGCACAATTCCTGTGCGGTATTTCTGTGTGATTTTCAGAACCTTTCCCGCAAAGTTGTCAAAGCTGTCCACAAACGCCTTGTTGTTGGCGAGGATGAAGGCTTCATCCTGCTTCTTTGCCGCAAGCTCCAGCTCGTATGCCTGCTGACCCAGTTTTTCCGCACCGATATTTCTCAGTGCGCCCTTCAGTCCGTGAACATATATTGCGTAGTTGCGCCAGTCCCTTGAGGAAAAAGCTGTATCAAGTTTACGGCGGGAGTCGGAATTTGCGGTGGAATCAAGAATATCGCAAAGCAGACCGGTTTTTTCGCCGCACTGCTTTACAAGTATCTGAGGGTCAAGCTCTTCCAGGGAAGAAAGCTCTTCAAGCAGACCTGAGGGTGAGGAGGTTTTTTCCGCATCCGTTTCTGCTTCAAGCTGTTTTTCTTCGGGAATATAACGTGACAGTATGCGGTTAAGCTCTGCCATTTCAATGGGCTTTCCGATAAAGTCGTCCATGCCCGATTCCCTGAACATTTCCGCAGCGCCGCTTATAACGTTTGCCGTAAGGGCAACAATTACAAGCTTGCGGTATTTTCCGCCAAGACTGCGTATAGCCTGTGTGGTTTCGATACCGTCCAGCTCAGGCATCATATGGTCCATAAACACAATGTCGTAATCTGTCTGCTGTACCATTTTCAGAGCCTGGATGCCGCTGTCGGCGGTATCAATCTGAGGATTGTAAAGAGAAATAAGTCTTTGCGCAACAAGAAGATTTGCCTTGTTGTCGTCAACAATAAGAATTCTTGCGTCAGGCGCAGAAAAACGTCTGATGCGGTTCTGGGGCTGTCCGTCGGAGAGAAGGTCGGGTGAACCGAAAAGCACCAGAAGGGATATGACCGTAACGGGACGGTAAATTTTTCGTATTTCCTTTTCCTCGGAAATACGCATATCTGTATCGGCAATAAGAGTTATCTTCTGCGAATAAGGAGTAAGCAGCTCTCTTGCGGCGGCAAAATCCTCGTAATCTATGATTATATCGGTGGCTGCGTCAAGCTCTTCCTTTTCAAGAGTGCCGCAGCTTGTCTTTTTGGTGTGGGCAAGTCCCAGAGAAGCAATTTCTGCCGCAACCGCCTTCATCTGTTCCTTTTTGCTTATGCAGAGGATAACCTTACGCTTTTCCTTGTCCTTTATATGGATGCAGCTGGTAGAGTCCTTGACCTGCTGGGGAATTTCAACTGTAAATATACTGCCTGCGCCGTATACGCTGTTGACCTTTATTGTACCGCCCATCATTTCGGTAAGGGATTTGCAGATGGCAAGACCCAGACCTGTGCCCTCGATATTGCGGTTGCGCTTGGTGTCGGCACGTTCAAACTCGTTGAAAAGTCGGTTTATATCCGCCTGCTTTATGCCTATGCCCGTATCCTTTACGCTGCAGCGGAGCATAACCTTGTCGGGAGAAACCTCTTCCGCCGAAACGGAAATGGTGATGCTGCCGTGGCGGGTATATTTGATTGCGTTGCTTGCAAGATTCAGTATTATCTGCTTGATGCGGCGTTCATCGCCTGTCAGCATGGCGGGGACAGACGGCTCAATACAGGTAATCAGCTGAACGCTTTCATCATTCATTCGCACCGAGATGATGTTGCATATGTCGTTGATAACCGACAATATATTGTAATCCGAAAGGGTAAGCTCGGTCTTGCCCGATTCGATTTTTGAAAAGTCCAGAATATCGTTGATGATATTGAGCAGGTTTGTACCTGCGTCACGGATATTGTCCAGATAGCTGCGGACACGGGGAGAAACATCCTCACGCAGCGCAAGCTCGGTCATACCCATAATGGAATTCATAGGTGTGCGGATTTCGTGGCTGGTGTTTGCAAGGAATTCGGTTTTTACCTTTGCGGCAGCCTCCGCCTCGCTTCTTTTTGCGTCTACAATCTGAAGCAGGGTTGTATTATTGCGGTTTTTCTGCTGTGCGAACAGGAACAGCTGCTTGTCACGCTTTACAAGGCTTGTAAGCGCAAAGTGTGTGGAGAGGATACAGGCAGGTATCAGCATAAGCTCTGAAATTGACTGTATTACGCCGTCAAGGGAGGGGCTGTCCATATTCAGAAAGTAGCACATAGTCGAAAGGGATATCCCTAGTATGGTATCTGTCAGGATAAGCCTTTCATCTCTGAACATTGCGGTAAGGCAATGAGTGGTTATGTAGATAAGAAGCGGTATTGTAAAAGTACGTGAGCAAAGGGAAAAGAGAGCGCACAGGGCGGCTGACGAAAACACGAACCAGTAGCAGTATACCGCACGTGGTATGCGCTTGCAGAAAAACAGCAGCGAGCCGATAACCATGACGCCGGGATAGCACAAGGAAGCGGCAAGGGGAAATTTTATAACCCTTGTCATGAAAAACATAAAAATGAGGTATGCCACCGAAAGAAAATATGTACTTCTTTCCGCATGACGGCGCACACGGGCGGTATCCTTATCCGAATCGTAAAGGCTTCTTTTTTTCTTTTCCATATCCGCTGTTCCCTCTGACCTCTTGACTTTATTGTCTGTTTTTGGTAAGCTATATACAGCGATACAATCGCTCTTACAATTATACCATAATTATAATAAAAAAACAACTGTTTTTGAAATTTTGTAACAGGGAGGCCGCAATGAAACATATATTTATAATCAATCCTGCGGCAGGTGGAGAAGACCACTCCGAGGAAATACGTAACGAAGCAGAGGAGATTTGCGCAGAGCTTGGTCTTGAATGCCTGTTCTTTATTGTAGAGCACGAGGGCAACGAAGCGCAGATTACCGAAAGGGTATGCGATGCGTTCCGTGGCGAAAAAATAAGACTTTATGCCTGCGGCGGCTCAGGCACCTTCCAGCGTGTAATGGAGGCGTCAAGACGCTTCAAGGAGGTTGAGATCGCATCCTATCCCTGCGGCTTTACCAACGATATACTCAAGTGCTTCAAGGACAGCACGCCTTTTTATAAGCTGCGCAATATCATTACAGGCGAGCCTATACTTATGGATGTGGCGGATTTTGACGGAATACGTTTCTGCAACGCTCTTTCCATAGGAATGACCGCACGTATCATCGGCGACATTGACAGCTATGCTTTTATAACCAAATTCCACCGCAATTTCCCCTACTGGTTTTCGTCAATTGTGGATGTGCTTACCAAGCACGCAATTCCCTATGAAATAAACATCGACGGTCAGGATTACAGCGGAAGGTATCTGCTGGTAAGCGCCTTTAACGGCTGTGTTTACGGCGGAAACATCTCCCCTGCCAGAAACGCAAAGCCCAATGACGGTTTTCTTGATTTTGTATTGTTCAAGCAGGTGGGCACCTTTGAAGCGGCAATGTGTACCAAGGCGTTCTGTGCAGGCGATACCGAAAAGCTGGGCGACAGAATGATAATCGTGCGTGGGCAGAAAATGAAAATCCGACAGATCGACGCCAAGGAAATGACCTGCAATATTGACGGGGAATTTTACAAGACCTCAGGCATGACCGAAATTTCCATAAAGCGCAACGGCCTGAAAATCATCGTCCCCAAAGGCACAGAGTTTAAATAATCCGTATTTACTTATAAAAAATCCGCCCGTAAGGCGTGCCGCCTTGGGCAGTTCCCGCCTTTTATAAGAAACAGCTAACCCCGCAGTTGCAAAACGGCGGGGTTAAAAATTTCTATACGGCACCCACGCTAAGAGAGAATGCCCGTACAGAAGTTTATATATATTATTGAAGAAAACCCTTTTGTAAAAGGGTTTTCCGGGGACTCCTTTCCGAAAACTTCAAATATTAATTACAGCCTGACAGGGTAAACCTGTCAGGCGGTAATTGATATTAAAAGTCTTTGGAAGGGGGTTCGGGGGAGAACCTTTCTCCAGAAAGGTTTCCTCCGATAAATACGTATAAAGCTTCCGTATGAGCACCACTCTTACGGGTGTGGATTTTTTATAAGGTAAAAGTACCGATATTCTGAGCCTTGCGCCAGTCGATATACTCTTCGTAAGTGCCGAGCTTATCGAAGCAGCCGTGCTCATTGATTTCGATAATTCTGTTTGCAACGGTCTGTACGATTTCGTGGTCGTGGGAAGCGAAGAGAACATTTCCCTTGAAGTCACGCAAGCCGTTGTTTACAGCTGTGATACTTTCCAGGTCGAGATGGTTTGTAGGTCTGTCAAGCACGAGGCAGTTGGACTGGAACAGCATCATTCTTGAGAACATACATCTTACCTTTTCGCCACCGGAAAGCACGTTTACGGGCTTGAAGATATCGTCGCCGGAGAACAGCATTCTGCCGAGGAAGCCACGGAGATATGTTTCGGTAACGTCGGTGGAGTACTGTCTTATCCAGTCGAGGATGGAC
This sequence comes from Ruminiclostridium sp., assembly GCA_017625405.1. Classification (GTDB taxonomy): domain Bacteria; phylum Bacillota; class Clostridia; order Oscillospirales; family Ruminococcaceae; genus Ruminiclostridium_E. The sequence continues at coordinate 21,266 of JAGALB010000028.1, read as the reverse complement.
ATTGTGCAGCCAACGAAGAAATGGTCGGAGTCAATGGGGAAATAGCTTGTTGTAATGGTGCTGCCCCACTTGTATGTGCCTGCGTCAGGCTCCATTTCGCCCATGATAATCTTGAAAAGTGTGGTAATAGCGATTTCGCTTTCGCCCAGGAATGCAATCTTGTCGCCCTTACCTACTGTAAAGGAAACATCATCAAGAACCTTTACGCCGTCAACGGTTTTGGTAAGACCTGTAACCTGAAGGATATCCTTGCCTGCTTCTCGTTCCATATCGAAGCCGATAAAGGGATAACGACGGCTGGAAGCGGGCATTTCCTCAACGGTAAGCTTATCCAGAAGCTTACGTCTGGAGGTAGCCTGCTTGGACTTGGACTTGTTGGCGGAGAATCGCTGAATGAACATCTGGAGTTCCTTGATTTTTTCCTCGTTCTTCTTGTTCTGCTGCTTGATCATGCGCTGAATAAGCTGTGAGGATTCATACCAGAATTCGTAGTTACCCACATACATCTTGATTTTGTTGTAGTCGATATCTACGATATGTGTACATACGTTATTGAGGAAGTGACGGTCGTGGGATACAACGATAACCGAACCGAAATATTCAGCGAGGAAATCTTCAAGCCAGGCGATAGCGTCAATATCAAGGTGGTTTGTAGGCTCGTCCATGAGGATAATGTCAGGGTTGCCGAAAAGCGCCTGTGCTAAAAGCACCTTTACCTTTTCATTACCCGAAAGGCTTGCCATGGAAGAATACATGATGCTTTCGTCAAGACCCAGACCCTGGATAAGCTTTGCTGCGTCGCTTTCTGCTTCCCAGCCGTTAAGCTCTGCAAATTCCGCTTCAAGCTCACTTGCCTTGTTGCCGTCTTCCTCGGTGAAGTCTTCCTTTGCGTAAAGGGCTTCCTTTTCCTGCATTACTTCATAAAGGCGCTTGTTGCCCATGATAACCGTTTCCTGAACGGTATATTCGTCAAATTCAAAGTGGTCCTGCTTCAATACGGACATTCTCAGATCCTTGGGGATTGTAACGCTGCCTGTTGTGGGTTCAAGCTCACCGCTTAAAATCTTTAAGAAGGTGGACTTGCCTGCACCGTTTGCACCGATAACACCGTAGCAGTTGCCGGGTGTGAATAAAAGGTCTACATCCTTGAAAAGTGTAGAGCCGCCGAACTGTAAGCTTAAATTCGATACTGTAATCATAACTGTTGTCCTTTCTGTTCTTTTTCACAATCACTAAATAGTATACCATAATAACAAGCGGAAATCAAACGATTTATTTCACAAAACCGCCCTCATTATGCGGTTTTATCTTGTTTATTATGCCCTTTCCGGGTGCGCCGTGGCAACCCCGTTTTGGTAAACCCGCCTTACAAACCTCACAAAATTATACCCTGATACTGCGGTAAATTGTGAAAAAGTAAAAAATATTTACATTTGCTGCAAATTAGTATTGACAACATAAAAAAACAGTAGTATAATGTTATTCATAACGGTAAATTTAGTTTACTTTTTAAACAATGGGAAAGGAAATATCTATGGTACAGATACGAGGCTTACAGAAAAGCTATAAGAGCTTCAAGGTTCTTGACGGACTGGATATGACCATCAACAAGGGTGATGTCTATGGCTTTCTGGGCAAGAACGGTTGCGGTAAATCCACAACAATGAACATAATCTGCAACATTATTCCGAAGGATGAGGGTGAAATCACCTTAGGCGAGAACGGCGAAAAGATAAAAATCGGCTATCTCCCAGAAACCCCTGCCCTTTTCGGATATATGAACGGATATGAATATCTTGAATATATCGCTGCCTGTGCAGGTTATAAGGGCGATGTAAAGGCAAGAATAAACGAGGTGCTTGAAATTACGGGTATGCTTGAGGGCGGAAAACGCAGAATCAAGGGCTATTCCCGAGGCATGAACCAGAGAATGGGTATTGCCGCTACTATTTTCAACAATCCCGACCTTATTATTCTTGACGAGCCTACTTCGGCACTTGACCCCGAGGGCAGAGCCGAGGTAATGAGCATTATCAACAACCTCACAGGAACAGGTGCTACAATTCTTCTCTGCACACATATCCTTACGGACGTTGAGCGTGTTGCCAACCGCATCGGCATCATGAAGAACGGCAAGCTTGCAATTGAGGACACAATCATGAATGTCAAGAGCCGCTTCATGCACGACAGCATCGAAGTAACTCTCGGTGAAATAAGCGAAGAAAAACTGAATATAATAAGAAATGCGGAATTTGCAAAGGAATTCCAGTTCTTCCCTCAGTCGGGACTTGCGGTTTTCGATGTTGAAAACAGCAATGAAGGCATGATAAAGACAATGAAGCTGCTTTCCGATAACGGCATTGCCGCTTCAAGAATACAGACCACCTCTCCCACGCTGGAGCAGATTTACATTCAGACCGTATCCGACGGCACAAACGGAAGGGGGAATTTATAATGAAGCTTTCAAGCGCACTTAAAAAGGAATTCATGTATTTCTCCCGTACCTTCAGAATGTTCGGCGTAATCTTCTCCATTATGATTTTCGCACTTGCTGACCCTGTTATGATAAAGGGACTGGGCTGGATGATGAATTCCCTGGTTGAAACGGTTGAAGAAACCGCCGCAGGCGAGGAAGTCTTCACGGAAGATGACGCGGCTGCATTAAGCTCTTTCTCCGATATGGATGCGTCAGGAATGATGGCAATGTCAATCGGTGACTTTACCAGCACAGCAGTTCTTATAGTGCTTCTTATAATGATGGGTCCCTCAGGCAGCGAACAGAAGAAGCGTTCAATTATAATTCCCCGCTGTGCGGGACTTACTCCGAATATGTATGTAACCCCGAAATTCATACTTTATCCTCTCACAGGATTTTTATCGGGTCTTCTCGGAATGTTCTCCTGTGCAGGTGTGACCTCACTCCTTTTTGAAGGAGCAATTGACATGGGCATGCTTGCTCTTGCGGCAGTTTCCGTGGGACTTTACATTGCATTTGTAATGATTCTTGAGCTTACTCTCGGTATCTGTACAGAAAGACCGGGCGTATCGGTTATCACCGTGCTTGCGGCAACTACTGTTATTCCTACCCTGCTTTCCTCCTTCAGAATCGACAAGTTCAACCCCTTTGCACTTCCCTCTATCGCACAGAATGCTTTCCTTACAGATGCAACTGTAATGGGCGTTTCAGGAAATGCCGAGCTTGATATGACAAATGTAGCCGTAAGCTTACTGGTTACCGTGATTTTATCACTTATACTTTACTTTACAACATTATTCGTGCTTACAGCACGACAGATAGAAAACGAAGGAAATGAGGCAATATTATGAAAAAAAGACTTACAGCATTAATCATCGCAGCAGGACTTCTCTGCTCCTGCAGCACAAACACCCAGCAGCAGACAACAACTACTACTGCTGAAACCACCACAGCTGCAACAACAGCAGCAGAGGCTGAAACAACAACTACCGCTGAAACAACCGCCGAGGTTGTTACTGAGGTTTCAATCGAAACAGAAGCGGCAAAGCCTGCGGTTATCATCACCGACCATGTTGTTGAAGGCAACTCCGAGGGTCTTACTCCCGCAGTATGGCAGGCAACTGACCCCGAAAGCGGCAATACCCTTAAAATGATGGGTACAATCCACATCATTCCCGACGGCACATCGGTAGTTCCCCAGTACGTTATGGACATCTATAACGAAAGTGCAGGCGTTGCGGTAGAATATGATGTTTCAAAGGTTCAGACCGACCTTGTAATACAGATTATGTATCTTTCCTATTTCATGCTTGACGACGGTGAGCTTGTCAGCGACCACCTTTCTCCCGAAACCTATGAAGCTGCAAAGGCATATCTTACCGAACAGGGACTTTACAATGAGGCTTACGACGCATACAGCCCCTCTTTCTGGGAAAACCTTATAACTTCAGGTGCAATTACGAACATTGAAGGTATGAAGGAATCAGGTGTTGACAGCTATTTTATTGAGCTTGCAAAGGCTGACGGCAAGGAAGTACGCAGCATCGAAACCCTTGAAATCCAGATGGAAGCTCTTACCTTCATGACAGATGAGCTTTGCGAGTACAACATCAACGAAATGCTCTCTCTTGAAGCAGAGGAAATGGAAGAAAGCTTCATGGAGCTTTACAATATGTGGGCATCAGGCGATGCTGACGCTCTTGCAGATTCTGAAACCGAATCCCTTGAAGATTATCCCGAAGATATCCGTGCAGATTACGAAGCTTACAACCAGAAGCTTCTCTACGACAGAAACGTAGGTATGGCTGAAAAGGCTGCCGAATATATCGAAAACGGCGACAACATTTTCTATATGGTAGGTATGCTGCATATGAGCGGTGAGGGCAGCGTTCCCGAACTTCTTGAAGAAATGGGCTATACAGTAGAAAGAATCTATTGATAAAGGACGTATTGTTATGAATGTGGAAGCGATAGAAAGAATGGAAATGATACTCGCCATAGGCACGACGATTATATGCGTGCTTTTCTATGTGGTGCTGGCGATTGCGTGCTTTGTGGTTTCTTCAAAAAAGAAGAAAACTAATCCTGCAGACTCAAAAACCTGGAAAACCTTAGGTACAATTCTTGTAGTTGTCGGCGTTTTCGCACTTGTCGGTGTGGGCGCAGCAGTTATCATCCCCATGCTTCTGTCACAATCCGTAATGTAAGCACATACAGGAGATTCATACGTTTTATTGAGGGAAACCCTTTTGTAAAAGGGGTTTCCCTCAAACTCCTTTCCGAAAACTTCAAATATTAATTACAGCCTGGCAGGGTAAACCTGTCAGGCTGTAATTGATATTAAAAGTCTTTGGAAGGGGGTACGGGGGAGAACCTTTCTACAGAAAGGTTTCCTCCGATAACACGTATAAAATTTTCTGTACGGACTTGCATTGCAAGGGTTATGACCTGTTTTTTGCGATTTTGGCAGGGATTCTTGAAATAAGTGTTGTTATCTGGAAAATGATGAAGCCCATAAACACATAAATCGCAAACATCAGTGTATCTTCAAAGGAGTTGAAGGCTGTGGATGAAAGCTGAGGGTCGGCAAGAACAAACATTATACTGCATCCCAGCGACGAAAGATTCATATACACGTTTACGTAGCCAACCTTGCAGATAATAGCGGCGATGCCCAGCACAAAGGTAAATATGGGCAGGGAGAGGAACACAAAGCCCAGTGCGGTGGGGTCAAGGTCGCCCAGAGCCGCTTCAAAATGCTGATTTACAACTATGTAATAGAAAACGAGGAAAGCGACAAAGGCTGCGAAGAACACAAATGCGATAATTCTTCTGCCTGCCTTGTAGCGCTTGTAGGCGTCGGCAATTGCCTTGTTGTAAGCAAAAACAAGCCCTTTCCACTTTTCGTAGACAGCCTCGCACTCCTTCTTCTTTTCTTCGGGAATATGCTTCATCGCCGTGTTGTAATAATGCTCGGCGGTCTGGAAATCGTTGCTGTTTACATTTACAAGCAGGAAATTCTGGGTTCTGCTTCTGAGCATTCCCCACCACACACGCCAGTCGGCGCTGTGCTTGTTCATAAGCTCGTTGTAAGCGTAGAAAGCCTTGTCGTAATATCCGCTTTCAATAAGCGCATCCGCATTTGTCAGCTCATATTCAAGCTCCGAGGCAAAGTCACGGCTTACATGTGTAAAGGTGTGTCGGTTGTCAATAGAGGTTCCGCCGCAGTATTCGCACTGCATTGTTCCCTTTTCTTCATCAATAACCTTTAACGGTGCGCCGCAGGTAGGACACACCGCAGAGGTTAAAACTTCATTTTCCATTTTTACAGTCCTTAATTGTTTTATTCCTTGTTGCCCAAAGCCTTCCATTCCTTGTCATTGTCGAAAACAACCGCAGCGTCAAAGCCCTGCTGTTCAAGCTGGCCGAACTGCTTGCCGATTTTCTTCTTGGCAATTACAAGTGTCACGTCATATTCGCTGTGGAGTGCCTTGGCGTAGGTGTAGGCTGCCGCAAAGCTACCCTCGTTGTAAAGAACAGCGGCTTTTTTTCTGCCGTCTGTCTTTGCGCCTCTGTCGGAAAGCACCGAGAAGATACGTTCAAAGCCGATGGAGAAGCCGACCGCAGGCACGTCCTTGCCGGAAAAACGTCCGATAAGTCCGTCATATCTGCCGCCGCCTGCAACTGTTCCGCCGAACTCATCGCAGGAGATTTCAAATACTGTGCCTGTATAGTAGCCCTGGCCTCTTACCAGAGTGATATCGAAAACTATTTCATACTTGCCGTCAGCAATTGTTCTTGCCGCTTCGATTACACCGAAAAGCTCCTTTGCAGGCTCTTCGGCACCGTATTCTGCAAGCTGTTCAAGGGTGATTTCCTTTAAGCCCAGCAGAGTCATGAGCTTTTCTGTGGCTTCAGCGGAGAATTCCTTGGCGAGAAGCTCCTCTCTTACACCCTCAACGCCGATTTTATCCAGCTTGTCGATGGTGATGCAGACGGAGTTCACCTGTTCCTCGGCAAATCCGCAGTGAAGAATAACCGCGCGGATAACGGCACGGTGGTTTACGATGATTTTAAAGGAGTTGATACCTATATTCTGAAGCGCTTCGGCTGTTACGGACATAAGCTCAGCCTCGCAGTCAACGCTTTCGCTGCCTAAAATATCAATATCGCACTGGATAAATTCTCTCATTCTGCCCTTCTGGGGACGTTCCGCACGGTAAACACGGTCAACCTGAATACACTTGAAGGGTACGGGCAGGTCGTTCTGGTGTGCGGTGTAGTATCTTGCCAGCGGAAGAGTAAGGTCATAGCGAAGACCAAGGTCGCAGAGCTGTGAGGGGTCGCCGGAGGCAACGGCCTTATCCAGCTTTTCGCCTCTCTTTGCGATGCGGTAGATAAGCTTTAAGTTTTCACCGCCGTCGCTGTTGTCGAGATTTTCAATGCTTTCAACGGCAGGTGTGGAAATACGGCGGAAGCCGTTTTCCTTGTAGGTCTTTACGATTTTATTGATAAGCTCGTCACGAAGCGCCATCTCCTCAGGGAGATAGTCCCTCATGCCTTCAACGGGTAATGCTCGCATTTTAAAAGTCCTTTCAGTTCATTTCTCTGATGTCGTTGTTTTCATATACCGCAAAGGTTATGTTGTAACCGTTTGTTTCAACAACGTCACTTTCCTCGGTTTTCTCCCAGTTCTCAAGCTCGTCAAGATTGGGGAAGAAAACGTCGGCTTCAAACTCCTCGTCGATATGTGTTACGTACGCCTTTTCGCAGTACGGGAGAAGCTGAAGATACACAGTGCTGCCGCCGCAGACGAAAACATCTTCGTGCTTATCCTTGATGTACGCAAAAAGCTCTGCAATGTTTTCAAAGCAGGTTACCTCGGGATAATTTTCAGGCTTTGAGGTAAGCACAAGGTTTTCACGGTCGGGGAGCGGTCTTTTCGGAAAGCTCATGTAGGTGCTGCTGCCCATTACAATGATTTTTCCCATGGTTTTTTCACGGAAGAATTTCATATCCGCAGGAACACGTGCCAGAAGCCCGTTGTCCTTTCCGATGCCGTATTTACGGTCAACTGCAACAATAAGATTCATATTTTTTCCTTTCCCGATGCATTGTCTTTATTACTTTTATAATTGTTTTTTATATACAGAATGTTGTTTTCCTGCCGTTGCACCTGTCCGGCAAAGCGCAGAACAGTAAAAGGCAGGAACTGCCCGAGGCGGCACGCTTCAAGCTTTTTGTAAAGAAGCCAAGCAGCAAGCTGCGCAAAAACTTTTAATTCTCGCTTCGCTCGGTTTAAGAGAATTATAGTGAAGGCAGTTTTTCAGTTACGTGTGCCCCTGCCGTTCTGCTTATTTGGCAAAGCAGGGTTTTGCCAAAGGCAGGAATCGGGTCAAGCGGCACGCTTGCGCCTCATATAGCTACAGGGATTTTGCCGTCAAACTCGTGATATTTATAATCAACCGCCGTAAAGCTCTGCTTGGTGAACTTATAGAAATCGGTAATATCCTCAACCTCCATTCTGGGTGCGGGATAAGGCTCTTTTTCTATAATCTGCTTTACGATGTCCACGTGGCGGTCATAGATATGAGCGTCGGCAATTACATGAACAAGCTCACCGGGGATAAGTCCGCTTGCCTTGGCAAACATGGTAAGCAGCGCCGCATACTGGCATACATTCCAGTTGTTTGCGGTGAGCATATCCTGTGAACGCTGGTTTAAAATACCGTTCAGCACATTTCCCGTAACGTTGTAGGTCATGGAATACGCACAGGGTGCAAGACCCATTTCGTTAAGGTCGTGGTGGTTGAAGGTGCTGGTTAAAATTCTGCGGCTGGCAGGGTTGTGCTTAAGGTCGTAAAGCACACGGTCAACCTGGTCGAATTCGCCCTCGGGGTATCTGTGCTTTACCGACATCTGATAGCCGTAGGCCTTGCCGATGGTGTTGCCGCCGTTTACTGTCCAGCTGTCCCAGATATGTGTGGAAAGCTTTGTGACGTCGTTGCTCTTCTGCTGGTAAATCCAGAGAACCTCTTCAATTGCAGAACGGTAGAATACACGACGCAAAGTCATAAGAGGAAATTCCTCACGTAAATCATAGCGGTTTACAATGCAGAATTTCTTCACGGTATGGGCGGGAGTCCCGTCCTCCCATCTGGGTCTTACGTCAAGGTCGGTATCCCATGTGCCGTTTTCGATAATGTCACGGCAGTTCTGTATAAAAAGCTCGTCAGCACGGCTCATAAAAAACCTCCGGTTTTTAAGTGAATAACTAAAGTGAAAAGTGAAAAGTTTGGGAAGCAGCTTCGCTGCTGATTTAAAAATCATCGCCGAAGGCGATACCATAACCATTCACTTTTAGATTTTAGATTTTCATTAAGTAAAAAAGGCTTCGCTTTTTTACTCCTGCAGCATGAACATGTTGTAGATAACTCTGATAGCTTCTTCAAAGTCAGCTTCTTCGATACCTACGATAATATTAAGCTCGGAAGAGCCCTGGTCAATCATCTTGATGTTGATGTTTGCGTGGGAGAGAGCTGCGAAGATACGTGTAGCAGTACCCTTTGTAGCCTTCATGCCTCTACCAACGACAGCGATAACGGCAAGATTCTTTTCGATTTCGATATGGTTGGGGTTTGCAACCTCCTTGATTCTGTCAGCGAAGTTGGGATGGTTTGCAAGAGCATCGCTGTTTACGATGATATTCATGGTGTCGATACCTGTGGGGATGTGCTCGAAAGCAATACCCTCAGTTTCCATAAGAGTAAGGATACGGCGTAAGAAGCCGATTTCGCTGTTCATTTCGTCCTTTTCAAGACAGATTGCGCTGAAATTCTTCTTACCTGCGATACCTGTGATGATGTGTTCGTTCTTGCCCTCGGGAGCTTCGGGAACAATCATTGTACCCTTTGCGGAAGGGTCGTTTGTGTTCTTGATGTTGATCGGGATGCTTGCGCTTCTTACAGGGAATACAGCATCCTGATGGAAAACGGAGAAGCCCATGTAGGAAAGCTCACGGAGCTCTCTGTATGTGATAATGTCGATAAACTTGGGGTTGTCAACGATTCTGGGGTCAGCCACCGCAACACCGGGTGTATCTGTCCAGTTTTCGTAAAGGTCAGCCTTGATAGCCTTTGCAACGATAGAGCCTGTGAAGTCGCTGCCGCCTCTGGAGAAGGTCTTGATTGTGCCGTCGGGGCGTGCGCCGTAGAAGCCGGGGATTACTGCGCAGTCATAGCCTTCAAGGATTGCGGAAAGTGTAGCGTCGGTAAGCTCAGCGTCAAATTCGCCGTTTCTGCCGAAGAAGATGCCCTTTGCAGCGTCAATGAACTGGAAGCCGAGATAGTTTGCGAGGATGATACCGTTCAGGTATTCACCTCTGGAAGCCGCATAGTCCTTGCCTGCCTGCTTGCGGAAGTTTTCCATGATGATTTCATATTCTTCGTCAAGGGAGATTGTAAGTCCCAGGTCGGAGATGATACCGTTGAAACGTTCAGCAATAGGAGCAAAAGCTGTGATAGCGTTCTTGCCTGCGCATACCTCGTCGTAGCAGGTGTAGAGCATATCTGTTACCTTGATGTCGTCGCTGTAACGCTTGCCGGGTGCGCTGGGAACAACATATCTGCGCTCCTTGTCGCTTCTGATAATGTCCGCAACCTTGCGGAACTGATTTGCGTCAGCAAGAGAGCTGCCGCCGAATTTTACTACCTTAGCCATAATTATCTGCCTTTCTTCGTTTATTTCGTTTTGTTTATACTTATTAAAATAAAAAATTATTAATTATTATATCATAATGAATATTAAAAATCAACCATTTTAAATAAAAAACCCGTATACATCCCCTGAATTATTATAAATTATAAAAAAACACTTGATTTTTTACAGAAAATCGTTTATAATACTAAGGTAAAGCTCTTGAATGTGAACACAGACCCTGTGCAAGGTCGTGTCGTGAACCATGTCAGGCGGGGAACCGAGCAGCATTAAGCGGATTTCGGCTTGTGCCGCAGTCAGCCTGTGTTCATACTCAAGAGCTTTATTGTTGAAAAGCGGACTTTTCATTAAAACGAAAAGCGAAAAATGAAGAATGAAAAGTTAAGGTATCGCCATACGGCGATAAATTTTAAAATTACGGCGAAGCTGTTACCGTCACTTTTCACTTTCAGATTTTCACTATTCACTACTATCGGGGGTTGTAAAAATGTATCTTGCATTATACAGAAAATACAGGCCGCAGACCTTCAGCGATGTAATTTCGCAGGAACATATTACAACCACACTCAAAAACCAGCTTAAAAACGGGCAGACCTCCCACGCCTATCTTTTCACAGGCTCAAGAGGTACAGGCAAGACTACCTGTGCGAAAATCCTGGCAAAGGCAATAAACTGCCTTTCTCCCAAGGATGGCAACCCCTGTCTTGAATGTGATATATGCAGGGCGGTAGCCGAGGAAACTCCCGATATCGTGGAAATTGACGCAGCGTCAAACACAGGTGTAGACAATGTGCGTGCCTTAAAGGAAGAAGCGGTTTATACCCCTCTTTCCTGCCGCTACAAGGTTTATATCATCGACGAAGTGCATATGCTTTCCACAGCGGCGTTCAACGCCCTTTTAAAGCTTATCGAAGAGCCTCCGCCCCATGTTGTGTTCATTTTCGCAACCACGGAAATCCACAAGGTTCCCGCAACTATCCTTTCACGCTGCCAGCGCTTTGATTTCAGAAGAATCGACATCGAGGACAGCAAGAAAAGACTGCTGGAAATTGCGGAAAAAGAGGGCATGGAGCTTGACGAGGAAGCGGCATTCTTAATTTCCCGTATTTCCGACGGCGGTATGCGTGACGCACTTTCCCTTTTAGACCAGTGCTTTGCGGCGGACAGCCACGTTACCGAGGAAATTGTAAGAAGCTGTGCAGGCGTTTCGGGCAGCGAACACCTTTTTGCCATTGCCGATGCGGTTATCGAAAACGACAGCAGCAAGGCGGTTACAGTCCTTGACGGACTTGTTCAGCGTTCAAAAAGCGCCGCAAGACTGATGGAGGAGCTTATCGCCCATTACCGTATACTTATGCTTTTAAAGGCGGGCGCAGACCGTTCAATGCTGAGAATTTCGGCAGATGAAGAGCAGCAGTATACAATCCAGAACAGAAAATATTCCATGGAGAGTATTCTCCGTGCGATTTCTATACTTACCGAAGCCCTTTCGGGCAAAAACCGTTCCAAGAACGAACAGCTCACCTGTGAGATGTGCCTTATAAGACTGTGCATGCCTGTTCTTGATACGGACGAAAAGGCTTTATCAGGCAGAATTGACGCTCTTGAGCGCAGAATTTCGGGAATTTCCGCAGCCCCCGCACAAAGCGCAGACGGACTTGCAGAAAGAGTCGAATCCCTTGAACGCACTGTAAAGGGGCTTGCGATGACTTCTCTGCAGGAATCCCTGAAATCCGATATTTTCAATCTTTCACCGGACGATTTTGTTCCCGGAAGCTATTCCGAAGAGGATGAAGCGCCTGTTTCCCTTGCGGATGCGCTTGCGGCGGTTTCGCCCGAACCATCTGAGGAGGAAAATCAGGAAACATATATCGAAGAAGATATAATCCCTCTTCCCTTTGAAGAGCCTGCGGCAATGCAGATGCCTCTGCCCGTGCCCTTTGAAGATGACGCTCCTCCCGCACCGCCCGAGCCTTTTGCTCCCGCAGAGGAGGAAGCCTTCCCTGCTGAGCCTGTGACTATGCAGCCTCAGACGGCTGATGAAACACCCACCTTGCAGGAGGTGCTGTCAGCACCTGCGGAGCCTGCCGTTCAGTACAACGATGACCCCGACAGCGAGCCGTGGATGAAAAAGAAGGAAGAAGAGGAAGAAGCTTCAGAAGAAGGCTATGAGCCTTTCAGGGAATGGAAGGACATTGTGGATAACTTAGGTTTTTCCGCAAAGATGCTTTTCGGTGAAACAACCGCCCTCATAAGCGAGCATACGCTTATGATATGCGGCACTGAAATGCAGAAGACCTTTGCCGTTACGGACTACGCCGAGGATATAAAGGCGGCGGTTTCCCGTGCAATCGGCAGAAAGGTGGGAATTGTCGCACAGAAGGGCGAAAAGCGCTATGACGACAATGATAATTATGTAAAGGACTTTCTCGGTTACGCAAAATCGCAGGGAGTTGTTATAAAAGAACAGTAAAATTCAAATCTGAAAAGGAGAATTTAAAAATGAAAGCAAGATTACCTGAAGGATATTCCAACAAGGGCATGGGCAACATGAACAACATGGTTCGTCAGGCACAGAAGATGCAGGAGGACATCCAGGAAGTTCAGGCTCGTCTCGAACAGACAGATTTCACAGAAACAGCAGGCGGCGGCATGGTTGAACTCACCATGACAGGCGGCAGAGTTTTAAAGGAAATCAAGATCAACCCCGAAATCGTTGACAAGGATGAAATCGACGAATTACAGGATATCATCGTTGCAGGCGTAAACGCAATCCTCACAAAGATTGACGATGAAAGCGCAAAGGAAATGGAAAAGGTAACAGGCGGCGTAAGCTTCCCCGGTCTTTTCTAAGCAATGGCTGAATATAATTCTCTCCCCCTTGTTTCAGCGGCGGAGCAGTTCGCAAAGCTGCCGGGTATCGGTATGAAAACCGCCCAGCGGCTTGCATATTTTATGCTCAATCAGCCTGTTGAGGACGTGGAGGAGTTTGCTGCGGAAATAGTAAAGGCACGTCACAGCGTTCATTGCTGTGAGGTCTGCCAGAATTTCACCGAAAAGGAAGTCTGCTCAATCTGCGGCGACGACAGACGCAACCATAAGGTTATCTGCGTGGTTGAAGCGCCCAAGGACGTTTCCGCTATTGAACGCGCGGGCGGCTTCACAGGCACTTATCACGTGCTGCACGGACTTCTTTCTCCCATGGATAATATCGGGCCTCAGGACATCCGCATTGCTGAGCTTATGAAAAGGCTCACAGGCGAGGTTGACGAGGTTATTATGGCGACAAATCCTACTGTTGAGGGTGAGGCAACCGCTACATACATCAGCAGGATGATAAAGCCAATGGGCATTAAGGTTACAAGGCTTGCCTACGGTCTGCCCGCAGGCTCGGCGCTTGAATATGCCGACGATGTTACCTTACAGCGTGCCCTTGAAAACAGAAATGAGTTATAAAAAAATCCCACCGGAAGGTGGGATTTTTTTAATGAATAGTGAATAGTGAATAGTGAATGATTAAGGAGTGCCCTTACGGGCACAATTTAAAAATCCGTCGCCACAGGCGACACCATAATCTTTCATCATTAATCATTCATCCTTCATCAGCCAGTCTGCTTTGCAGGCTCATTCAAGCTCTTCTCTCCAGTCATCGGGGAAGCCTATATGTTCAAGCTCCACCACATCGCTGTATTCCGTAATCAGCATTTCAAGACGCATGAGGAAGGTACTTCTCCATGCGTCATCACGGGGATAAAGCCGCTTTAAAATCAGGATATGGTCATACACCGAGCCTGTAAGCGGACGGTGATAGTCCCCCGGCTGTTTCGGCTCGTTATCCAGCTCGTTTGCATAAAGTCTTGTGTAATGGGCGCAGGCGTTGCGAAGGTCGGACAGGCAGTAGAGCCAGTCTTCCACGCAGCGGTAGGAAACGCCGAAGGCCTTGTCTGCGATAGCCTTTTTATCATCGGTTTTCAGGTCGGCGTAAAAGGTATTGAGCATACCGAAGCTGAAAAGCTCCATAATTACCCACAGCGGAAAAGAACCGCCGTACTTTTTCATATGGTGGGTAACCATAGCCTCGCCGGTATTGGATTCAACAAGACGGTCTATCTTTGAGGTGAAGTATTTGTGGTTGTGGTGAAAATCAAAGGTGGATTCGTTGAGATAACCCAGTGCGCCGTATTTCAGGGCGTGGTAGTTGGAAACGTGGGCACGCATGGAGATTTCCACTTCTTCAAGGGCGGTAAGGAGAAGCGAGCGCAGTAAGCGGTCGAAGTCATAGACACGCATGACTTTCTCAAAGGTGGTGCCGTCCCTGTAACTGCCGTTTCCGTCAAGAAAAACGGAAAAATAATGAACAAGACGATAGTAGTTGATGTTGGAAAGGACAAATTCGGCTCTTTCCTCATCTTCTATGACGCAGCCTCTGCTTCTGAGCTTGTCGATCTGGGCTTTTATGGTTGCGGGATTTTTTACGCTTTTATAACCGTTTTTCATAAGGAATCCTTTCAAATTTTGCTAAATAAAGTATATACTTTTTGCCAGTTATTGTCAATAGTTGAAAAATAGGAAGAAAAGATTGAATAAAATACGTGACAAATCAGATATTTTGTGTTATAATATATTCGATCCATACTATTATATTGAAAGGGTGAGCTGATGAATAGCGAAAAATCCTGCGGCGCTATTGTTTACAGGAAATTTCACGGCAATACCGAGATATTGCTCATCAGGCACATCAAATCAGGTTACTGGTCTTTTCCGAAAGGTCACGTAGAGGGCAATGAAACCGAGGAAGAAACCGCAAGACGTGAAATCAAGGAAGAAACCAACATTGATGTGCTTATTGACACGGGATTCAGGGAAACCGTTTCCTTTTCTCCCCGCCGTGACACCACAAAAACCGTGGTTTATTTCGTAGCAAAGGCGCTGAACAATGACACAAAGCCCCAGGCAGAGGAAATTGCAGAAATCCGCTGGGTGGAAATCGGACAGGCGATTTCCCATCTTACCTACGACAACGACAAGCTTGTCGTAAGCAGAGCAAAGGCATTTATCGCACTAATGAAATGATAAAAAAGACAGTACCGCCGGTACTGTCTTTTTTATTATAACCTTTCAAGCTTTGCAAAATTCTTCATCATAAGAGAAGCATAGCTTTCGCCGTTCTTTAAATCCTCATCCGAAACGCTGTGGCAGGAATGGAAAAGCGCCGTTTCTGCGCCTGCCGCTTCCGCAACTGTGTCCGCAACCTTCTGTGTTGAAAATTCCACATAGAAGATAGTCTTTACGTTATTCGCCTTTGCCGCTTCGATAAGCTCGGTCATTTTTGCGGCGGAAGGCTCAGTTTCCGAAGAACAGCCCGAAAATGCGGCGTAATATTCAATGCCGTAATCGTGCGCCATGTATAAAAACGGGAAGCGGTCGCCGAAAATCAGGGGTGCGGTGAGCTTTTCCGCTATCTCTGCCAGATATTGGTCAAGGGCCGTAAGGCTTGTGTAAAGCTCTGCGTAACCGCTGTTGTAGGCATCGGTGTTTTCGGGGTCGGCTTCACACATTGCGCCTTTGATGGTCTGGGCGATCTTCATTGCGTTTTTCGGCGAAGTCCACACGTGCTCGTCATATTCCGAGTGGTCGTGGTGATGTTCGCCCTCTTCGTGGTGATGTTCTTCCGAGCACAGCGGCTCTACGCAGTCCATCATCTTTATAATCCTGACGTCGGTATCCATACTCATGAGTATTTCATCAACCCAGGCATCGCTTTCGCCGCCTGTGCAGATAAAGATATCCGCTTCGGAAATAGCAATGATCTGCTGTGCGGTAGGCTCGAAGGAATGGCTGTCCTGACCGCCTGAAAGGAGCATTTCGGGAACAATCTCACCCTTTGAGATCTGCTTTACGAAATCATAGGGCGGGAAATTGGTGGTTATAATTTTAAGTCCGTCGGTTTCTGTGTTTTCGGCGGCATTGCAGGCTGAACAGGTCAGCACCAGCGCACCTGCGGCAAGAACGGACAGGAGTCTTCTGAAAATTCGCATTTTTTCCTCAGTCTTTCTGTAATTTGATAAGGCTACTATACCACAAATTCATAAAAAATGCAAGCAAGGGGAAAAATATGGTTGCAGAAAGCTCTTAAAAATGATATAATAAGCATTGATTTTACTATAAAGACAAGGAAACTGAAATATGCGAAAACTACTTAAACATCTTACGGATAATTACTTGAAGGAAACGATATTAGCTCCCCTTTTCAAAATGCTGGAAGCTATACTTGAACTGCTTGTTCCCCTTGTTGTGGCGGCAATCATCGACACGGGCATCGGAAGCGGCGACACAGGCTATGTTGTGAAAATGGCATTGCTGCTGGCGGCATTCGGCATTGTAGGTCTTGGCTTCGCCGTTACTGCCCAGTATTTTTCCGCAAAGGCGGCGGCAGGCTTTGCAAGAAGCGTAAACGGGGCATTGTTCCGCAAAATCCAGGAATTCTCCTACGCTCAGCTTGACAAGACAGGCACATCCACCCTTATAACAAGAATGACAGGTGACTTAAATCAGGTGCAGTCGGGCGTAAACCTTACTCTTCGTCTGCTGCTGCGTTCTCCCTTCGTAGTGTTCGGCGCAATGATAATGGCGTTTACCATTGATTTTGACATGGCGCTTATTTTTGCAGGGGCTATTCCTGTGCTTGCCCTTGTGGTCTTCGGGGTTATGTTCGTGACTATTCCTTTATATAATAAGGTGCGCGGCGGACTTGACACCGTTCTCAGAACAACACGTGAAAACCTTACGGGCGTAAGAGTTATCCGTGCTTTCCATAAGGAACAGGACGAAATACAGTATTTTTCAGGGGAAAACCAGAGTCTTACCCGTCAGCAGAAAAAGGTAGGCAGAATCGCCGCACTTATGAATCCTCTCACCTTTGTAATTATCAACCTTGCGATTATCCTGCTTATAAACAACGGCGCTGTCCGTGTTGAAGCAGGTATTCTCACACAGGGTGCGGTGGTTGCGCTTTACAACTATATGTCCCAGATTCTGGTGGAGCTTATAAAGCTTGCAAACCTGATTATCAACATCACAAAGTCAATTGCCTGCGGCAGAAGAATCGAAAAGGTGCTTGAAACCGAGGCTATGCAGAAGGACGGTATCGAAAAGAACGGCTTTGAGGGCTATCTCTATGCGGTGGAATTCAGAAAGGCATCTCTTCGTTATCCCGACGCTGCGGAAAACGCTCTCAGCGATATAGATTTCACAGCGGAAAGAGGCTCTACCGTGGGTATTATCGGCGGTACAGGCTCAGGCAAAAGCTCCCTTGTCAATATGATAGGCAGATTTTACGACGCCGAAGAGGGCGAGGTTTTTGTAGACGGACTCAACGTCAGGGATTATGAAATCGAAGCGCTCAGAAGCAAAATCGGTATTGTTCCCCAGAAAGCGGTGCTGTTCAAGGGTACAATCCGTGAAAATATGAAATGGGGCAACGAAAACGCCACCGATGAAGAGATTTTCAAGGCGCTTGAGCTTGCGCAGGCAAAGGAAATCGTGGAGAAAAAGGACGGCGGACTTGACCACATGATTGAGCAGGGCGGCAAGAACCTGTCAGGCGGTCAGCGCCAGCGCTTCACAATCGCCCGTGCCCTTGTGAAAAAGCCTGAAATCCTTATTCTTGACGACAGCGCATCTGCTCTTGACTATGCAACCGATGCGGCGCTGAGAAAATCCCTTAAAACTCTTGAAAATACAACTGTTTTCATCGTTTCGCAGCGTACATCTTCAATTCAGCACGCAGACAAGATAGTTGTCCTTGACGACGGTGAGGTTGCAGGAATCGGAACTCATGATGAGCTGCTTCAGAGCTGTGAAGTATATAAGGAAATCCATAATTCCCAGTTCAAAAAGGAATCAGACGGAAAGGAGGGCGTAAACAATGGCTGAGAAAAAGAAAAATCCGAAGACCCTTCTTAAAGTTTTAGGCTTTGTAAAACGCTATCTTTTCTTTATCTTCCTGTCGATGCTGCTTGCGGCGGCCTCCGTTGCGGGAACACTGTATATTCCTATTGTAATCGGTGAAGCTATCGACTTTATCGTAGGCGAGGGTCAGGTGAATTTTGCGGCGATAACTCCCCTGCTTATCCGTGCGGCCGTGGTGGCAGGCGCAACCGCCCTCTGTCAGTGGCTTATGAGCGTTATCAACAACCGTGTGGTTTTCCATGTTGTACGTGACATCAGAAACACCGCATTTGACAGAATACAGGAGCTGCCGCTGAGCTTTCTTGACAGAAACCCCGTGGGCGATATCGTAAGCCGTGTAATAGCCGATGCAGACCAGTTTGCAGACGGTCTTTTAATGGGCTTCACCCAGCTATTCACAGGCGTTATGACAATTGCGGGAACGCTTGTGTTCATGCTTTCAATAAATCCGTGGATTACACTTGTGGTTGTTGTGCTTACTCCCGTTTCCCTCTTTGTGGCAAAGTTCATAGCAAAGCGCACCTACAATATGTTCAAGCTCCAGAGCGAAACAAGAGGCGAGCAGACAGCGTTCATTGACGAAATGATAGGCAACCAGAAGGTAGTAAAGGCCTTCGGCAGAGAGGACGAGGCAATCGAAAAGTTCGACGAAATCAATCTCCGCCTTGAAAAGGCATATCTCAGCGCAACCTTCTTTTCTTCCCTTGTAAACCCCTCCACACGTTTTGTAAACAGCCTTGTTTATGCGGGTGTGGGACTTACAGGCGCAATAGCGGCAATAAGCGGCGGACTTTCCGTAGGCGCATTATCCTGCTTTTTAAGCTATGCCAACCAGTATACAAAGCCCTTCAACGAAATTTCGGGAGTAATTACCGAATTGCAGAACGCCCTTGCCTGCGCAGGCAGAGTGTTTGAGCTTATTGAAGAGCCTGCACAGGTTTCCGACGAGGGAAACAAGGTGCTGGGCGGCACAGACGGAGATGTAAGCTTACACGATGTATGCTTCTCCTACGTTCCCGAAAAGAAGCTTATCGAGAATTTCAATCTGACGGTTACACCCGGTCAGAGAGTGGCGATTGTAGGGCCTACGGGCTGCGGCAAAACCACGGTTATAAATCTGCTGATGCGCTTTTACGATGTTACATCAGGCAAAATCTGCGTTGAGGGCGAGGATATACGTGAGCTTACACGTGAAAGTCTGCGTTCGTCCTATGGTATGGTACTTCAGGAAACCTGGCTCAGGTCAGGCACAATCCGTGACAACATCACAATGGGCAAGCCTGACGCCACCGACGAAGAGGTTATCGCAGCGTCAAAGGCGGCACACGCCCACAGCTTTATAAAAAGATTGCCTGATGGTTACAATACAGTGATAGGAGAGGACGGCGGAAGCCTGTCCCAGGGTCAGAAGCAGCTGCTGTGCATTGCAAGAATAATGCTTTGCCTGCCGCCTATGCTTATACTTGACGAGGCTACATCAAGCATTGATACACGTACCGAAATCAAGATTCAGGACGCTTTTGCAAAGCTGATGAAGGGCAGAACAAGCTTTATCGTAGCCCACAGACTGTCAACCATACGTGATGCGGATATAATCCTTGTAATGAAGGATGGCAACATCATCGAACAGGGCAACCACACCGAGCTTTTAAACAAGGGAGGCTTCTACGCCAACCTGTATAACAGCCAGTTTGCGGTTTAAAATCCATCTGTAAGAGTGATGCTCATACAGAAGCTTTATATGTATTTATCGGAGGAAACCTTTCTGAAGAAAGGTTATCCCCCGTACCCCCTTCCAAAGACTTTTAATATCAATTACAGCCTGACAGGTTTACCCTGCCAGGCTGTAATTAATATTTGAAGTTTTAGGAAAGGAGTTTGAGGAAAACCCTTTTACAAAAGGGTTTTCTTCAATAATATATACAAATTTTCTATACGAACCACTCTTACAGATAGATTTTATACACGCTTGTTGACTCCCAGGACTCCGCCTGCGCAGCCGCAGATTACTGCGGTACAGATTTTGGCGGCGGCAGAGCTTCCGTCAAAATTACCGCTTACAGCTGCGCCCACTGCACACAGCACAAGCAGTATCACCGCACAGCGAAAGCCTGTTTTCAGGCCGCCGTGCCGCTTGATTCTGCCGCTGACAAAGCCGGACAGCATAGCTCCGCAGCCGAAAGAGAACAAGGAAAAATAACCTGCGGTATACAGCGGAAACTGAAGCGAATACATAAGCAGTGCCGACAGGAAAATCATCCCGACAGAAAAGCCTGCACCCAGAACGGTAGAAAATATATATGTATTTATTCTTTTCATAAGCTCACTTTTATATTTTACGGACAAAACTATCACCTCACACAAATGTATGAGGTGATTTTATTTTTTATGACAGGCTATACCCCGAAAAAATCCCTGAACCACTCATAAACCAGAAAGCTGTACTCAACATTTCCGTATTCCGCCGCAAGACTGTCCGCAGTAAGCTGCGCCTTCCGCTTTTCCTCTTTGTACAATGTCCGTTCAGGCAGAACAGACGGCTCTGACGCCGCACTTATACAAAGGGAAGGATACAGCACGCACCACCAGTTATGCCCTTCGCCCTTGCCGAGGGTTATCTTCAGTGCATCGTATTCGCCTGCGGGCAGGGTGTAGTCCCCGTATTTTCTCGTGCCGAAGCTGCATTTTTCCACGGCGCATACCGCCCTGTACCCGCACCCCTCAAGCTTCAGATAATCGTTGACTCTGGCGGAAATCAGTTCAATATTCCTTTCGGCAAGCGCCTTTGTTTCGGCTTTCGTTTCGCAGCTGTCAAAAATATAATAAAGGTCGGAAAGTATGTAATCCCTTACCTCGTATTTTGTCTGCTGGTCTGCCGCAGAGTCGGAGTTGGCGAGAATATGGAGTCTGAACGCCTTGTCCTGCATCTCCTCGCAGTTTTTTACAAACCCTGTTATCATAGCAATTATAATCGATACTGCCGCACCTATAAGCAGTGCTATATCCAGTGTTTTTTCATCCGATTTCATACATTTCTGCTCCTTTTGCGATTTTTCGGGGGAACGGCACTTCGTGCGGCGCACGGGCGGCGGCGGAGCCGCCG
>JAGALB010000027.1 GCA_017625405.1 Ruminiclostridium sp. | reverse complement strand
TTTTAATTTTAATTTAAGCCTGACAGGGTAATTTACCCTGTCAGGCTTAAATCATTATTAAAGTCTTTGGAAGGGGGTTCGGGGGATAACCTTTCTACAGAAAGGTGTCCCACGATAAATACTTATAAAGCTTCTATATGAATTTGCTATGATATTACAATACCAAGGCTGTTGGCGTAAGCGGTAATTCTGCCGTATTCGGCATCAATTTCACGCCTGAAGCCCTTGATTTTCAGAACAACACCTGCATGAAGGGAGCGTGTTGTACGGAAGCTTGCCTCATCCGCCAGAGCCATGACTCTTTCGATAGCAGTTATCCTGTCAATTATGGGTCTCTGCTGTTCCAGCTTCTGCTCCTTTATGCGCAGCGCAGCCTGAAGAAAATCCTCATCCTCCGCAGCAAGAAAGCCCAGCGCCTTTTTCTGGATTTCGAGCTTTGATACTCTTTCGTCCAGTTTCGCCATATCATTTTCCAATCTGGTATTACTTCTAATTAAGAAAACACGTTCAGCAACCAGATCAGAACAGTCGCCTACATATATTTCCGTCTTTTCTCCGAGCCTTGAGCCAGCGGTATTACAGGTAATCTTCCCTGTGCATTCGGTAGTTCCGCCGTTTATATTGCCCTGGTTGACGGTACATGACAAATCGCCCAGGCATTTTGTCTTGCAATTGTAAAGCGAAGCCGCCTCCAGCTCTCCGCCGCAGCTTATAACGCATCCCGTGCAGCTGGAAAGATTCATGTTTCCTCTTTCGGTAGTAATAACAGAATCCTTTACAGGCATATCTATGGTAAGATTTCCCCTGGCAGTAACCGAAGCGCCGCTTACCTTGCCTGTAATATGTATGTTCTTTTCTGAGATTATAATTGTATTATCACCGACATTGCCGTTGATGACAATATCGCCCGAAAATTCTATCTTACCGTGCGCCTGTGTGATGTTCTCGTTGAGAATAAGCTCATCGCATACCACATACACGCCGTTTTTCATTGTAATGCTTCCGCTTTCCTTTGCGTAAAGGAAATTCTCGCTGCGGTTATAAGCGGTATTTTCGCCGAGAGGTACAGTAATGGGATGACCGGGAGTGCAGTGCAGTGAGTGACCGTATACATCCATGCCGGGAATGCCTGCGGTGGGCGGGATTACACGGCATATTTCAGCACCCTTCTTAATGGGAACTGAGCGTTTTCCCTCGGGAATTTTTATAAGATGTATGATTTCGCCGTCTTCTCCGTTTGTTGAGGGAGTGCCTCTGGCAAAAACCACATCACGGTTGAACACCTGTTTTGCAACCATACGCACCAGTGCGGCACTGTCGATGCCGTGAACGATTTTTTTCGCACGGATTGCCTGGTTCAGATCGGATATAGTGTATCTTCTACGCTTTTCTGCGGTTGAAACCACATTTATGGCAGCGCTCATATTGTCATCAGATACACGTATAACCACCGTATGTACTACCTTTGCATAGTCCGCATACTCTGTCTTTTCGCCGTGGAGGTTACGGAAGATGGATATCTCCTCACGGGGCTTATCGGGATTTTCGATTTCATCAATAATACTGTCAAAAGCAGCGTCAAGTTCTTTAAAAGCAGCGTTATCGCTCATAAATCAATCCCTCCTTGTACAGAGATGCCGCACAAAATCCAAGCGTATTCAACACTTGCCTTGTGCGGCGGTCAGAAATTACTGTTTTATCGCAAAATAAAGATAATCAGATCATACTCCTGCCCTTTGAAGCAGAATTTACCTCAAGAGCACCGTTATCGGCAAAAAATGTTACTGTTCTGCCGTAGTTGCAGCCTGTATCAGCCGCAACAATCGGGATACGCAGCTCTGCCAGCTTTTTTCTGACAGCCTCTACGTTACGTTCTCCTATGTTGAACTGGGCGGAAGCACTCTGGAACATAACCGCACCGCCTGCAATCTTTGCGGTAAGTGCAGTGATGTTTGCACCTTTTGCCTTCATGGCGTCAATCATATCCACAATAGCGGTATCCGCAAATTTTGCACGGGTAGCCGCACCGCCTGTTATGGCTGTGCTGTCGGGGAGCATTATATGAGCAAGACCTGCAATTCTGGAATTCTTGTCATAAAGGCAGATGCCCACACATGAGCCCAGCGCATATGTGACAAGCGAATCGGGGCTTCCGCAGATCTTCCAGTCCGAAATTCCTACTGTTAGTTTCTCGCTCATGCGATCACCCCAAGACTTCTGAGAAGCTTATCCAGCGATTCAACCGTAGGAAGAAGCATCATCTTTGACTTTACGCTTACCTTGTCAATAAGCATGAGGTTGTCAATGTAGAGAAGCTTGTCGCTGAGTTCGCCCATCTGTGCAGCAGGTACGCTCATGATAGCACCAAGCATATCAATTGAAAGCATGGGGATTTCAACCTCAATCTTCATTCCTGTAAGCTCAGCGATAGCATTTACATAGGAAGCTGCCATAATGTTGCCCAGCTCTGTAAGTGCGGAAGTCATATCAGGTGAGAGATTAAGAAGATCTATATCGCTTGTTCCGAAGAAAGTGGAAACTACAAGCTCAACAATATCGTTTTCCAGAAGGAAAAGGATTTCACCTTCGATATCATCCTTGATGGGAACGATAATACCTACAACGGTTTTTTCGGGGCCGCCTGCATAATCAATGGCTTCCTGGAAACCAAGGATGTTTACGGCAGGTACTTCGATATCTACCATCTGTCCGATCATGCTGGAAAGAGCTGTCATAGCATTTCCTGCGCCTATGTTGCCTACTTCGGTAAGAACGTCAATTTCCATTGCGCCTAAATCTTCAAAATTCTTAATAGCCATGATATATTATATCCCTTCTGTTATCTTCTTAAATTGTTTGCGATAGTCATAAGCTCGTCGGAGGTTGTTACAACCCTTGAGCTGAGCTGATATGAACGTTGTGTTTCAATGAGGTGAACCATTTCCGCAGCAAGGTCAACGGTAGACATTTCGAGAGCCTGTCTTATAAGCTCTCTGTCCTCCGAAGCCCTGGGCTGGCCTGAACGCTCGGTAACCACAAAGTGGTTGTCCTCGCCCTGGTTAAGACCCCAGTTGTTGTCAACCTCGTAAAGACCTATCATTTCCTCAAGAGCGGGGAAATCAACCTCGTTGGTCTGATATTCTTCCGTTCCGATAACGTTTCCGTCAACATCGTGTATTTCACGTACCTCAGTGCGGAACGGAATTACGATATGGTTTCCGTCGTTGTCCAGAACAAACTCGCCTCGTCCCGAAACAAGCTCCCAGTGGTCGCCTATCTGTGTTATTTCAAATGAGCCGTCACGTGTGAGATAAGTATCGCCACGCTCGTCCAGCACCATAAAGAAATTATCGTTTGGTATAGCAAAATCAAAAGGCTGCTCGGTTGTGTTGAATGAACCCTGCTCCCACATGAAGTCGGTCTTCATTACGTACTGGCCGTGACCTGTCTGCCATTCAGGCTCGGTCTGGCGCTGTATTGTATAGATACAGTCCGCAAAGCTGGGTCTTAAGGATTTGTAACCCACAGTGTTGACATTTGCAATATTGTGCGAATATATGTTCATGCCTTCCTGCTGGGCAATCATTCCCGAAGCACCTGTATAGAATGAAATATTCATAACATATTTCCTTTCTCGTTCATAAAACTATATTTTATGAATCGGAATTTTACTGAACTGACGCAATTTCAACCGCACGGCTGTTTATTGTGTCAAGGTACTGAAGAATTTTCGAATTTGCTTCGTATAATCTGTGCACTTCCATCATCTGGGTCATTTCCTTGTTGCCGTCAACGTTTGAATGCTCCCAGCAGCCCTGGATAATATCGAAGATTTCACCCTGGGGGATTGCACCGTCGCCCTCGTAGAGCATAAGGTTGTCGCCTATCTTCTCTACGTCCGCATCCGGAGGTATGTATGTGAGGCTCAGTCTGTCAACCGCCTCGTTGTTTATGTAGATTGTTCCGTCGTTGTCGATGACAAAGTCGTCAACGCCCAGATAAATGTCGCCGTTCTGTCCCTGAATACGTCCCGACTTGCCCAGAACAAGGTAGCCTTCGCTGTCCAGCTCCCACTGTCCGTTTCGTGTCTGGTACACCACATTGTCCTGCGCCCTGATATTAAAATATACGTTTCCGTATATTCCTACATCAAAATTACTCTCTGTAAAAGTAAAATTGCTCTGTTCAAGGTTTGTTTTTGAAATATCGGCATAAGTCTGAAGAAAATGTCCTGAAGTTTCGGTACGTTCATTGACCAGAATCATCTCGTCCATGAAAGTGTTCATAACAATTTCATCTTTTTTATAACCCGCCGTGTTTATATTTGATAAATTATTGCCTATTGCGTCAAGCTCACGCTGTTTTACAATCATGGCCTGTGCCGCATTATAAAAGCCTCTTAACATATAAACCGTCCTTTCGGTTGAATGTTTATCGTGTCATATAGTCCTGCAGGCTGTGCTTCAGCACCAGCATCGCCTTTGAATGAATCTGGCAGACTCTGGATTCGGAAACCTGAAGTACGCTTGCAATTTCCGAAAATTTCAGCTTCTCGTAGTAGTAAAGTGTCACGACCTGCTTTTCCTTGGGCTTGAGTGCGTCAATAGCCTGTGCAATAACAACCTTCAGCTCCTTCTTGTACATTTCGGAGTCTGCGCCGTCGCTGCCTTCAACGTTGAAATTGTCTTCGTACAGAAGCTCCTCAAAGGAAAGGGTGATAGCCCCTGCCGCTTCGGTCATGCCCTTGGCGAGCTTTTCCTTTGTGATGCCCAGATATTCTGCAATCTCATCGTTTGAGGGACGGTGGTCAAGCTGGCTGTAAAGCTGGCTGTAAGCTGCTTCCAGCTCCTTGCCGAACTTCCGTACCTGTCTCGGCACCCAGTCCTGCTTTCGCACATAGTCGATTATTGCGCCCTTGATTTTAAGGTTTGCATAGGTTTCAAACTTTACATTCTTTTCGATGTCAAAGGTATCAATCGCCCCGATAAGAGCAATAACCCCTTCGTTTATGATATCATCGGTGGAAGCGTATTTGCTGTAAATATTACGGAGGGATACGGCTATTACCCTTACGAGGTCAAGATAGCGGAGAATAATGTCGTTTCTGAGATTGATATTTCCCGTTTCACGGTATTCTTCAATATATCGGATTACGTCAAATTCCGTTTTCAAGAGCCTCACCTCCTGTTGAATTGTACATATTTCTGAGCTGTGGGAACAAAATTATTTTACAATATGTAAAATAATCTGTATTTTATACTCACAGTTCGACAAAATCTGTGTTTACCGCACTTACATCGCAATATTTCCGACGGACTGAATCTGAGTTGTTCCGTCGATTTCGCTATATGAAAGAACGGTAAGACCCGGAATAAACTGGTCAATCATTTTCTTGAAATAAACCCTGACAATAGGTGATGTAAGAACAATTACAGTAGGTATAACATCCTTTATCTTGTTTACCTCGTCAGTAGTTCTTGCCACAATCTTCTGAATTGTTTCGGGATCCATGGAAAGGTAGCTGCCCTGGTCGGATTTCTTTACGCTTGCAACTATCATATCCTCGATTCTGGGGTCTATGGTAATTACACGCAGTGAATTTGCTTCGGCAAAGCGTCTTGTAACGGTACGTTTCAGTGCCTGACGCACATATTCAACCATGATGTCGATATCCTTCATGGCGCTGCTGTGGTCGCTGAGTGCTTCAAGAATAGTTTCCATATCACGTATCGGTATGCCTTCCTTGAGGAGCATTGCAAGCACCTTCTGGAGATAGCCGTAGGAAACAACATTGGGTATAAGATCCTCGACAATTGTGGGATTTGCCTTCTTGATATTCTCCACCATTGTCTTTACATCCTGACGGGTGAGAATTTCATGGCAGTGCTTTCTGATAATTTCCGAAAGATGGGTAATCATTACAGAAACAGGGTCAATAAGCGTATAGCCCGCAACGTCCGCCATAACCTTCTTGTCCTCGCTGATCCATCTTGCAGGGATACCGAAGGCAGGCTCAATTGTGTCAATGCCGTCAACGGGACTTGTAACATCGCCGTTGTCAAGAGCTAAATAATGGTCTACGAGGATTTCGCCTCGTGCAACCTCTTCGCCCTTTATTTTTATAACATACTGGTTGGGGTTTATTTCGGGGTTATCCCTCATTCTTACCGAAGGGATAACCATGCCCATATCAAGGGCAAACTGTTTTCTGAAGAGTACGACTCGCTCGATGAAGTTTCCGCCGCTTCGC
Source organism: Ruminiclostridium sp. (assembly GCA_017625405.1). Lineage (GTDB taxonomy): Bacteria > Bacillota > Clostridia > Oscillospirales > Ruminococcaceae > Ruminiclostridium_E. The sequence goes on along the minus strand of JAGALB010000027.1, from coordinate 58,810 downwards.
TCGTCAACAAGATGCAGCAGGCTGTAACCGAATTCCATTTCTATCTGTTCCACGCTCAGCAGCTTGAAAACATTGTCAATATCACGGTAGTAGTCCGAATCTCCCGACGGAGCAGCCTGTTTTGCTTCGTCAAGCTTTTTCTTCGCTTCTGCTTCGGCAGCAGCAGCCATAACACGCTTTTTCTGTCTGGCAAGATAGATACCGGCTGCAATAAGCGCCGCACCCAGCATAAAGAGAATAGGCTTCGGGAAGCCCGGAATCAGCATAAGAACAATCATAACCGCACCGGTGATGATAATAACGGTGGGGTTCTGTGTGAACTGAGACTTGACATCCTCGTTGAAGCTTCCTGTGCTGGCTGTACGTGTTACAACCATACCTGTCGCAACGGAAATAAGGAGGGACGGAATCTGTGAACAAAGACCGTCACCTACTGTTGCAAGGGAGTAGGTAGCTATAACCGTGTTGAAGTCACCGCCGTTTATCATACCGATAACCGCACCGCCGATAAGGTTGATAAGTGCGGTGATAATCGAGATGATGGCGTCACCCTTTACGAACTTGGTAGCACCGTCCATGGCGCCGAAAAAGTCGGCTTCACGCTGTACATTGGCACGGCGTATCTTCGCCTGTTCATCGGTAATTGCGCCTGCGTTAAGGTCGGCGTCAATAGCCATCTGCTTACCGGGCATAGCGTCGAGGGTGAATCGTGCAGCTACTTCGGATACTCGTTCAGAACCCTTGGTGATAACAAGGAAGTTAACTAAAACGATAATTATAAAGATGATGAATCCGACGATTGCGTCACCGCCCATTACGAAGTTACCGAAGGTTTCGATTACTTCACCCGCATAGCCTGTTGACAGGATACCTCGGGTAGTGGAAACGTTGAGCGCAAGGCGGAATACTGTTGTAATAAGCAGTATAGTGGGAAAGATTGAGAACTCAAGAGCTTCCTTTATATACATGGTAATCAGCAGGATTACCAGTGAAAGCCCGATATTCACCAGCAGGAGAAAGTCCAGCAGAGCGCCGCCTAAAATACTGTTAAGCGGAACAACAAGAGCGAGGATAATTGTAATTACGAATACGGCAAAAACATTATCAAGCATCTTCTTAATCATTGTTTAAGCCGCACCTCCTTAACCTCGTTTTTTCGTTGCCTCCTCGGGTGCTTCAAAAGTCTTACCCTTGGCGTTATACATTTCGGAAATAATAATTGCCACTGCTGACCAGAATGATGACGGAATTTCCGCACCGATAGGCACTTTTTCGTAAAGCTCACGTGCAAGTGGTCTGTTTTCCGTTATGTAAACATCGTTTTCTTCTGCGATTCCGATAATCTTGAGAGCCAGGGCATCCTGACCCTTTGCAACAACCACAGGAGCTGCATAGGCATTTTCGGAATTGTCATATTTCAGTGCCACCGCATAATGTGTAGGGTTTCTGATAACTACGTCCGATGACGGAACTTCATCCATCATTCGCCGCTGCGCCATTTCACGCTGCTTCTGCTTTATCTTGCCCTTGATCTGCGGGTCACCTTCCATCTGCTTATATTCATCCTTGATTTCCTGCTTTGACATTCTGAGATTCTTTTCGAACTGCCACCACTGGAACAGATAATCTCCTGCGGCGACAAACACGAAAATAATGCACAGTATCATTACAATGCTGAAAACCGAATTTGCGGTATAAGCAAATGCGTACACAGGCTCCGTATCGATAAGACTGAGTATTTCCGTAAGGCGGCTTTCTATCTGGCCGTAGGCAACTATAATGACTGCCGAAAGCTCGATAAGCCCTTTTATAATACCCACTACCGACTGGAGCGAGAATAATTTTTTAATACCCGATAAGGGGTTCAGTCTGGAAAATTTGAATCCGAGAGGCTTTGTGGTAAATAGACCTCTTGTCTGCGCCATAACCGTTATTACCACGATAAAGGCGATAATAACCGCAATGGGTCCGAAAATCATTATAGAATCCTTCACAACATCAAGTGCGATGTTGTTATAGGTGCTCAGCTCGTTTTCAAAGGGCTGTCCCACAGCTTTTATACCGTCAATCAGCGACTGCTTCATGGTAACGAACATATATGAGCCGAGAACGCCGAGAGCTGCAAATGAACCCAGGATTGAAACCGCTGTTACAACCTCGTTGCTCTGGAGTACAGAACCTTCCTTTTCACGGGCGTCACGTCGTTTTTTCGGCGTGGCTTTCTCGGTTTTTTCTTCGCCCGGCATGGTCTGTTCATCCTTTCATGTAAGGGTTTATACGAAATTGCTTGCTGCGGTGTAGAGATTCTCCCACAACAGTCCCAGCAGATATTCAATGAACTCAGCCATTGGTCTTGCCGCCGCTGTGAGAATAATCAGTCCGATAATAATTTTCAGCTGGATATTTACAACCATGACCTGAATCGTGGGTACCGCCTTCATGATAAGACCGATACACACTTCCGTAATCATCTCCGTCACCATTATCGGCAGGGCGAATTTGACCGCAAGGGTCATCACCGTGCCCATATACATGACAATGACATATACAAGGTCTATGGTGTTCAGCGTCATTTCATATCCTACGGGAATGGTGTTATAGGAGATTGTAAAAAGCTCTATATAACTCAGGTGTCCGTTGGTTATGAAAAAGTATAATATAAAAAGATAGTAGTAAATGTTTGCAAAGATAGGCATGTTGATACCCGTTGTAGGGTCCATGGTCTTAGCCATACCAAGACCTGTCTGCATATCTATGATTTCACCCGCATAGATGAGCACCGTCATTATCAGGTTGGTAAAGAAGCCGAACACCATTCCTATGAGAAGCTCCTTAAGGGCAATCATAGCGAAACCGATGATGTTGGTGACTTCGGGGATATTTGCATTTACCGCAGGCGACATGGTCATAACCACCGCCAGCACCACGCACATGCCGTTTTTTACCATTGTCGGTACGTTTGAACGGGAGAAAATCGGATTAAATGTAAAGATACCTGCAACACGGCACAAAACGAAAAGAAATCCGACAAAATTACCGAAAACGGTTTCCCAGAATATCATTTCCGTTCATTCCTTTCGCTACAAGGTAACCTTTGACATCAGCTCCATTATGTAATTGAAAAAATCTATAAGGCTGTTCATCATCCAGGGTCCCATGGCAAGAAGCCCGAGCGCTACCACAACCGCCTTGGGGGCAAAGGTCAGGGTCTGCTCGTGAACCTGGGTGGCTGCCTGAAGAATTGCAATAACAAGACCCACCAGCATTGCGATAAGAAGCGTCGGAACTGCAAGCTTCAACGCCAGAACAATTGCTGCGGTGAATATTTCAAGAACTAAATCTTCACTCATTTCTTACCTCCGTATGCGCTATGTATTAAACGAGGTTACGATAGTTCCTGTAAGAAGCTGCCAGCCGTCTACCAGAACAAAAAGCATGATTTTGAACGGCATTGAAATCATTGACGGAGGAAGCATCATCATACCCATAGCCATAAGGGTAGAGGAAATAACAATATCAATGACAAGGAAGGGGATAAAGAGCAAGAATCCCATCTGGAAAGCACGGGTAAGCTCGCTTATGATGAAAGCGGGGATAACCGTTTCCAGCCCCAGCTGGTCAGTAAAGTCCGTAAGCTCGGCTTCGGTCTGGGTAAGTACTACCTTGTCCCTGCCGAGGATATCGGAAATAAAAGGCTCTTCCTGGGTCTGCGCTGCCGCAGGCTCTGTCTGTGCAGCTGCTTCATCGGCGGGTGCGTAGATTGTCGCACCTGCAAGATCCACAAAAAACTGCATATTGTCCTTGCTTGTGTTTTTCAGCATGAATATCTTCAGTTCATCGCCCGCACGCTCAGCCATTTCATCAATCGCAATTTCGCCGTTTGCATAAGGTTGATAGGCGTTATCATTGATAGCCGTAAAGGTAGGCCACATGATAAAAAGCGTCAAAAACAGCGACAGCCCCGTTAATACCGAGTTTGGCGGAATTGACTGGGTCTGCATTGCATTTCTTAAAAAGCTGAAAACTATGACTATTCTCGTAAATGAGGTTACCATCACGAGGAATGAGGGCGCAACAGACAGAATTGTAACTATAAGAATAATCTCAAGAGTCTGTGAGCCGTCAATGCCGAAAACCTCATGCATGAGGGATTCGTCAGTAATGGCTTCAGCCTCGGGATTTTCCGTCAGAATCTGCGTTTCCTGGGATGAACCCGGCTCTGCGGCGCTGAGAGCGCCTGCCGTCATACACAGAACAGTAGCGAGGAAGAACGTTAAAACAAGCGAAACAAAAAACCGGAGAAACAGCTTTCCGTTTTGTCTGACCGCTTCCTTAATCATTTTCATTATCCTTTCCGGAGTCGTTTCTCGACATCACCGAAGCAAGCACGGCGGAAAAATTGCTTTTCGCCTGCATAGCGTCATTCTGGAGCTGAGCTGTATACTCCTCAGGAGTCATATCCAGCTCGCACAGCTTTTCAATATGCTGGGAGGTTGCACTTATAAGCATAAGCTTTCCTGCAACGCTCACCACCATAATCATACCGTCACGGCCGATATTCACACGGTCCAGTACACGCATCTTGCTGCCTGAAACAATGCCGATTTTCTTATTGAGTTTGTTAAGTCCGTATATCAGCAGGAAAAAAAGTCCCAGTACGCCGATAAGCGAAAAGATGACCCAAATAATATCCATAGCGACTTTCCTTTCCTGCTTTGCGGAATTAACCGAGAATCTTTGAAACTGTCGCTAAAATTCTGTCAGGCTTGAAGGGCTTTACAATAAAGTCAAGAGCGCCGAGCTTGATAGCTTCAACAACCATGGCTTCCTGACCCATAGCACTACACATAACGATCTTTGCTTCGGGGTGCTTGCCCTTGATTTCGCCGAGAGCTTCGATGCCTGTCTTAACGGGCATTGTGATGTCCATGATTACAAGGTCAGGCTTTTCAGCTTCGTAAGTCTGGCAGGCCTGTTCGCCGTCAGCAGCCTCAAGAATGTTTGTGTAGCCGTTCTGTGTGAGGGTGTTCTTGATGAGCATTCTCATAAATGATGCGTCGTCTACAAGTAAAATCTTCTTATCCATGGTTTATTACTCCTTGCTTAATGTGTCGATTAATTTTGATTTTATGATTTCAGTAATTCTTACTGCGAAGTTGTCGTCGATAACAACGACATCGCCCTTTGCAATCAGGTTACCGTTTACAATGATATCCACGGGTGCGCCTGCCTGACGTTCCAGTTCTATAATGGTACCCTGAGTAAACTCAAGTATATCCCTTACCTTGCGCTTTGCCGAACCCAGCTCAACCGAGATTTTCAGCGGTACATCCATAAGAAGCTGCAGATTATCCTTCTGGCTGCCCGAAAGATTGAGTTCGGGAGATTCAAAGCTGTGCAGCTGAGCGTTCTGGACGTTCATGGGCTGAGGTGCGGGGTAACCGCCGTAAGGCGGATAACCGTATGGCGGATAGCCGTATGCGCTCTGGTCAGGCATCTGTGGCATCGGCATCTGCGGCATAGGCATTTGCGGCATCGGCATCTGCTGCTGCGGCATCTGCGGCTGCATGGGCTGCTGAGGCATTGCCTGCGGTGCAGGCTGTGCAGCAGGCTGCTGCATTACAGGCTCAGGTGCAGGTGCAGGAGCGGGTGCGGGTGCAGGTGCAGGTTCAGCAACCTCACCGAGAACCTTGCTTGCAATTTTCTTTGCAAGGTCAACGCCCATTACCGATTTGAACTCGGACTGTATAACACCGTCGATGGTCAGGTTGAAGTTGATTGCACAGACCACTTCTTCGGAGTCGAAATCCTGAAGTTCCGCAAGGCTTATATGATCCATTATATACGGAGTAGGAGTGGAAATATCCACTGAAACTCCGAGGAAATCCGAAAGTGCGGTAGCGCTGGCGCCCATCATCTGGTTCATTACTTCCGACACGGCGCTGACATTAAGCTCGTCAAACTCGAAATCGGGAGTTACCACAAGGGGCATGCCCATCAGCTGATTGAGTATGAGCTGTACGTCATCCTGTCTCAGTACCATCAGATTTGCGCCGCTTATGCCTTTGATATATTCAATTTTTACGCACACAGCGGGCTCGAACTTTTCGGTGTGGATTTCGCATAGTTTAGCGACCTCGACCTGCGGGGTGGTAATCCATACCTTTGCGCTGAGCAGCTCGGAAGCGGCAGTGGCAGCGCTTCCCATGCTTATGTTCATTATTTCGCCAAGCGCGTCCTTTTCCATTTCCGAAATTACTAAATTTTCCATCCGTTAAACCTCAATTTTGAAAACATTTTCGATTTTGACAGCCTTGTTCTGATTGAAAGTACCAAGCTTTCCGTCAAACCAGGTTCTATCGCCGATTCTGAGCGTCACATTGCTGTTTATGCTCTTGTCAAGCGGTATGATATCATCGACCTGAAGGTTAAGCGCATCCGAAACATCAATGGAAACCTCGCCGAGTACGGCGGTTACCGTAAGAGGAGATTCGTTGAGCGCCTTCATTATGGTATCACGTCTGTCCTGTTCACGTGCGGCGTCGTAACGTCTCACGCTGCGGACTGTCTTTGATACGTATTTCTGCATAACCTCATCAAGGCTGAGTACAGGCATACAGAAAGAAACGATGGTCTTTGTGGTATTGATTGTAACCTCAAGGGCGGCAATCAGTACCGTTTCATCATAATCGATAGCGGAGAAAACTCGTGAATTTGTTTCAATATTGATAACGCTTGGAGCAGTTTCAACATACGGTTCCCAGGGCTCTCTGAGCAGCCCTGCCATATTGTTGATGATCTTCTCCATGATACTTACCTCAATTTCAGTGAAATCACGGTCTGTATCCTTATATTCACCCTTTCCTCCGAGAAGTCGGTCGATAAGAATATATGTAAGTGAGTTGGAAAGCTGGATAATGGCTGTCGCACCTGCGATATCGTCATCATGTATACCCAGGTCGGCAGTTCCCATCATTACGTAATCGGGGAGCGCATTGTTGAATTCAAAATAACGCTGTTCCTCGATTGAAGCAAGGCTGACCTTGCAGTAAAGTCTTAAAAGACCTGTGAGGTAGGACGAAAGAAGTCGTGCGTAATTGTCAAAAATACTGTCGAGAACCTTGATTCGCTCCTTGGTGAATTTCTTAGGAGCTCTGAAGTCGTAATCCTTAACGGGTGGCCCCTTGTCTGCGGTGGTTTCGACTACCCCGCCTGACATGGCACTGTTAAGAAGGGCGTCAATTTGCTCTTGCGTCAGTGTTTCTGCCAATCATGCTCACCTCTTTTCCTGTTTCATATAATTTACTCTGCAGCGGCTTCTGCTTCAGTCTCTGCAGGAAGAAGAATATCTTCGGGGATACCCGTAATCGGGCTTATGAATTCGGGACCTGTATAGTCAGCCGAATCATCTGTTTCAAAGGGTATTTCTGCGAAATACTTGTCATCAAGGCTATCCACAATCTGCTGGATTGCATCATCGGTAAGTCCGCCCTCACCCTCGGGACGGTCAACAGAGTCTGTTTCAACCTGATTGATGCCGTAGTCATACTTGAGAATATCCTGGATAATAGCTGTATCTTCAACAGCAACGTCATTTCTTATAATAATAAGCTCAACACGGCGGTTTTCTTCCCTGCCCTCTTCTGTTGAGTTGTCAGCAATGGGGTCGTACTGTGCTCTGCCCTCGGCGATATACTTTTCGCTGTCGATTACCACCTGGAAATCCATGAATTTAAGAACCGAGCAGGCACGTGCAGAGGATAAATCCCAGTCATTTACTGCGGATAAGCCCTGTGCGGTGTGACCCTGGACACGTATATTCTTTATGTAGTCGCCTGTGGCCTTGATTCCCGGCAGGAATTGTCTGATTGCTTCCTTGCCTGATTCAAGCAGAACAGCGCTGTCGCCTGCAAACATGATTGAGTTGCTGAAGCGGATATTGAAGCGTGACGCAGAAGTCTGCGTAACATCGATTTTATCTGAATAGGAGCTGCTTTCCGCAGTAGCGGAAACCCATGAGAAAAGCTCATCAAAGTTGTGAGGAAGACCCATACCCTCGTCATCATTGTCGTGAGTACCGTCGCCTCCGTCAGGCGGCGTGTCTGAATTCCCGTCCTCTTCATCAGTCTTGATTTCACCGGGATTTATTTCCTCCGTAACAAAGGGATTTACAAACTTACCCTGGGAATTGAAGGACTGGAAAATATACTGGAACTTTGTTTCGTCGGGAGTGGAAGAAGCGTAAAGCAATACGAAGAAACACATAAGGAGCGTTACCATGTCCGAATAGGTAGCCATCCATTCGTCAACGCCCGTTTTGACTATTTTTTCCTTTTTCTTCGCCAATTTTCCGCCTCCTTCCTTGTATCAGAAAATACCTGACATATTATTATATCACATTTTTTGTAAATTTGCAAACATTTTTATACAGAAAGTAAAATTTTACCTTATAAATTTACTCGCCTGCGGCGCTGTCGCCCTTTCTTTCGCTCTTGGAAAGCATGAATTCAAGCTTTTCCTGGATGAGTCTGGGGTTTGAACCTGCCGCAATGGACATAACGCCCTCAACAACTATTCTCATGCAGAACATTTCTGCCGCATGAGCATTCTTGAGAGCAGCCTCAAGAGGAGTAAATACGATATTTGCAAAGAACGAACCGTAAAGGGTTGTGATAAGTGCGATAGCCATGGCCTGACCGAGGTTACCGCCGTCCATGTTCTGAAGCATGATGATAAGACCTACGAGAGTACCCAGCATACCGAATGCAGGACAAAGGGAAGCACCCTTCGCAAAGAATTCCGCACCCTCTGCGTGTCTTTCTTCCATGAAATCAAGAGAGTCTTCGAGCATCTGTCTTACCTTGCTGGAGTCGTTTGCGTCAACGATAAGCATAAGGCTCTGCTTCATAAAGGGGTCTTCACACTTGTTGGCACCGTCTTCGAGAGCAAGCAGACCCTTGCTTCGTGCAATCTTTGCATATTCAACAAGCTCTGTTATGTATTTCTGGGGGTCATATTTAGGCGGAAGCAATGCAATTTTGAAAAGCTTAGGTACTCTTTTCAGGAACGAAAGCGGAGAAATAGCAATAAGTACGCCGATAGTACCGCCCACAGTAATAGCAAAAGAGGCGGGGTCGATAAAATACGATAATTCGCCGCCGTTAAGCATACCGTACACTACAAGTCCTATGGAAATGACTGCACCGATAATAAGTGAAATATTCAAAATGGTTCCCTCCGGGTTAATTTATTTAAATTCCGTGCATTATCGGGCATCCCTGTCCGATTCTCTCAGCCGCTGCTTTGAAACACGGTTGAATGCAAGAATTTTATTCATGATTTCTTCGATAGATTCCTGAACAATATAAGTGTGACCGTTGGTCATAGTGATTACGGTGTCGGGAGTCTGCGCAACTGTTTCGATATGCGCCTCATTGAGCATAATATCCTTACCGTTAAGCTTAGTCAGAATTACCATAGTCCCTCCGTATCAGGAGTCTGTCGGGCGAAGCCGCCCGACAGTCCCGTCAGAAATTAACGCTTGAGATTGATGAGTTCTTCCAGCATGGTATCAGAAACCGTAATAATACGGGAGTTAGCCTGATAACCTCTCTGGGTAATGATCATATCGGAAAATTCCTGTGCTAAGTCTACGTTAGACATTTCGAGAGCACCGGATACGATTTCGCCTGAGCCTTCTGTACCTGCAATCTTTACTTCAGGATCGCCGGAAGCAAGAGAGTCGCGCCAGAGTGATGTACCTACCTGGTCAAGACCGGTGGGGTTTACGAAAGTAACAAGGTCGATACGGCCGAGCATCAGTTCGCCGTGAACGGGGTGTCTGCCGTAGATAACGCCGTTAGCGTCGATAGCAACTGTTTCAAGGTCTGCAACAGTCTGTTCGCCTGCTGTACGTCCGTCGGTGAGGTTTACTGTACTGAGAGCAACCGCAAGGTCAGCAAAGAAGTTGTCTGCGCCCTGTTCAAGACCGAGTCTTTCGGTAGCGCCGTCAAGTCTTGCACCGAAGTCGAAGCCTGCAAGATCGCCCTCAACCTCTTCAACAGTGATGTTCTTGTTGGGGTCGCCGCCTGCTGCGTCGTTGATAGCTTCCTGGAGAGCTTCAAGAGTAACACCGTTTTCAGGGATTGTAATGGTAAGAACATCGTCCTTCCACTTAGCCTTTGCAGTGCCTGCTTCCATTGTGCTGAGTGTCTTGATGTTGATTTCGTACTTGTTTGCGAATTCACCTGCTGTATCAGCTGTAAAGCGGAGCTGAAGGTCAATCTGCTCGGGGTCTTCCGCATTTGTATATGTAAGTGTGTTGCCTGCGTTCTGAGCAAGGATTTCATCAGGGTTGGGCATGGAGTCCATTTCAAAGTTGATGGGAAGCACGCCTTCTTCAAGCTCAACGCCGCCCTTCTGGATAGCTTCGTTTATTGCTTCCTGGAATTCCATGAGCGCCGCATCAAAAGCAGCCTGAACTTCTTCGTTTGTGGAGTTCTCGTCGATGTCTGCGAATGCGAGAGCACCGAAATCCTGAGAAAGGTCCATGTAGATTGTAAGGTTATCGCCGCTCTTTGTAGCGTAAGCAACGTCAGAGTCAACGATTGTGAATGCGATATTGCCTTCTTCACCGAAAGTAGAAGCGGAAACGGTAACGCCGTAGCCGTTTACAACCTTTTCTGCACTTGCGATGTTGTTGTCAACAGGGGGAACATAGAGGTTGATACGCTGGGACTGACCTGTTTCTACATTTGTAGGGTCGCCGGAAGTACCGAGTACGATATATCCGTTTGCGTCAACAAGGTTGCCGTAGCTGTCCACGGAGAATACACCGCTTCTTGTATAGAAGATGTTGCCTGATTCGTCAATTACCTGGAAGAAGCCTTCACCTTCGATAGCACAGTCATAAACGCTGTCGGAATATGTAAAGCCCGACTGTGTCATGATCTGGTTTACTGTACCGAGAGAGGAACCGTAACCGATCTGTGTGGGGTTTGTACCACCCTGTGTAGCGTCACCGGAAGATGCGCCTGCCTTTGTCTGGTAGTATACGTCCTTGAAAGTAACTGTACTTGTCTTGTAACCTGTTGTGTTAACGTTGGAAACGTTGTTACCTATAACGTCCATTCTCTGGTTATGTGTTTTCATTCCGGCAACACCGGAGTATAATGATTTCATCATAATGGTATGTCCTTTCCATAGCCACCGCTGCTGTTCGTCAATCGGTCGGAACAGCTGAAATCTCCTTGAAGCATTCGTGCTTCTCGGTCCGACTTATATAATAACGGTGGAATCAATGTTTGTGAAAATGTTTCCTTTAAGGTCGTCAGCCGAAACTGTTGTAATGACCTTGTTGTTCTTTACGCTTACTACAAACGCTGTGCTGTCAACGAGGATAAGGCTTTCTTCGCTGCCTTTTTCCGCTGCAATTTCCACACCCCTGTTAAGACGCTCGATTTTATCGTTCTCAACCACGTCTATCTGTCTGCTTTCCAGACGTCTTATAGCGTGCGCCGAAAAATCGACTTCTCTTTTTCTTATTTCTGAATCGAGAGCTTTTGCGAAACTGTTTTCCGCATTTTTTTCAGGAGTATTTATCTGCGGGGAAATGTTACCTGTGGTAACGCCTCCGATGGCACTGCGCTGAGCTAAGTATTCACTTATCAGCATTTAAATCCTCCTATTGAAAAAGCTCTAAAAGTGAAGCTGTTTCGTCTTCCTCGGGTAAATCTTCGATGTCGGCGTCCTGTGTGTGGTCAACAACCGCATTTTCTTCTTCAGGCTGGGGAATTGCCGCAATTTCCTTGCTTTCTTCCTTTTCGCTCTTTGCGATAGCTTCAAGAAGCTCGTTTATGTTGTCTGTTGCGGATGTGGAATCAGCCACTGCAACAACATCAGTCACATTATAAGCATATCCGTTTACAACGACTCTTACATTGCCGTCCTGAATTTCGATGGATGAAGCTGTTCCTCTGTCGAATACGGAGGTACCCATTGCATCAACACCGTTTACAGTAACTTCCTTGCCGATAAGACTGGATGCGAACGCACCGTAGTTTGTAATCTGCTCTGCCGCATTTGCCGCTGTTTCGCCGCCGTCTGCCGCTTCGCCGTATACAAGCTTGATAGCGTCAAGGTTGTAGTTCTGACCGTTTACGTTGACTTTAACCTTATCGCCGTATGTAACATACTTTACAGTACCTGTGATAAGCTCGCTGCCGCCGTTGCTTACACCGACTACCTGACCTACGAGGGACTTGGCGTAGTTCTGCTGCTGCATATCGAGGTTGTCCTGCTGCGCCTGAAGGGAAGTGAAGCTTGCCATCTGAGAAATAAACTCAGTGTTGGATGTAGGCTCAAGCGGGTCCTGGTTCTGCATTTCCGCAACAAGAAGCTGATAGAACGAATCCATTGTTACTACGTCATTCTTCTTGTCGGTGAACATATCCTTGTACTTTTCGTAATTGTCCTGTATGGTGTTTACACCGTCCATTAAATTGCCCATTCATTTACTCCTTTCTTCAAAGATTAAAGCTGCTGTAAGATTTCAAGGAAATCTTCATCGCTTTCTTCCTGCGGCTGTTCTTCGTCATTTCTGCCGTAGGGGTTTCTGCTGCTTCCGTCATAGCTTTCCTGCATAAGCGTTGCTTCTTCCTGTCCGCTTACCACCTGATAGCGTTCAAGCTCAACACCGTTACTTCTGAGTGCCTGGCCGATATTTTCGGCTCTTGATTCGAGAAGCTGTCTTGTAGCGTCATTCTCAGCTGAAATATTCACTTCAACTCTGCCTTCTGTGCTGACAAGTCTTACTGTGATTCTTCCGAGACTTTCAGGATTGAGTTCCATTGTGAATTCAGTTCTTCCGCCTTCAAAAACTTCAGGCTTTGTGAGAATTTCATCTGCAATCTGCTGTTCGGGGAGAGGCGCTTCAACTCTTACTTCTGCATCTGCCGTAACAACTTCGGTTTTCTGAGGAACATTTCCTGCAAATACTGCGGAATTATCCTGAGCTGTATTGACTGCCTTTATCTCCTGGCCGTCATCCTGTGCTGCGGTTTCTTCCGTGTTCAATCCGAGAATCGAATTAAGCTCGTCTGTTCCGTCCTTGCGGTTGAAAACCATATTGAAGGCTGTCTGCTGCGCTGCGGGCTGTACATCTGTCTGTGCAGGCGCTTCCTGTGCTGTTACAGGTGCCTGTGCGGGCTTTGCTGTAAGCTCTGCCTTTGTAAGTCCCAGCTCTTCACGTGCGGCTGAAAGAATATCCTTCAGAAGTCCGTTGTAATCGGGTTCCTGCTGTGTTTCCGCTGTCTGAACGGGCTGTGCTGTCTGAGCAGGAGTTTCTGCTGTCTGCTGTGCATCAGCTGTCTGCATGGGCATTTCTGCCATCGCATCTGCCACATTGTCAACCATCTGTGCAAACTCTGCTGTCTGCTCAGGCTGGATTCCTGTTTCTGAAACGGGTGTCTGCGGCTGTACATCAGGTGCTTTGTAAGCGTCTGCGGATGCTGCTTCAACTGCGGTTTCAGTTCCGAGGATTGCAGTGATTTCAGTGGTTTCCGTTCTGGTGATTTCGCTCACATTCAGATTAAGAGTGAACATATCGCTGTCAGCGGTGTCGCCTGTCATTGAAGCCAGAAGCTCCATAATAAGATTCATAACAGGGTCTTCTTCGCTGTCATCGTTCATCTTCTTCAGAATATCGAGAAGTGCGCTGATTATGCGGTCGTTTTCCTCTGCATTTCCGCCGTTGGCCTTTGAAACCATTGAAATAACAGTGTTTTTAAGCTCTGTCATTACTGTTTCTTCGATTTCTGCAGTGATTTCCGTTTCCTGTGCGGAAACAGCGTCTGCCTGATAATCTCTGGCGGCATCATAAGAGGGCTGATTCACGGTATTTTCCGCTGTCTGCGGTGCGGCAGATCTCACTTCTGTGAGTATGTCGGAAAATCCTGTTTCGGAAGCCTTGCTCTGCGGCTGTGACGAAGCGCCGACCATTACTGCGCTTATCGTCATTTCCATTATTTTTTCCTCCTTTCCTGCGTATTTCAGGCATAAGGGCGCACTAACCCTTATACTTATAATTCATTATACACAAAATGGCGATAAAAGTCAATTGATTTCGCACAATATTTCATATTTTTAATAAGAAAAAATAGAAATTACTGTACATATTTACTGATTTTTTGCCAGCAGCAAGTAAAAAAGCATGATTTCCGGATTTACAGTCTGGCAGGCACACATTCTGCTGTTACAAAAAAATAATGCGAATTTTGTCATATTGCACAAAAAGCAAAATATCAATTGAAATTCTTGTGGTAATATGTTATACTGTTTTTATGAATACACAAAAGGAGTGAGCGGTATGCCTAAAATAATTATTGCAGACGAACAGCGTAACGCAGAAATTATATCCGCAATACTCAAAAACCGCTTTGAAACCGTTATGGTTGCCAATGGGAGAGGCGTTCAGGAAAAGCTTTATGTCGAAAAGCCCGATATACTTCTGATTTCCGCTGACTCACAGATGATAAACTACAAAGCAGTCATCACAAATATGGTACGCCGCAACCGTGATTTTGCAGCTATGCCTGTGTTGATTATCTCCTCTGCCCCAACTCCTGCAGACGAAACCAGCGCAAAAGTTCTTAATGCGGAAATCATACAGCGTCCCTTTGACCCGCTGGAGCTTGTAAAGAAGGCTGAGGAGCTTGCAATACAGCTTATTCCGTTAAAGGACCGCCTTGATCCCGTTACAAAGCTTCACAAGCGTGAATACACCGAAGAAAGGATACAGGAGGTTTTCCCGAAAAAGTCAGGAACTCTGTTTCTTGTTGAGGTGGGTAAATACAAGTTTGCTTCCCAGCCCGCCAGCGAAGAGCTTGCCGCAAAGGCGGCTGAGGTGGTAGCCGAGGAGGTAAAGGCTTTCAAGGCTATTCTCGGGGTTGAAAAGGACAGAAAATTCATCGGCTATATCCCCGATATAAGCGAGCGTGCAATCTGCATGAGCTGGGGAAAGAAGCTTATACAGAAGATTCAGGAGATTTTCGGTGAGGAAAAGGTCTATGTTTCGGTAGGCTTTGCCTGCAATGACGAAAAAACGCCTACATACAAGGATCTGTTCCAGACCTGCGACCGTGCAATTTCCCTTTGCAGGGAAAAAGGAAAGAATATAGCCTCTTACTATTGATATAAAGGATTTATTTATGGAAACTACCGTTTTGCTTATCAGCGACCAGCTTCAGGACCTTAACCGCATGAAGAACTGGTTTCACAAGGGTATCACCGTCAAGGGCCTGAACGCTTTTTCCGCCCTGCCTGCCGCCCTTGCCAGCGAAATGCCCTCGCTCATAATTATAAGGTTACGTGAGTTTGATGACTTTTTCAGAGCCTATGAGACAATCCGCACCAATCCTGTTGCGGAAAACGTGCCGCTTATCGTTATCGCCGAGGTGGCAATAGGCGATGCCCTGAAAGAAAATGTCGCACTGAAGAATACCACACTTATGGGCAGCTCCGTTACCGACGGTTATATGATGAAAATCATAGACGACGCCCTGGGAACGCATAACAGAGAATAAAGCAGCCCGCCGCACAGCGGCGACATGCAGAAGCTTTATATATTTATCGGAGGAAACCTTTCTGTAGAAAGGTTATCCCCCGTACCCCCTTCCAAAGACTTTTAATACTAATTACAGCCTGACAGGTTTACCCTGTCAGGCTGTAATTAATATTTGAAGTTTTCGGAAAGGAGTTTGAGGGAAACCCCTTTTACAAAAGGGTTTCCCTCAATAATATGTATAAAATTTCTACACTGCCGCTGTGCGGCGGGCTGCTTTATGCAAAAACGGCGGAATCCGCATTTTGCGACTCCGCCGTTATTCATTGCTTGAGATTTATTGAGTTTTGCAAAAGGCGGAATTGCCAGTAGTCGCAGACTACTTGGCGTAGTCGATTGCACGGCTTTCACGGATAAGATTGATCTTGATCTGTCCGGGATATTCCATTTCCTTTTCAATCTTCTGCGCAATTTCTCTTGCGAGAACAACCATCTTATCGTCATTTACAGCATCAGGCTTGATCATGATTCTGATTTCACGGCCTGCCTGGATAGCATAAGACTTGTCTACGCCGCCGAAGGAGGAGCAGATTTCCTCAAGCTTCTGTAAACGCTTGATGTAGTTTTCATAGTTTTCGCTTCTTGCTGCAGGACGTGCTGCGCTGATAGCGTCGGCAGCCTGAACAAGGCAGGCAACAACTGTCTTTGCCTCAACATCGCCGTGGTGAGCTTCAATAGCGTGGATAACATCAGCGCTTTCCTTGTACTTGCGGCATACATCAACACCGATATGTACGTGGGAGCCTTCGATTTCCATGCTGAGAGCCTTACCGATATCGTGTAAAAGACCTGCACGGCGTGCGAGATTTGCGTCAACACCCAGTTCGTCAGCAAGCATACCTGCGAGGTGTGCAACCTCGATGGAGTGAGCAAGTACGTTCTGGCTGTAGGATGTGCGGTAGTAAAGACGACCGAGGAGCTTTACAAGCTCAGGGTTAAGGCCGTTTACGTTGGTTTCGAGAATAGCACGTTCGCCTTCCTGGCGGATCTTCTGCTCAACCTCACGTCTTGCACGGTCAACCATTTCCTCGATACGTGTGGGATGGATTCTGCCGTCCTGAATAAGGCGTTCAAGAGCAATTCTTGCGATTTCACGACGAACCTTGTCGTGGCTGGAAAGTGTGATAGCTTCGGGAGTATCGTCAATAATGAGGTCAACACCTGTAAGCTGTTCGAGAGTACGGATATTTCTACCCTCACGGCCGATGATACGGCCCTTCATTTCGTCATTGGGAAGCGGAACAACCGATACGGTCATTTCGGATACAGTTTCAGCGGAAAGACGTGCAATAGCGAGAGAAATGTGGCTTCTTGCCTTGTCTTCGCATTCGTCCTTGATGCGCTGTTCAAAAGCAACGATACGCATTGCCTTTTCGTGGTCAAGCTCATTGTCGAGCACCTGGAGAAGGTGTTCCTTGGCCTGCTCGGTAGTAAAGCCTGAAATTCTTTCGAGAATATCAAGCTGGCTCTTCTTGATAGATTCGGCTTCGGCGAGCTGTTCCTCTGCCTTCTTGTTCTTGTTTGCGAGGGACTCTTCAAGCTTTTCGATCTTATCGTTCTTCTTGTCGAGATTCTCCTCCTTCTGCTGAAGTCTGCGTTCTGAGCGTGTCAGTTCGGAACGTCTTTCCTTAAGCTCCTTTTCCGTTTCAGTCTTGAGCTTCTGGATTTCCTTTTCCGCCTGTCCTCTCATGCGGTAGATTTCGTCTTTGGCTTCAACCAGTTTTGTTTTCTTTTCAGTAGCCGCTTTCTCACGGGCTTCGGACACTATGCGCTGTGCTTCTTTCTCAGCGGATTCAATCTGAGCTTCAGCGTCTCTTTTTCTGTGTTCGATACCCATACGGAAAAAGATAAAGCCCGAAACTGCCGCACCAATAAGTAAAGCCGCAACAATAAGCGCAATTGCAAGCACTAAATCCATGTCCAGTTCCTCCTTCTATAAAATTCCCGATAAGATGATACACCACTCCCAGGAAAACGCAGAAAGAGGCGGTAACGCTTGCTGCGGTTATCGCTCCGACTTGTGAAAATATTCAGTTGAAACATTTAAATTTCATCAAATTCGTGATTAAAATCAATAAAATCTATAATAAATTGCCTCAAATAAATATAAAAATGCTGTGGGTAGTATATATAAAACCGGGTGGTAAAAAATGAAAAATAGCTGTATATAAATGGTTTAAAATCCATACAACATATTCACAGATATAATTTTAATACATTTTTACCAAATTGTCAAGGTAATTTTTAAGATTTTTTTAAAAAAAGTCGATTTTGCTTGACGTTTTTCTACGTTTATGATATACTAATATACGCTGTTTCAGCAATAATAACGCCGGCGTGATGGAATTGGCAGACGTGACGGACTCAAAATCCGTTGGTAGCAATACCGTGCGGGTTCGACCCCCGCCGCCGGCACCAAAAGAAGCTACACCGCAAAGGGTGTGGCTTCTTTTGGTTTCTGTGGTGTGGGGAATCCTCAGAAGCCGCACTGCGGGTAAGCAGGTTTTGTGCGACGCAAGGAGCGCAAAAACTGCAAGACCCGTCCGCCGCCGTTTCGGAACATGGGGAATCCTCAGAAGCCGCACCTGCGGGTAAGCAGGTTTTGCCTGTATCATTGACTTTATATGGATACTTTGTTATAATTAACTCAATGATAAATAAGAATTTGACAATCTGACTAATTATTTTTCAAACTTTGACTATGGAAGAAAACAGGTGAGAATAATGGGAATAATAGCATTTTTATTGGCAATAATAGGGCACATAATATGCGGAGTAACCGATTGCTTGCTCGGCTATTCCAAAAAGGGACGACTAAACCTTAAAGACATAAATGATGCTGATAAAATGTCGGAGATGTTTAAGGATATGCCTCTTTCATTTCCGCTATCATCAATGCTGCTTGGAACGCTGGCAATAACAATGTTTAGTTTTGGTTATTTTGAACTCTGTAATTGGATGATTGAATTTTCTGAAACAGCTTCTGTAATAATGTTTATATCTGCGGTTATATTCCTGATCCCGATTGTAACGCATCATGTGTTCTGCGGCGTTGTTGAGTGGATGTACATAAGGCTCGGAAGAACAAATGAAGCAAGAGAAGCTGTGCTTGAATTTCAAAAAAAGACTTTTCCGACAATGTATGTCGGTTATGCAGGTCTGCTTACTTTTGTGGTAACATTGTTTATTATGATAGTATCTGGTAATACATCTCTGCCGATGTGGGCGTGTATATTTAACACATTGGTTATTATGATACTGCTTCTTCCTACAAAATTGCCGGCGAAAGGGAACATTGCCGGTGCTGTTATGTTTTTAGGATTACTTCTCTTGGTTTAAAGCAAAATTAAATTCCAATTTGTCGATGATATAAGTAAAAAACTCCTGAGAAGCTTCCGCTTCTCAGGATTTTTCATTAATATTCTCTTGTCATCCCTGCTTTAATAACAATCTGCCTTGCCTCTTTCACGGAAGAAATAACTCCCGAGCCGACAAATGCACAGAGTGCATTGCCCACAGAGGTTGCTTCGGTAGGTCCTGCAACCACCTTTTTGCCCGAAGCCTTCGCCGTAAGCCTGCATATAAGGCTGTCCTTTGTGCCGCCGCCGAACATATAGATTTTTCCGTAGCTTCTGCCTGTGATTTTCTCTATATCCTCAGCTGTCCGTGCAAATTCCGCCGCAAGACTGTCATAAACACAACGGATAACCGAGGCTGTGTCGGAAAGGGGCTGCTGTCCCGACTTTTCCACGGCAGAGCGTATTTTTTCAATCATATCTCCCGGCTGTGCAAAGCTTTCGTCGTTGGGATTTATGAACGAAACGGATTCAGCCGCATTTTCCGCCAGTTTTTCCATTTCGTTGTAGCTCATGGGCGTGCCTTTTGCTTCAAGGTCACGCTTTATCTCCTGAAACAGCCACATTCCCATAATATTTTTCAGGAATGTTACTGTTCCGCTGTGGCCGCCCTCGTTGGTAAGCCCTGCCCTGTACGCTTCACCGCTGATAACGGGAGATTGAAGCTCTGTGCCGAACAGCGCCCATGTTCCTGTACTTATAAAAAGGAACTCGTCTTCCTCCGCAGGAACAGCCGCAACCGCCGCCGCTGTATCGTGGCTTGGAACGGCAACCACGGGAATGTTCATTCGTCTGCGTGTGAAATCCGACTTTAAAAAGCCGTATATTTCCCCTGAATTTATCATGGGGCAGAAAATATCGGGGTCAATGCCGAGCGTATCAAGAATTCCCCTGCTCCACTGCTTTGTTTCAGGGTCAAGCATACCGCTGGTTGAAGCTTCCGCATACTCGTTGCGGAATGCGCCTGTAAGATAATGAGCGATAAGGTCAGGCATCATAAGCAGCCTTGCACCTTTTCTGAGGCTTTCGGGACGTGCTTTTTTAAGGGCATACAGCTGATATATGGTGTTGAACCACTGGGGCTGGATTCCCGTCTTTTCATAAAGCTTATCCGCACCTCCGAAAAGGGCGTTTACCTCGTCAATCACCGCCGCCGTGCGCTTGTCACGGTAGTGAACAGGACGTTCTATGTAATTTCCGTCCTCGTCCAGAACAGCAAAATCCACACCCCATGTGTCGATTGAAACCGCCTCAAAGCCGTAACCGTCGGCTTTCTGAAGAGCGGTTTTCACCTCATCCAGCAAGGTGTCGATATCCCAGTAAAGAGTGCCATCCACTGTTATGGGGTTGTTGGGAAAGCGGTGTATTTCCTCGGTTTTAAGGCTTTCGCCGTCAGTTTCAACTATAATCGCACGTGCAGAGGATGCACCGAAATCAAAAACAAGTACCTTTGACATATCTGCTCCTTTATCCTATAAGCAAAAGACCTCCGTTATTACGGAGGTCCTTTTTATTCAAGTAAGATTAATTACTTTCTCTTTCTTGTGAAAGCGATAGCTGCGCCTGCGAGAACTGCAAGACCGCCGATAACTGCTACGTCTTCGATACCTGTGTCAGGGGAGCCCTTTGTGGAATCTGTGGAAGCAGCAACGTCGCCAGCAGCGGGAGCTTCAGCAGCACCGAGACCGGAAACTGTGAATTCAACTGCGAGGGACTTTGTGGGGAATGCGCCTGTGTAAGCAGCAACTTCTGTGTTCCAGATGTTGCAGAGGTTGATTGTTAAGTATTCTGTACCTTCGCAAGCGGGGTTGTCGATGGAAGCTGTTTCAGCACCGTCAACGATGATCTTAGCGTTTGTGATTGTTACGCTACCGTCAGCAGGTAAATCTGTGGAAACCTGGATGAGGTTGAAAGCGCTGTCGCCTGTTACGGACCAGTCAAGATCCTTAGCTTCAACTGTGTATGTGCCGTCGCCGGAAACAACTGTATCAACATATGTAGCGGGAAGGGTATAACCGTTGATATCGTAGTCGAAGTTGTCTTCGTACTGGGGATATGTTTCTTCGGGATAATCACCAGCGCCCCATACGATGTAGCTGCCTGCGTGGTAAGGTGTAGCAGCACCGTAGCCGGCATCAGACCAACCATTACGGAAAGAGTACTGTGTTGTCTGGAAAGCAATGTAAGCGTTATAATCAGCTGCGGAAGCAACTGTAGCCATAGCTGTTGTAGCAACAGCTGCTGCAGCGAGAGCTGCTAAAACTTTTCTCATTTTCATTTTTTCTGAATCCTCCATAAAAATATTTCTGAATACCGTATCTACGCACGATATATCGTTTACATCATACCATATAACCGCAAAAAAATCAATACCTTTTTTTACAATAAATGAATAAAATTTTTAGTAATTTTCTACAAAATTCATCATGTGTCGATTTTTATTGCCTTTTTTGCCGTAAATGCCCACAGCCAGCATTCCTTTACCTTCATACAGGTCATTTTTTCCAGGGCGTTGGCATAGATTTTCAGCTGTCCCTCGTATTCTTCACGAAGAACATCGGGGTCGGTATTACGGTTTGTCTTGTAGTCCACCAGAACGATTTCTCCGTTTTCCACAAAGTAAAGGTCGGCTATACCCTGGACAAAGGGCTTTTCCTCATTATCGGGGAAGCCTTCGGGGCAGTACTCGCAGAAAATGGGGAACTCCTTGAAAACATTGCCGCTTTCCGTTATACGTCTGCAAAGGCCGCTTTCGAGAAAAGCCTTTACCTCCTCTGTGTCAATGCAATCCCTTTCCCTGTCGGAAAGCTTTCCTTTTTTGTAAAGCTCGTCCAGCTGGGATACATCGCCCGAAAAATCAAGCAGCTCCATCGCCTTGTGATAGGCGTCGCCCTTCTTCTTTCCGCTGAGCCTGGTCTTGTTTTCACCTTTTATAAATGTGGGCGTCTTCAGGAAGCGGTCAACACCGCTGACCGTTTCTGCAAAATCGTCCACGCTTCTTACACCCACCTGTGTAGCGGTAACCTTTGCGGGAACTGCGGTATATTCAGGAAATCCGTAGCTTGCAAAAGGCTTCAGAACAGCGGATTCTGTCGGGTTTTCGTCGTTTTTGTTACGTTTTTCCGCTTTATAGCCGAAAACGTTACGCACCTCTATTGTTCCCTTTGCAACCGCACGGCTGGCTTCCAGCCAGTGCAGATGCACCTTGTGCTTGTCCTTTGAGGTAACGGGAGCTGTAAAGATGAGCTTTTCCTTTGCACGGGTAGCCGCCACATAGAGAAGACGCATTTCTTCGCTTAATTCCTGCATTTCCGTAAGCTTTTCAATCATATTGAACATAAACGAATCAATGATTATATGGCTTGAATGACGCACCACTCTCATTCCCACGCCGTGATTTATATCGGTGATGATTTTGCCTGAGCTGTGGGTTTTGTGGTCGGAAGAAAGGTTTGAAACAAAGGTTATGGGGAATTCCAGACCCTTTGAGCCGTGAATTGTCATAAGCTTCACTGCAGTTTCGGAGCTTTCGGCGCTTTTTGCCTGAGTCAGGGTGACATCTCCTCTGCTGACCATATCCATGTACTGGAGAAAATCGTAAAGTCCACGTATTCCGTTTTCGGAAAAACGTCTTGCGTGGCTTATGAGCAGCTTCAGGTTGGAATCACGCTTGTCGCCGTCCACCGTTGCAAGTATAGCGGTAACAACGTCGCTTTTATCATATATGAATCGTATAAGCTGTTCCACCGAATGCTCTGCGGCAAATTCACGCAGAGAATCCAGCTCTGCACAGAAACGCACCGCTTTGGGATTTTCACTCCTGCGAACGCCTGTATATAAAGGTGCTCTGCCGCAGGAAAGCTTTATTTCCGCCATTTCATCGGGTGTAAGGCTGTAAGGCGGCAAGGTCAGCACTGCCATAAGCTCACGGTCATAGTAGGGATTGTCGATAATCCGCAGCAGGGCGAGCATAAGCTTTATTTCGTAGTAGTCGGTATATGCGCCGTCCTCTTTTGCGTCAATGGGGATGCCTGCTTTGGCGAATGCCTTTTTATATATGTGTATATTGCTGCGGTATTTTCCCATAAGCACGGCAAAGTCGCCGTAATTGCAGGGGCGTCTTGTGCCATCCTTTTCCGTAACCTGAAATCCGCTTTCCACCATCTGTCTGATGCGGTCAGCAATGTATGCGCCCTCTCTTTCACGGGCGTCCTCCTTGCACTTGCCGTAAACCCTCACAAGCTCCGTTCCGTTGCTTTCATCGGGAGCATACTGCACCGCACCCTTTACAAGCTTTGCATTTTCATCGTAATCCACCTCTCCGAGGCTTCTGGTCATAGTCTTTTCAAAAATGCCGTTTACGCTTTCTATGATAACCTCAGAGCTTCTGAAATTGCGGTTAAGGAAAATCGGCGTAAAGCTGCTGTCCTCAAGTATTCTTGCAAAAACTCCCGGATTGGCGCCACGGAAGCGGTAAATCGACTGCTTGATATCGCCTACGAAAAACAGATTCTTTCCGTTGTCGGAAAGACGGCTGAAGATTTCATACTGGATATCGTTGCTGTCCTGAAATTCGTCTACTATTATAACCGCCGCACTTTTGCGGATTTCCCTTGCGGCATTTTCGTCGGAAAGCAGTTTAAGTGCGAAATATTCCGCATCGCTAAAATCTATTTTGTTTTTTGCACGCTTGCGTGCCGAAAATTCTTCATCGGTCTTCACCGCAAGAGCTATAAGCGCCCTCAGTACAGGAGCACACTCGGTCATATTCTCCTCAAAATGCTGTATCGCTATAAGATAAGGTATGAGCTTTGCCCATATCTTTAAAAGCTTGTCGTGCGCTGCCTTCTGCACAGAGTTATCATAGGTCTTTGAGGCTCTTTTCGGCGGAACAGGGTCCATACCCAGCGCATTTTCAATGCTGCAGTCATCGGCAGAGAAGAACGGGTCATTCCCGCCCGAAATCCCCAGCAGATTGCCGATTATATATTTCCATGAAGCAAGACAGGGTGTACAGCCCTCGTCCCACGCCTCGGCATTTCTCGGAAGCAGCTCTGCCATTTTCTCCGCTTCAGGCTTTACGCATATCTCTAGATATACAGAAACAAGCTTTTCCTTGTATTCTGACGGGTTGTCATACATATCCAGCCACTGAGCCATGGACTGTTCGGGATAGGGCAGCTTCTTCATAAAATCGTATATGGTTGTCACTGCCTCACACAGCTCGCTGTCGTTTTCTCTGCCGTACCAGTCGTAGAGCAGATTTTTCTCCTCATCGCTGCCCTGTTCGTAGAATTCCGCCATTACACGGTCAAGGGATTTGTCGAACAAAAGCCTGCCTTCCGCTTCATCAATTATTGAAAAATCGGGCGAAAGTCCCAGAAATGCGCTGTTTTCACGGATAAGCTTCATGCAGAAGCTGCTGATTGTGGATATGCTTGCGTCTTCAAGCTTTACCCTCTGGCTTCTCAGATATGTATCGGAAGGATTCTGCTCGATAGCGGCGGAAAGGGCCTTCTGGAGTCTTGTCTGAAGCTCGCCCGCCGCCTTTTCCGTAAAGGTAGCCACTACCAGCTTATCGGCATCAACGGGATTTTCTTCGTCCATAAGGATTTTTATGACTCTTTCAACAAGAACTGCGGTCTTTCCGCTTCCTGCGGCGGCAGAAACGATTGCAGAGCCGTCACGGAAATTGATTGCTTTTTCCTGTTCGGGTGTCCAGACTGTGCTCATTCCTCATCCTCCTTCCGTTCATGTCCGCAGAAAAGACTGTATTCACAGTATCCGCATCTGTTTTCGTCCTTGGGGCAGGCACTTATCATGCCGTTTTTTGTCTGAAGCACTATGGAATTCACATAGGCTTCGCAGTATTTTTTAAGATTTTCAAAATTCTCCGCAGTAATAACGGAGGACTTGCTGTATCTGGTTTTTCTTGTAGCACCGGGCTTATACAGGTTATTGTAGACCTCGTTTATAAAATCCGCTTCCTTTTTGTCGGGAGATTCATCAATAATAAGTCCGTTCGCAAGATGGAGGGCGGCATTTTCTTCTTCGATTGCCGCTACATCCGCTTCAATATCCGTTGCCGAAGCCTTTTTGTCCGCATATGCGCCGATAGGCTGGTACAGAACCGCCGAGGGCTTCTTGCCCGTTTCCTCGCAGAGTCCGAAAAGGTACAGGAGCATCTGCAGATTTTCGCCGTCGTACACGGATTTCAGCGGCAGCTCGTTTTTGCCTCGCTTGTAGTCCACAACACGGATATATTCGCCGTCCTTGGAAATATCAAGTCTGTCGCAGATGCCCTTTACGGTAACATCCCCGAATTTATACTCAACAGGCCGTTCAAGCTCCATAGGCTCGAACTGATTTGCCGCCATGCTTTCTCTTATGTTCATTGCGGCAGGGACCGCAAGCTCTTCAAGCCTTTTTACCTGATAGGAAAAACGCTCGCCTGCGCCAAAGCCCTCTGCAAGCTCGTTTTTCAGATAATCCGAAAGGCTTCCCTTTACGTGCTGTGTTATCTCCTCGTCAGAAAGGACGGCTATGCTTTCTCCGTGCTCTTTTAAGAGTCTTTCAAGGCAGTAATGAACAGTGCTTCCCGTAAGCAGTGCGCCCAGCTCTCGCTTGTCACGCTCTTTTATTCCAAGACCATAGCGGCAGAAAAAGCTGTACTTGCAGTTGTTTATTCCCGAAAGTGCCGTAGGCGAATAAACCTTTCTGTCAAGCAGCTTTCCGGCATTTTCGGAGGAAAGGATATGCCGTTCATTCTTTGCGGTTGTAATTTCGTCAAAGGGGTCAGAGCCAAGCAGACGTGTTACCGCCTTCTTTTCGTCGGTTTTTGAATAGTCTGAGTATATTTTTGCAAGATAACGCTTTGCTGCCTTTTCTGTACGGCAGTAGAACTCTGCGCCGTATTCATCCGCACCCTTTGTTCTTATACCGAAATGACGCTCAATATCCTCGGTGTAGGGCGACGGTGCAAGCTGAGAAAAGCTGTCGCTCAGCACGGGATAGGTTATAAAAAGCCGTTCTTCGGGCAGATTTACACATCGGTAAAGCCTGAAAAGCTCCGAAGAAGCACGCTGGGTGCGGTCATTGCCGATATTTATTCCGCAGGAAATAAGCTGCTGTGTTTCCGCACCTGTGAAATTCCCTGCTGTTTTTGCAGAGCGTGGAAAAACGCCCTGGTTCATACCGCAGATAAATACCGCCTTTACCCTTGTGAATCTGCTTCTTTCCACATCGCCCACCGTAACGGCGTCAAGGACCTGGGGCGGCTTTGCAATTTCTACGGATGAAAATACCGCAGTAAGCATATCTGTAAATTCCGCAAGGTTTATTCTGCTGCCTCTGAGCGCTTCATGGGCAGATTCCAGGATTTCTACCACATCATCCCAGAGAGAGCTGTATTCGTCCTGTTTTTTCTTGTCAACAATAACCTTGCCGTTTTCATCCCTGCCCTCAAGATAAAGGGCGTATATACTCTTACCTATATCCATTTCACGGCAGATAAAATCGCAGAGCGCTTCGGTCATTTCCATGCCGTCGGCGTTCTCGGTCTTCTTCCTGAATTCCTGTAAGGGAGTTATTATCTCAAGACGCAGCTGTTCCATTTCTCCGTCAGGGTCTGCCCTTTCGGGAAAAGGCTTAAGCCAGTCACGCTTTTCTATATCATAGCAGCGGCAGAGCTGTTCCAGCCTGTCCGCCTGTATTGCACTTATTGTCTTTCCGTTTTTCTGACGGACAAATCCGCTTTTTATATAACGGAGCAGGTCATCGGTTTCAAAGCTGAGAGCCTGCAGGGCGTAAATGATGAATCTCACAACCGACTTGTCGATAAGCGGCTGGGGTACGTCAACAAAGGCGGATATGCCGTACTTTTCCATAGCGCTCGCCATAATGCGGCTGTATGCCTTATCGGGCATGAGTACCGCAATATCACGGTAACGATAACCCTCATCCGTAAGTGCGTGTATCTGAGAACATATCCAGTCGCATTCCTGCCAGATGTCCTGCGCCCTTACCATTTCGCAGACAGGTGTGCCTCTGTAACGCTTGTCCATGTGTGTGACAACCGTTTCATCATCCATTGATTCAAGTCTCTGCATAAGCTGTGACGACGCCATGAATACCGTTTTGTCCGTAGATAAAGCGTCGGTGGTAACGGTAAATACCGTTTTTTCCGCCGAAGCGCAGACCGCCTTTATAAACTCATACTGACTGCCCGAAAATTCATCAAAGCCGTCAAAAAAGCATACCGAATCCTTGAAATATCCCGATTCACAGCATAGCTCGGAAGCACGGCGCACATCATCCAGCCTGTCATCGAAGGAAACTGTCAGTAATGCGTCGTACTCGGTATATATTTCGCTCAGGTCGTTCAGCTTGTTCATGAGAATTTCGGAAAATTCTTCGCTGTAATCGGAAATCGCCTTTCTGAGCGAAGAGGGTGTTACACCGCCGCTTCGCAGCTCGCTTATCATTCCAAGCATTATTCCTGCAAAGCCCTTGTTTTTCAGCTGTCTGCGGTAATATACAAGTCTGCCCTCTGCCGCAAGTCCTTTAAGCACACGGGTCATAAGCATCGTTTTCACTATGTCGTCAGCATAGACCTTTGTTTCGCCGTAAAGCTGAAGGATTTTCTGCGCCGCACGTGAAATCATTGTAACAGTGACATTCATCCCGAAGGGAGGCTTTACGGTTTTGTAGATCCGCTTTTCTGCTTCAAACGAGAACTGATCAGGAACAAAAAGGAATACTTTTTTTCCGCTTTCCGCCGCTTCGGCTATTCTGTTGTAAAGAAGCGAGGATTTTCCTGTCCCCGCTTCGCCGTATATAAGTTCAAGCATATTTTCTCCTTGTAGGATCTGATTTTTCCGTAAATTGTACGCCGTTTTTTCAGAACTGCCTTTTCCGTACCCGTCGTACAAACAATAATCTGCTTTTTGCAATGTCACCGCACGACGGAACCGGGTGCAGCGGCACGCTGCCTACTTGCCTACGCAGAAACGGGCGAACACCTGTTCTATAACGGCTTCGCTTACGTTTTCGCCTGACAATTCATACAAACGCTCAAGGGCGTTTTCACACATAATTCCCACAGCATCAAGAGTAACACCCGTCTGTAAAGCCGCAAGCGCCTGATTTATATATTCTCTGGCATCCTGAATACAGAGGCGCTGTCTTTCGTTGGCAATAAAGCCTGAGGATAAATCCAGCCTGCCAAGACCCGTCCTGCGTGAAACCGCTTCGCTTATCTTTTCTGCGGCAGAAATATCCTTTGCGCTGATTTCTATAATCTCATCAAACTGTGATAATTCGGATTTGTCTATAACCTGTTCAAGGTCGGTCTTATTAATGATGCAGATGCAGTCCTTGCCCTCAAGATGCGACATAAGCCTTCTGTCGTCATCGGAAAGGTGACGGCTTCCGTCAAATACCGCAAAAACAAGGCTTGCGCTGTCTATTTTCTTCAGCATACGCTCAACACCTATACTTTCTACCAGGTCATCGGTATCACGTATACCTGCACAGTCTGCAAGGCGGAGCATGATGTTTCCCGCCATAACCGTTTCTTCCACAATATCACGGGTCGTACCCTCAATATCGGTAACAATACTGCGTTCTGTGCCTGAAAGCAGATTCATAAGAGTGGATTTGCCTACATTGGGTCTGCCGACAATTGCACAGGGTACACCGTCACGCATAAGCTGACCGCTGTCGTAGCTGTCAATGAGAGCTGTAAGCTCGCCGATAACGCCGATAAGCTTTTCAGCCTCCAGATTTCCGTCAAAATCGTCCTCCATCTCATCAGGATAATCAATCCACGCCTGAATAAGGGTTGTAAGAGTAAGTATCTTTTCGGAAACCGCACGTATTCTGCGGTATAATGCGCCCTCTCTCTGTGCCTTGCTGCAAAGGAGATACTGCTCATTCTGGGCGCTTATTATGTCAGCAACCGCTTCCGCCTGCGTAAGGGACAATTTCCCGTTGAGAAGGGCACGCTTTGTAAATTCGCCTGCCTGTGCGGCTTCTGCCCCTGCATTATAGCAGGCGGCAAGCACTCTTTTGGTAATATAAAGTCCGCCGTGGCAGGAAATTTCCGCAACATCCTCTCCCGTATAACTGTGGGGAGCACGGTAAACAAGCAGAACACCGTCGTCAAGCTTTTTTTCTCCGTCCTTTATTTCGCCGTAGGCCGCAGTGTAGCCCTTCATTTCCGAAACGGGCTTCCCGCTTACAGGGGCAAACACCTTCTCTGCAATTTCAATTGCCTTTTCGCCCGATATTCTGATTACGGAAATACCGCCCTCCGCTAAGGGAGTGGCAATTGCCGCTATTGTATTCATCCTGTTGTCCTCCGATATTCTGTGCTTTTCCGCCTTTTTGCAGTTTCTTCTCTTTACGTTCACGCTGACGGCGGAGCGGTAGTCTGTGCCATGTGCGGCGGGCAGTTTGCCTTCGGCAAACTACGCCCCTGCGGCGGCTCCGCCGCCGCAGGGGCAGCTCAGCTCCGCTGAGCTGCCCGCCGCACATGGACTCCGCCGCTTTTACTTCTTTCCGAAAAGTCTTGCAAAAAATCCCTTTCTGGGCTGTTCCTCCTCTGCTTCCGCTTCAGCAGCCTCAGCTTCGGCTTCTTCCGAATAAACCTCATCGTATTCATCCGAATACGGGTCTTCGTAATCTTCTTCCTGAAGAAGATATTCCGCAATTGTTCTTCTTTTAAGCTTGTCGGCAATGCCTGCAAGCAGATATGTCCATGTTCTTGTGGGCTTTGTGATTTTTGCGTTTTCTGCGCCGTCTTCTATAAGACTTTCAAGGATTTCTCCCATGCTTTCAACCGCCATACCGCCCATGGACTGATAGAAATTGTCGCATTCTATATTGTATTCTTCGGCAGGGTCCTTTCCGCCGATTGCCCTTAAATGTATACCCTCTCTCAGCGATGCGGCAAAATCGAGATACTCGCTCCAGTGGAGATTCATAACCGCCATTGCGGCTTCACGCTGGATTTCATTGACTGCTGCTTCGCCGTATTTCTCTGCGGCAGCTTCGTATTTTTCAGGGAAATTATCCTGCCAGATTGTGGAATGTCCGCCTCTGAGCAGTTTTTCACGGGATGCAAAAACAGCCTGTCTGTGTTTTTCATTTATCATTCCGAATTCCATAAGACGCTTTCGCTGGTCGAGGCGTTTGTTCTGTGAAGCCCGCTGGATAAGGCAGATTTCCTTTGAAAGCGCCTTGTCTTCAATTTCCTGAGAGGTTGCTTCTGTGGGGTAGTGTCTTCCCGCATTTTTTTTCAGGTCAAAAACCTCCATGATGTCTTCGTCAAGGGAAACAAACTGACGGCTCTGACCGGGGTCGCCCTGTCTGCCTGCTCTGCCGTAAAGCTGATTGTTTATGCGTGAGCTTTCCGCCATAAAGGTGCAGATTACATAAAGTCCGCCCTTTTCTGCGGTTTCGTCGTGGTATTTTTCGTCGTCGCCGCCAAGCTTTATATCAACGCCTCTGCCTGTCATGTTGGTGGAAACGGTAACCGCACCGGGCATACCTGCGTTTTTGACAATATCAGCTTCAAGCTCGTCATTCTTTGCGTTAAGAACTGTGTGCGGAACACCTCTGTCTTTAAGCAGAGCGGAAAATTCCTCGCTCATATCAATATCCGCATTTCCCACAAGCACAGGCTGACCCTTTTCATAGGCTCTCATTACCTCATCTGCGGCAGCGTTCAGCTTGGAATCCTTGTCGTGATAAACCGCCATGGGCAAATCCTCACGGCGAGAAGGAGTGTTGGGTTCAACAGTCTTTACAATAAGTCCGTAGAGGGTTTCAAACTCACGCTTTGCGGTTGCCGCTGTACCTGTCATGCCCGAAACACGGGAGAACAGTCGGATAAAATACTGGATTGTGATGTCGCCCAGCATAACGCCTCTTTCGGTTACGCTGAGTCCGTGCTTCAGCTCCACCGCCGCATGGGTAAGACTGGGGAAATGTCTTTCTTCCGACACTCTGCCGGTGAATTTGTCAATTATACAGATCTGGTTGTCCTTTACAATGTAATCAACGTCTTCCTTCAGTACATAAAGCGCTTCAAGACAGTCGCCGATTTTTGCAAGCACATTATTGTTTTCTTCGTCATAGATGTTGCTTACCCCGAAATGCTCCTCAGCCTTTTTCTGTCCCTTGGGAGTAAGGTATGCGGAGCAGGCTTCTGCGTCTGCTTCATACTCGCCTTCTGCAAGGGTGCTTACAAATCTGAATATCTCAGGGAAATCAGCATCAAGCTTTACTTCGTAGCTGCCTGCTATAATAAGAGGAATACGGGCTTCATCAATAAGCAGGGAGTCCGCTTCGTCTACGATTACACGCTGAAGACTGCCCGAAACTCTTTCCGATTCATCGAAAACCGTAAAATCACGCAGATAGTCAAAACCGCATTCCTTTGCTGTGGAATATACGACATCGGATTTGTAAAGCTCTTTTCTTTCTGCTCTGGGGGTTTCCTCGGTGATATATGCGCTGGTTACGCCAAGAAGGTCATAGGCAGGCTTCATCCATGTCCTGTCACGCTTTGCAAGATAATCGTTGAAGGTGAAGACGTTGACCTTTTCACCCTTTATAACGCTGTAATATACCGCAAATACCGCAGCAATGGTCTTTCCCTCGCCTGTGGCAAGCTCAACTATCGCATTGTCGTCAAGATTGGCGCCTGCGGCAATCTGGGTGTCATAGGGTGTAAGACCCAGCCCTTCCTTTACAGCGCAGAAGGCTGCAGCATAGGCTGTAACGGCGTCAAGGCTGCTTCTGGCTTCCTCGTTCAGGGCGGCGGCTGTGCTGTTTTCTGCCTTTTCACGCACTGCTTTTATAAATTTATCATTGTTTTTTTCAAATTCCTTAATCATGGCAAAAATCCTTTTTAATTATAGTTGATATAATTATACCACAAAGAACTTTCTAAATCAATATAAAGTTATACTTGATTATTTCTGTAAAATATGCAATAATAAAGAGGTATGTTAAACAATAATAATCAGCATATACATATTACAAAAGTATATATACCATAGAAAGGACATTAATGATATTATGAATAACGGTGCAATTATTCTGGCGGCAGGCGACGGAAAAAGAATGAAATCCGCACGCCCCAAGGTTATGTGCGAGGTGCTGGAAAAGCCTATGATAGGCTGGGTTATTGACAGCCTTTGTGAAGCGGACTTTTCCGCAGATGCAATAGGTGTCGTTGTGGGCAACGGCGCAGAAATTGTTTCCGGATACGTTAATTCACTGGGCGTTACACGCACCTTTATGCAGGCAGAAAGAAAAGGAACAGGCCACGCGGTAATGCAGGCGGCAGATATGCTTGACCTTTGCGATAATGTTCTTGTTCTCTGCGGCGACGCACCCTTTATCGACAGCGACACAATCAGAAACTCCCTTGAAGCCCATATTTCTTCCGAAAGCAAGGTAACTGTGGTGACCGCCGAAATCGGCAATCCCACAGGCTATGGCAGAATCATCCGTGATGAAAACGGCAGTCTGCTCAGAATTACCGAGCAGAAGGACTGCAGCGAACAGGAAAAGCTCATAAAGGAAATAAATTCAGGAGTTTACTGGTTTGACAGCAAGGCGCTTAAATCCGCTCTTCCCAGACTTCAGACAGCAAACGCCGCAGGAGAATACTATCTCACCGATGTTATCGGAATTACTCTTGCCGACGGCGGAAAGGTAAGCGCTTTCTGTGCAGGAAACGAAAATATCGTTCTCGGTGCAAACAGCAGACGTGACCTTTTACGCCTCAACACAATCGCAAGAAACGCTGTAATCGACAAGCACCTGGATAACGGCGTTGAATTCGTCTG
Source organism: Ruminiclostridium sp. (assembly GCA_017625405.1). Classification (GTDB taxonomy): domain Bacteria; phylum Bacillota; class Clostridia; order Oscillospirales; family Ruminococcaceae; genus Ruminiclostridium_E. Next base: position 25,973 of record JAGALB010000027.1, on the reverse strand, counting down.
CACCGACGGTATCATCATCGGCAAGGATGTTGAAATCGGTCAGGACTGCAAAATTCTTCCCAATACTATTCTGAGAGGAAAGACCGTTATCGGCGCAGGTTCGGTTATCGGTCCGAACTCCATTATCGAAAACTGCACTATCGGCGAAAAGGCTGAGCTTAACAATGTCCACGCATATGATTCGGTGCTTGACAATAATGTAAAGGCAGGTCCGTTTGTTCATCTGCGTCCCGGCACAACTCTCCATGACGGAGTAAAAATCGGCGATTTCGTAGAAGTGAAGAACTCCGAAGTGGGAACAATGACCTGTATCGCACATCTCACCTATGTGGGTGACAGCGACGTGGGCAAGGATGTAAACTTCGGCTGCGGCTGCGTAACCGCCAACTATGACGGCGTAAACAAGTTCCGCACCGTTATCGGCGACCACGCATTCATCGGCTGCAATACAAACCTTATCGCCCCCGTTGAAATAGGTGAAAACGCAACTACTGCCGCAGGTTCTACCATTACAAGGAATGTCCCCCCAGACAGTCTTGTAATCGAAAGAGGTCAGCCCAGAACAATCGAACACTGGGAACACAACAGCAAGCGCAAAAGAAAAGCGTGAGGCGAACCGCCCCGGGTAATTCCTGCCTTTTTACAGAAAGCTTTTTTCGAAGCATGCTGAACGGCAGGGACCACACAACTGCTGAATCGGATTCCTGCTCAGGTGAACCGCCTCGGGTAGCTCCTGCCTTTTTATAGGAAGCTTTTTTCGAAGCATGCTGAACGGCAGGGACCACACAACTGCTGAATCGGATTCCTGCTCAGGCGAACCGCCTCGGGTAGTTCCTGCCTTTTTATTGAAAGCAACCCGCCGCCTTTTACAATTCTGATATAACCGGAATGCTTTTTAACGGCGGCATACAAAACCTGTGTACCCGACAGCTCGCTTACGCTCGCTGTCCGCATTTTGCTCCGTTGTCGCAAAATGCCATGCGGCGGCTCCGCCGCCGCCCATCTACATACATATAACGGGAAAGGAAATAAAATGGAAGAAAACATATTAACCGAAAGCAGAATACCCGCTTTCAAAAAAATCGTTTTTAAAACAGGACTTTTCGTGACCATAAGCTTTGCTCTCCGCTTTGTTGCGGGTCTGCTGATAAACGGACTGTTTGCCCTTTTTGACGGTGTGCTGTCACCCACAGTGCTGTATATACTGCATCTGCTTATATCGGGAATCTGTCTGCAGATTGCACCGTCCTTCATTGCTGCGGGTATGTTCGGATTTTTCGGCAATAAATGCGAAAAACTGAAGGCGGTATATAAAATACCGTCAAGATGCGTAAAAGCGGTAGGTAACTTTGCCGCCGTTTACGGTATGGGTCAGATTGCAAATATCCTTACAATGCTTGTGACGGTTATCATAACAAAAATGGCCGACCTCAACGATTCCTTCAACACGGTAACCGACCTTCAGCCGCCCGATATGGCAGCAGCATGGTTTCTTTTCTTTACCCTTGTGGTAATAGCGCCCGTTTTTGAAGAATTTATATTCAGAGGGGTGCTTATGGACGCTCTGAAGCCCTACGGAAACGGTTTTGCCATCTTTGTGACAGGTATTTTATTCGGTCTGTATCACGGCAACTTCAGCCAGCTCTTCTACACAGCGGTTATCGGTATTGCGCTGGGCTATATAGGTAATGTAACCAACTCGGTTTTCGCCACAACGATTATTCACGCAATGTTCAACAGCATTTCCGGAATACTGCTTTTACTTATGACCACACCCAGCGTTCAGGATTATGTAATGAGCGGAAGTACGGAAGCGATACCCGACGGCGACATGATAGTAATTGTGTTCTTCGGGCTGTTTATGGTAAGCGCTATGGTACTTATCCTGGCAGGTATTGTCTGTGCAGTCATGAAAATAAAGCAGATCAGAAAATATAAAGTGCCTGCGGTGTGGGACGAGATTTCCAACGGCAAAAAGGTAAAGATGCTTCTGTTTGCCGTTCCGTCTGTTATCGCAATCCTGCTTATCATCGATACCTTTGCGGGCTTTTCCGATATGCTTATTGAAAAATTCTTCTGAGGAGATTAAATGGATCAGGAACAGAACGTATTCGACATAAAACTCTATGCCGCCGAAAAAGCAAACCTTAAAAACCTTGCAGGAAAATACGGCATAGCTATGATTATTCTGGTGCTGAACAATAAGTTCGCACCCTATCTCTTTCTCAGGATATACTCCCTTTTTGCATCAACCGAAAGCCTTCCCTACACCTCCCTTCTTGCATTGAATGCGGTTTCCGCATATCTTCTGCCTGTTATCCTGCTGTTCTTTCTGTTCAGGGAAGAAATCAGGGCGTTTGTCCCCGATAAAGGCTACAAGCCGTTCAGGGGCGAAGCTTTTTGCCTGTTTACGGCAGGTATGACCACAGGAATTTTCGGAACCCTCCTTACCAAGCTTATAAATACGGCTGTTGACAAGCTTTTCGGCACAGGCGAAATCGAAGACGCCTTTGCAGGTATGGAGCCGCAGAACATGGCCGAATTCGGCGTTTTCGCCTTTTTCATCTGCATAATCGCTCCCATAGCGGAGGAAATTATGTTCCGCAGTCTGCTGCTGAAACCTCTGAGAGCCTATGGCGACCTTACAGCAGTGCTTGTTTCGGGTATCCTTTTCGGGCTTTATCACGGGAATTTCGACCAGTTCGCCTATGCAACCCTGCTGGGCATATTCTTTTCAACTATTGCAGTAAAATACAACTCAATCATTCCTGTTACAATCCTTCATGCAGCAAACAATATCATAGTCTCCTGTGCATCAGACCTTGGCGGCGCATGTGCAGATGCTTCGCAGCAGGTAAAGGATATATGCGAAAAGATTGTATACATCTGCGGCAGCCTGTCTGCGATACTGGCCTTTCTGGGCTTCTTCCTTCTTATAATATGTATAGCGAGAAAATGTTTCGTTCTGCGCACTGTCAACCGCTATCTGTCAAACAAGGATGCCCTTGCCGCATTTGTAAGTACTCCACTTGCAATTATAGGAATACTGGTGATGTTTACACTTTTCATGGACTGACAATGTGGGCACAGATGATAGCGGAGCAGCCATACGGCTGCTCCGCTATCTGCATTTTCCGCCGCTGGCGGAAAATGCATGCGGGGCGGCGCTGCCGCCCCGCCCTCACCCCCCAAAAAAAACTCCCCTATTGACATCCCTTCATACATCTGTTATAATAACCCCAAAACAAGGGGAGGAAATATCATATGAGTTTTAAAATCAAACATGAAAACTCCATCAATCTGATGGTGGGCCTCTTTTCTATTCTGATTGCTTTTTTGGTTCTTTTTGCTTTTCCTAAAGAAACATTTTCCTTGTTCGTATGGCTTATCGGAATGAATATATCAGGTATATGCGCCATTTTCTATTTTATCGAACAGGCTGTCGGTACAACTGTTGTTGTGGAAGACAGAACCATAATTATAAAATGTCTTCTCAGACGCAGAAAAATAACTGTTCAAGATATCTGCAACATTAATGCTGAAAAATATAAAAGATACCGCAAAGGCAACAAATACCGCAGAGGTTACACCGAACACCGTATGAGAATGACAATAGAGCTTCTCAGCGGTAAAAAAATCGTTCTTACAGATAAAGCAACCGCCGTCAGAAACGAAGGCCTTTTTGGATCTGCCCAGTATGAAGAAATCCCCGACGAAGAAGTCAGCCTTTACAAAGCGTATATGGCAATAAGACAGAGATGTATCAAATATAATGGCTGGCAGATCGCCGAAACACCAGAATCCGATTTACCCATAAGATAAAATAAACGGAGAAGAGTAAAATCTTCTCCGTTTCTGCTTTTAAGTCTGATTGTCTGAAGGAGGAACTCTTCCGCCGAATCCGCCTTCAGGGATTTCAGGAGGAGTCATGTTTTCACCGTCAGGGAGCTGCCCCGCAGCATCGGGCTTTCTTCCGCCTCTGCCGCCGAATCCGCCACGATCGCCGCCCATTCCGCCAAAACCGCCGCTGAAGCCTGCCGACACGGTAATTTCTTTTCCGTCCGCATAGATTTTACAGCTTTCAGCATTTTCACCGCAGTAGATAAGTCCGCTGACAGCTTTGGGTGCTGTCACGGAAACCAATTCTGTTCCGCTGCTGTCCTTTACGGAAATGACTGCGCCCTGTGATACGGAAATTTCACGGGAGCTTACGCATTCGCCCTTTGGCTGCTTCATCATTCCCATGCTGCCGAGGGCAAGGATTCTGCCTCCCGTTACATTGATGCTGAAGCCGAAATCACCGCTGTCCAGTGAGGAGTTTGCATCAGTGTCAGGGCCGAAAACCACAACTGTTCCGCCTGCCACGTTGATGTCGCCGTTTGCGTCAAGACCGTCACCGCCTGCGTTGACAGTGACAATACCGCCGTTTATATTCATAGTGTGGTCCTGGGTCGGGTCATCGCCGCCTGTATTAAGCCCGTCATCGGTTGAAACCACGTTTATATTTCCGCCGTTTATACTGAGAACACCCTTGCTTTCAATACCTTCAGAGCTTCCCGTTATATCAATATCCGCATTTATGGTGAGGGCTTTTTCAGAGGTTATGCCCTTTCCCTGAGAAGATGACAAGGTAAGCTTTCCGCCTGTTATCTCCGTTTCGCCGTCGCACTTTATGGCGTGGTCGGTTGAATTTACGGTAATTACACTGTCGGAAATCTGCATATCCGCCGCTTTTATGCCCTTGCTGCTGAGTTCGGAATCTGCAACAATGTCGCCGCTTGTGGTTATAGTGATATTACCGCCTGTGGTTTTTAACCGGCCTGCCGACTGTATGCCGTCCTTTTCGGTTTCAAGGGTTATGTTACTGTTCTGGAGAGTGACCACGCCTTCGCTTTCGGTCTTGATGCAGTCGCCCTCGCTTATAATATCTATATTGCAGTCCACTGTAGTTATGGAGCTGTCGGCTGTGATTCCCGCTTTGTCCGCTTCAACGGAAAGTGTGCAGTCATAAACTGAAACCGATTCTCCGTGAACAGCGTCCTTATAGCGTGCGTTTATGCTGATTTTTCCCATGCCGTCCTTGAAAAAGATACTGCCCTCGGAGTGGATAGCAGACCTTAAGGATTCTTCATTTTCAAATTCACGGGCAAAGGTATACTCCTTACCGTCGGTAATGAAATTTTCAGTTCCGTCTGTTGCAGCAATAAACAGCTTTCCGCATTCGGCAAAAATCGCAGGGCCTGATTTGTTTGTGATTTTGGCATTCTCAAGAACCAGCTTGACGGTTTCATCTGTATTCACATATATCATGCCGTCGGAAAGGCTGCCTGTAAAGGTGTAAATGCCACGCTCGCTTATAGTTATGCAGCTGTTTTCAAACCACGCACCGCTGCCGTTTATCGACACGGTATTTCCCAGTTCTATAAAGCATTCGTTTGAAAAAATTTCCGTCTGCTCGGATATATCCTGGCTGGTAAAATCAGATGTTGTTGTCTGTACCGAATCCTGAGGTGTGGGGCTTGTTTCCGCATTCTGCAAATCACATCCGCACACGGATAATAAAAGAGCAATCCCCGTTAAAATTCTTCTGAACCGCATATTTTCCCTTTCATATATCATTTTATTGATATTATAATACCGTCCTTCTGTGAAATCTTAGTGACAGCTTTTTAATTTGTTGCTGATATGTTAAAATGAATTTTTTGTTGTAAAAACTTGCATTTTTGTTTCCTTTATGATATAATAGTAATAATATTATTTTTTCAGGAGGTACGATATGGCTAATCACTACGCCTTTTCCAACATAACACCAGATATTGAACAGCTTGCGGCGCATTGCAGAAACAACAGCAATATCGCCCCCGACCTGTATACCCAACATAATGTGTTCTGCGGACTCCGTGACCTTAACGGTAAGGGCGTTCTTACAGGACTTACAGATATTTCGGAAATTGTTTCCAAAAAAGAAGTAAACGGTGAGCTTGTTCCCTGTGAGGGTGAGCTTTATTACCGTGGTTATAATATAAACGACCTTATAAGCGGATTTATGGGCGAAAAGCGTTTCGGCTTTGAAGAAACGGTTTATCTGCTTCTTTTCGGAAGTCTTCCCGATAAGGACGAACTGGAAAAATTCACAAGCCTTATTGCAGATTACCGACAGCTTCCGTCATCCTTTGTGCGTGACATTGTTATGAAATGCCCCAGCAACGACATTATGAACACTCTTGCAAGAAGCGTTCTCACTCTGTTCGCCTATGACGAAAACCCCTCCGACCTCAGCATTCCCAATGTTTTAAGGCAGTCACTTGAGCTTATTGCGCTTTTCCCGATGCTTGCCGTTTATGCTTATCAGGTAAAGCTCTATTATATGGACAACAAGGGTCTTGTTATCCACCAGCCCAGAAAGAATCTTTCGGTTGCGGAAAATATTCTGCATCTTCTCCGTGCCGACAGCAGATATACAGAGCTTGAAGCAAGAGTTCTTGACTTAGCGCTGGTGCTTCACGCAGAACACGGCGGCGGTAACAACTCCACCTTTACAATGCACGTTGTAACCTCTTCGGGTACAGATACCTATTCCGCAGTTGCAGCCGCACTCAGCTCCCTCAAGGGCCCCAAGCACGGCGGTGCGAATTTAAAGGTTGTGGAAATGTTTGACGAACTGAAAGCAACCGTGAAAAACTGGGAAAATGAAGAAGAAATTTCCGCTTACCTCGAAAAGCTTCTCAATAAGGAGGCCTTTGACAAGAGCGGACTTATCTACGGTATGGGTCATGCGGTATATTCTGTTTCCGACCCCCGTTCCGGCGCATTCAAGGGCTATGTTGAAAAGCTTGCAATTGAAAAGGGCATGGAAAAGGAATTCAACCTTTATGCTACCGTTGAAAGGCTTGCTGCCGAGGTCATTGCTAAGAAGCGCCGTATCTACAAGGGCGTAAGCGCAAATATCGACTTTTACAGCGGTTTCTGCTATACTATGCTGGGACTTCCCGCAGAGCTTTATACTCCGCTTTTTGCTACTGCAAGAATTGCAGGCTGGTCTGCTCACAGAATCGAAGAGCTTATCAACGGCAAGAAGATTATCCGTCCTGCATATATGAATGTTCAGCCCAGAAGAGAATACAAGAATCTGGAAAATCGTTAAGCCGCAGAACGCAAGGCGGTGCGTATAAAAGTATTGTATGTATTATTGAGGGAAACCCTTTTGTAAAAGGGTTTCCCTCAAACTCCTTTCCGAACACTTCAAATATTAATTACAGCCTGACAGGTTTACCCTGTCAGGCTGTAATTGATATTAAAAGTCTTTGGAAGGGGGTACGGGGGATAACCTTTCTACAGAAAGGTTTCCTCCGATAAATACATATAAATCTTCTGTACGGGCACCGCCTTGCAATCTGCGGCTTTGGAATTACCAGATGTTATTATTGCCGTCGTCACGGATTATAACGACCTTGTCAGAATTGATTTCATTCACGATGTATAAAGGTCTTTCTTCGTTACCGAAAGCAACCGGTCTGTCTGCTTCGCAGATTTCGCCTGCAACATTGAGCTTGTATGTTGCACCGTTTGCAGTAAAGAAGGTTTCGCCGTCCATAGCTGTTATCTGAACATCATCGCTTACCTGTGTGGATACAAGTCTTACTGTTTCAACATCGAAAATAAAGGATGTTCCGTCAGAAACAAGTATTGCAAAGCTTCTGAAATCAGCACTTCTCTTTATCTTTGCCACGCCTGAGAAATCAGCGTACTCAAGAAGAGTTCCGTCAAGACAGTTGAAGCTGTAAAGCGTTGTTCTGTCTGTTCCTGCGGTTGTAGCGAAATAAAGAACATCACCGCTGCTGCCCGCAATGGAAATAGGAGCCTGAACCTCTACAAGAGGACGGAAGGAGAACTCAGAATCGCTGAGAAGGTGAAGCTCATAAACAAGAGAGCTGTTCTGGGAAACTGCCTTGAGATAGAACTTGTCAGCAGATTCGCAGTAAGAAATCGAAGCAATTTCATTTTCACCTATATTTGCACTTGCATCATATACGATATAATTATCGGTTTCAGCGTTGACGGAAATGATTATATTTCTCTTGTTTTCTGCGTTGCAGCCTGTGAGAATTATTCTGTCTTCGCTTCTGAATGCAAGCTTGGGATTTATAATATCAACAACATCGCCATACTGGCTGCCGAAGCCGCCGATAGTATAGAGATATGCCTGATTCTTTGTAAGAACAACAACGTTGTCGCCTGCAATATAGGCATTGAGTGCGTTTTCAACGTTAAGCTCGTACATTTCGGTAAGAAGACCTACGTCGCCACGATAGTATGTGGTTGTGGTTTCTTCGGGAGTTGTTTCGGGAGCTACTACTGTGGTTGTTGTTACAGCAGGCTCTTCAACAACTTCGTCTTCCTCTTCCGATACGGGAGGAACAACTGCGCTGTCCTCAGAGGATTCACCTATAACGGGTACTTCTTCAGGTGTTGTTACAGGGATTTCTTCAAAGGAGAAGGGAGTTGTGGTTACAAGAGGCGCCGATGTAACGGGAGGAACGATGCTGAGGTGATCGTTTTCGAGAGGATCATCGTCATCAACCTCAATCGGTACAAAGGTGTCGTCATTTATTTCTGCGGAGCCAAGCTCAGCAAGATAAACAATAGAAAGGTCCTGAATATCACGGTAGAAGCCTGCGGGTAAGGAGAGCTTTGCGGCAACAGCAGAATCCTCATCTGCGTGTTCAGCGGCAAAAGCGTTGATTTCATCGCCGGCTATAACCCTGTCTTCAAGATAAACGGAGCAAAGCTCAATGTCGCCGGAATCATCAACGGCGGAAATCGCCATAAGGATTTCGGTATAGCTTACAGGCTCCATGAATGTAACATAAACATTTGCATAATGCTGCTCATCGCCGGGGTTATAATAACTCTTTTCGGCGTCAATAAGTCGCTGGGAAGCAGAGAGTGCCGCTTCGGGAGCAACAATCACATCGGGTGCGGAGGGACGGTTTGAGAATGTAACGGCGCCGACTGTAACGGCAGCTGCGGCAGCTATACCCATAGCAGGCTTCCAGTAAGTTGAAGCAACCTTCTGCCATGCGGGCTTTTTGGCCTGCTTAATAGCATTCATTCTGATTTTTTCGGGATCAAGAGCATATGATGTCATAATCTCTTTGTAAAAATCATTTTTATTCAAAACTGCGTCCTCCTTTCCGTGAGATTTTATGTAAAATCAAAGATTGAATTTCTTCTTCTGTCTTTCAATTGTACGGTAAAGCTTGTTTTTTACCGTTGAAAGGTTAAGGTCAAGCGCCTTTGCTACTTCGTCAAGCTTCATGTCACATACGAAATGCAGATAGAAAATACGGCCTGTAACAGGGTCGTCATTTGCAATGTCGTTGAAAATCTGCTTTGCAACAAGAGAGTTGCAGAGTACATCCTCAAGACTTTTCTGCTCTCTGGACATTTCCGCTTCCACCGCAACCATCTGTTCCTCGCTGAAATCCGCAAAGGAACTGCTTACGCTGTGCTTCTTGATAAAGCCGAAATAGTTCTTGCACTCGAATTTTGCTATATTAATGACAAAAGCCTCTGCATTTTCTATATCCTCGTAACCTTTCTTGGCAATACGCTGATAGAAACGTGCATAAATATTCTGGAGAATATCCTCAGATTCCTGAATGCTGCCGCATTTGCTTACGACATAACGGGAAACAGAGGCAAATGTCTCGCTGTAAACGCTGTTGAAATAGGCGTCAAGCGCATTGCTGCCCAAAAGGTTCACCTCGCTTTTCCGACCTACACTTAGTAGTAGGAGATTTTTTCAAAAAAGTTTCACTTTCAAGAAATTTACTGCAAAAATCATTGACTAATTTTTGCCGTAAATTTTGTTAAATGTGTGCAAACTGCCTTAAACAGGCACTTTTATCACACATTTTTATATTATACCATATTTCTGCGGATTTTACAATATCAAATTTTATGGTAATATGCTTTTTGCTGTCATAGCAGTAAAAAAAATACCTTTATTATATTTTTATAAGGCAGTAACTGCCCGTCGGCGCTGCCGACAAAAACAGGCTTTCCGCTCTGTATAGCGGAAAGCCTGTTGCTTCTTCTTTTTACCCGTAATCATCACGGCTTGTAAGGGGTAACGTCCCATATGAAATCCACACTTATTCCCTCGTTCAACTGAACCCCGTATGCAGTTGCAATCAGCATACGCTTCAGGGAGCCCATAAGCGCAGCCCTTTCAGATGTCTTTTTAAACCGGGCCCCGGTCCTAGAAACATCAGAGTCGCTTTCTTTACATTGTGACTTGCCGAGCTAGAAAAGCAGCTATGGTTATATAACGCCGCAGCGTTGCATACAATTGACAATTATATTGGCAATTGATAGTTTCTTGTTTTTCGCCACCTCTGCAAAAACTTTATCTTTATCATCTTTAAAGAATTTCGTCTCCGCCGTTATCAAACACCCTCCGTAAAGCCGGATGTGTAAAAAGTGGAATCGGGTTAAGCGGCACGCTTATTCGCCGATGGTGATTGCATCGGGGAAAATGCTCTTGCTCTCTTCCTTGTTAAGGAAGGTTGTGCTTACGTAACCCTGGATGATAGCGCCGTCATTTACCGTAATGGTAGAAGCGCTGATGTCGCCGAATACTACCGCATCGCTCTTGAGCTCAGCCTTGCCTGTGACAGCAAGATTACCCTTGATTTTACCGTTTACGTTTGCGTATGTAGAAGTAAGGTCGCCGATAAGAAGAGTATCACGCTCCATAAACGCATTTCCCTTCATCTGCACATTGCCCTGAATCTGGGAGGTGCGCAGGCTTGCGTTGTTGCAGGCGATATTTCCTACGATTTTACCGTTGAGGTCAATATCCTTTGTTGTTTCAACATTGCCCTTGATGTTGCCGTCAATGCTCATATTCGCAAAAGAACGTACATTTCCGTCGATAACTGTATTTCTGGAAATAACGGTCATTTCGTTGTCATCAGTCTGCTGGTAATATGTAGGAGCAGAATAAGGTACAGGCTCAGGCTGCTGATAGTTGCCGAATCTGGGAGGCTGAGGCGGAACGGGAGGAGGCGCCTGTGTGCCCTGAGGCGGAGTGAACAGCGGAGGCTGCGGGTTGGCTGCCTGCTGGTGTGCGTAAAGCTGTTCAACAGTTTCAGGCTGAGAAGCTTCCTGCTCTGCACCGAAGCCCTGGGGTCTGGGTCTGTTGTCTGCCTGCGCCGCAGCATTGGCTCTTTCAAAAGCCTCGTCAAAAGCGCTCTTTTCGGTGTATTCACCCTGAGCAAAAGCATCCTGCTGGCGATTGTAGTTTTCAGCCGCACGTGCAGCACGTCTTTCTATTTCTTCAAAATCATCCGCAGCGTTGTTCTGAGCTTCCAGCATATTGTCGGTTACCGCCATGAATTCGGAGGTATCCTCAGCAGCAACTGCGTTTCTCATTCCGTCAACAGTGGATTTGTCGTTTCTTCTGTCGTCCTTGCCGCCACCGCCGGTAAGCTCTCTGACTGCCTGCGAGAAATTTTCTTTGATTCCCATTTTTTACCTATCCTTCCTAAAACTGAACGGGCTTTGTTTTTTCTGTCAGCCTGTCAATTTTATATCCTCTCTTGTCATCAAGAAGCGCTTTTATAATGTCTTCCAGAACAAGCACCGTGTTCATTCTGTCATCACGGTCATGCATCAGTACAACCGCACGGTTTGTATCTGAAATCTGACCGAGTACGCCTACATACATTTCTGTCCAGTCAGCGCCGCCTGCGTCGTTGCTGTCCACGTTCCAGTCGAAATAAACAAAGCCCCGCCTTGTCATTTCTGCGATTATTTCATTTCGTGTTTCTTCGTTGAAGTCGTTTATGCTGCCTCCGGGGAAACGGAAAAGCGAGCATTTCACGCCTGTTGCCTCATATATACGGTCATAGCATATCTTGAAATCCGTAAGAAACGCCTGAACGTTTGCATAAATCTGCTTGTAGTCATGAGTTGCGGAATGAACGCCGATGGTGTGGCCTGCGTCCACTATTCTTCTCATTCTCTTTGCACACTCCTCGCTTCCGTCGGGAACTACGAAGAAGGTGGCTTTCAGATTGTATTTGTCGAGGTAGTAAAGGATGCTGTCCGTGTGCTTTGACGGGCCGTCGTCAAAGGTAAGGTAGACATAATCCTTGTCGTCACTGTATGTAACACCTGTGGTACTGCCGCAATACAGCTCAGGATAAAGATCTGCATATTCCGAACCGGAAGCCTGTCCGCCCGAACCTGTGGTTGTAAATGCAGCGGTTGTGGTTGTGGTCGTTGTTGTAGTCGCCGCAGCGGTTGTAGTAACTGCGGTAGTTGTTTCCGAAGCAGTTGATGAAGCGGTTGTGGTCGTTTCTTCAGTCACGGGAGCCTCTGTGACCAGAGAAGAGGTTGTAACCTCGTTCATGGCGGGAGCTGACTTCACGAACTGTTCATACATCTCTGCGTCATACTCGCTCAGAAGCTTTAAAAAGGCTTCTTTATCCTCCACGGACTTGTAAAGCTCAAACAATGCTTCGGGGTCATCAAAAGCGGTGCTACTATCCTGTCTGAAGCTGCTTATTTCAGCTTCAAGCTTATTTATTGCCGCCGACTTCTGCGAATTCTGTATGCCTAAATAAATACAAAGACCTGTGGGTACAAGAATTGCCAGTATAATTATGGTTATAATCAGATGCTTGAAAAACTTTACACTGCCGAAATACAAAACTTTACCCCCGTAAATCACATATATACTTAAATAATACTATAATAAAGCCCGGTTGTCAAGTAATTTTAAAGATTTTATCCATTGCTACATCCCTGAAAGACATAAAAACACGGTTTTTGGGAGAATGTTAAAAAATTTACAAAACCTATTGCAAAAGTTTCACTTTTGATATATAATATATTTGTGTGTTCAGGGCTTAACATAATGTATAAGGACAAGCCCTGATACAAAATTCTGAAAGGAGTTAGTAACTACTATGATTTATTCACATGAAGTTGAAACAATGTGCCCCGTAAAGCAGGGCGTTGCTCATGGCGCTGCTCCCATCCCGGAAGAAGCAAAGTGGGTAAAGGCTAAGGAAGTCAAGGACATTTCCGGCTTTACACACGGTATCGGCTGGTGTGCACCTCAGCAGGGTACCTGTAAGCTTACCTTAAATGTTAAGGAAGGTATTATCCAGGAAGCTCTCGTTGAAACAATCGGCTGCTCCGGTATGACTCATTCCGCAGCTATGGCTGCTGAAATTCTCCCCGGCAGAACAATTCTCGAAGCTCTCAACACAGACCTCGTTTGTGACGCTATCAACACAGCTATGAGAGAACTCTTCCTCCAGATCGTATACGGCAGAAGCCAGTCCGCTTTCTCCGAAGACGGTCTCGTAATCGGCGCAGGTCTTGAAGACCTCGGTAAGGGACTCCGTTCCCAGGTTGGTACAATGTACGGTACTCTTGCAAAGGGTCCCCGTTACCTTGAAATGACCGACGGTTACGTAACAGGTATTGCTCTTAACGAAGACGACGAAATCATCGGCTACAAGTTTGTAAACTTCGGCAAGATGATGGACTTCATCAAGGGTGGCGATGATGCTAACACAGCATTTGAAAAGGCTCAGGGTCAGTACGGCCGTGTAGCAGACGCTGTTAAGATTATCGACCCCAGAAAGCAGTAAGGAGGTAGAATATAATGGCTTTATTTGAATCTTATGACAGAAGAGAACCGCAGATTCTCAAGGTTCTCAAGGAATACGGCATTGCTTCTATCGAAGAATGTGCTGAAATCTGCAAGGCTAAGGGTCTTGACATCTACAAGCTCGTTGAAAGCATTCAGCCTATCTGCTTTGAAAACGCTAAGTGGGCTTACACAGTAGGCTGCGCTATCGCTATCAAGAAGGGCTGCACAAGAGCTGCTGACGCTGCTGCTGCTATCGGTGAAGGTCTTCAGGCTTTCTGTATCCCCGGCTCCGTTGCTGACCAGCGTAAGGTAGGTCTCGGCCACGGTAACCTCGGCAAGATGCTTCTCGAAGACGAAACAGAATGTTTCGCATTCTTAGCAGGCCACGAATCCTTCGCAGCTGCTGAAGGCGCTATCGGTATCGCTGAAAAGGCTAACAAGGTACGTAAAAAGCCCCTCCGTGTTATCCTCAACGGTCTCGGTAAGGACGCTGCTCAGATCATCGCTCGTATCAACGGCTTCACATACGTTGAAACTGAAATGGATTACTATACAGGCGAAGTTAAGGAAGTATTCCGCAAGGCTTACTCCGACGGTCTTCGTGCAAAGGTTAACTGCTACGGCGCTAACGACGTAACAGAAGGCGTTGCTATCATGTGGAAGGAAAACGTTGACGTTTCCATCACAGGTAACTCCACTAACCCCACACGTTTCCAGCACCCTGTTGCAGGCACATACAAGAAGGAATGCACCGAAAAGGGCAAGAAGTACTTCTCTGTTGCTTCCGGCGGCGGTACAGGACGTACACTCCACCCCGACAACATGGCAGCAGGCCCTGCTTCCTACGGTATGACAGATACAATGGGTCGTATGCACTCTGACGCTCAGTTTGCAGGCTCCTCCTCTGTACCTGCTCACGTAGAAATGATGGGTCTCATCGGCGCTGGTAACAACCCCATGGTTGGTATGACAGTAGCTTGCGCAGTTGCGGTTGAAGAGGCTATGAAGTAAGCAGCGAAGCGCTGCACCAGATTCCGCCTGACGGCGGTAGATTTACAAAACAACTGAGGCGGTCGCTTACAGCGACCGCCTTTTTGCGTTGACTTTTATAGTAGAGAATGGTATAATTATTAATGCATTATAATATGCAAATTTTGATGAAAGGGGTGATTTTGATTATGAATAAAGGAACATTTAATCAGCTTGGAAGGGTGATTTTTTCTTAACTCTTCCGAGATAGGAGGAAAATAATGACTGATTGGTTAAAGCAGGTAAAGGAAAGCTGGAATGAAACCGCTGATTCGGAGTGGTATCAGTCCCTCAGAACAGATGAGATAATAGCAAAGTTGGTAGAAAAGCCAACAAGCGTTTTTCATAAATCGGTGTATAATCTGATAAATAAATATATACCCGATTTGCACAACAAAAAGGTTTTACTGCCCTCAAGCGGAGATAATCACGCAGCTTTTGCCTTTGCTTTGTTAGGAGCAGATGTTACTTCTGCTGATATAAGTGAAAAACAGCTTGAACACGCTAAGGCAATTGCAGACAAATTAAAGCTGAAAATCAATTTCGTTTGCGATGACACAATGCTGCTTTCAAACATTCCCGATAACAGATTTGATTTGGTTTACACCTCAAACGGTACACATACTTGGATAGCGGATTTGCCCACAATGTATAAGAATATTCATAGGGTGCTTAAAGCGGACGGTTTTTCAATTATGTATGATGTTCATCCATTCACTCGCCCCTTTGTATGCGAGCCGTGGGAAGAGCCTAAAATTGTCAAGCCTTATACGGAAACATTGCCGCAGTGTCATTGGCGTGTGCAGGACTTAATAAACTCGATGACAGGTGCAGGATTATCTGTAAGGGAAATGGAAGAATTGCAAGCGGAAAATGCTTCGTTCTGGTTTTCATACGAGGAACTAATCAAACAGACCTCGGAAAATCTTGATAAAGTAAACAACTGGGAATACAATCCTATGGCGGCATTGCCAGCTTGGATTTCCATTGTTGCACAAAAATAATACGCAAAATAACCTGTGAGTTCCACACCTCACAGGTTATTTTTTTACATCTTTTTTCTGCGTTTTTCCAGCAGTTTCACCCCGATAATTATCGCAATTGACACCCCGGAAACCGCAAATCCCTCATAAAGCCAGGGGGTGCGGTAGCAGAATTTTACGGTGTGGCTGCCCTTTGTAAGCGGCAGACCGAGGAAAAGTCCGTTTGCTTTATATACAGGCGCTTCAACGCCGTCAACATATGCTGTCCAGCCCTCGCTGTAAAGCGTGTTGACACATAGCACCTTGTCAGATGATACTGTAATATCACCCGTAATAGTGTTTGTAGACAGCTCCATGTTTTCCATTGTTTCTGCTGTGCAGTTCTCGTATGCGGTTGTGTAAACCTCCTCGGGGACTGCAATAATTTTCATTGATTCAAATTCAAAAGGAGAAACAAAGGTTATCTTCTCTATTCCGTTTTTCCGGTAACCCATAGGGAATGTGTAGTGGTCGGTATAATAGGTCCACTCCCACTCGCTGTTGGAATTATGTACACGGAAATTTCTGTTTTTTCCGTCGACGTTAAAAGAAACACTCTCATCCTTTGCGCCCTTGAAGGTTCTGCAATTCACTCCATCGAAGGAAAGATATACAAAACAACCCGACAAATCCTCTTTCGGGGTTACATAATTGTCGTAGCATCTGATGCCCGTAGGTGTTTCGCCTCGTAAGTCCTGCATTATATCATAGCTGCATTCCCAGGAATACTTGGTCTTGTCAGAAGCCGCAGTATCAGCTCCTTCCAGCCAGACGCTGTCCATCATTGCAAAAGTCAGCTCTGCGGAGTTGAAAGAATCATATCTGTCCTTGTCGATGGTTTTGCTGTAAGTGACACCCGCAGGCAGTGCATAAGAGTTTTTGTGCAGATATATTTCACTTCCGTCTTCAGCAGTTATCTTATCAGTAAGATCGATGCCGTAAAAATCGTCTGTGATTACATCAGTATACATTGTGCCTACACCAAAAAGAGAATACATTTCTTCTCGTGCACCGAAGCCCATCAGTTGTCCGGTAGAGCCCAAAGCAGTCATATCCAGACCGCACCGGTCTGCAAAAGTCATATAGTTTCCGTTTAACATACTTAAGAATATTTCGGATTCTGCAATGCCATACATAAGATTGCGGTTCGGCACAAACTCCAAGTCCTCTTCATCCGATTCAGTGCCATTTTCTGTATCTTCGGAATCGTTTGTGCTTTCACAGCCTGCCACGTAGCAGTCAGAATAAAAGTTTGCAACTCTTTCAAAGGTGCCTTTTTCCTTTTCTGTTTCGCTTACGGCTTTTACAATGTAGTTTTCATTGATTTCGGCCTTGTCGTCATAATCAGAATTGATATGAATCGCTCCGACAACCGCACATAGCAACAATATCGCTGTAAGCGACAGATTGCTGCGTTTTTTGCCTGCGCCGAAAGCTATTGCGGCAACAGAAACAACAACCGCTATGAGAAGCACAGGCTCAATTCTGTAATGCCTGTATGCTATTATCAGAATAACAGCAATCATAAGAGCGAAAAAGACAACTGCGCCTGCAATAAGCAGTATTCTGCTGTTGCTTCTGACAGCGGTTTTCAGCTTTGAAAAAGCAGCTTCCGCAAATCTGACAGCCTGCTTTCTCAGAACAGGAACAATGTTTATAACCGCCATAAGAAGCAGGAAAATAACAGCTGCCGCATCTGCCCTGACGGTCAGAAGCAGGGTGTATGTAATTATTGTAAAGAAATACATTGCTTTTTCTTCGCCTCTGATTCCTGCAAAACGGGGGATATATGACACTGCACCAAAGCAGATTAACATTGCAGGAATAAAGCCCCAGCGGCAAAGCTCATACTGGAATAGATTGAGCCCGTAACGCACCACAGGGAAGGCAATCAGAAGAAGCATAGCAAGGCTGTAAACCCTGATTTCCTTTTTTACACGTGAGGAAGTAAGTATATAGATAAAACAAGGAATCAGCGCCACACATATGCCCGCCGGGGTATTTGGCTCTGACAGACCCAGTGTTTCGGTAAGATAATCAACCGACGGTATCAGCAGCTCCAGCAGGTCAACAACGGTTTTCTTTCCTGAACGCACACTTGTAAAGAAACTCTGCAGGAAAATAAACAGCGCTGCACCCGACAAGGTAAGTCCCAGTGTAGCGGCAAGTGCGCCTCGCAGGAAATATTTACCCAGATTTCTGAAATAATGACCTTTATACAGGAAATATACTCTTATAGCCGCAAAGATGATAACAAACGGCATTGTATATACAAGGAGCTGAAGACCTGCTATGGAAAGCCATGCAACCGAAAGGGTGAAAAGCAGCCATCCCTTCCCTGTCAGAATGCGGTCAATGCCGGCAATCATAAGCGGAAAGGCAACATACATATACAGGAAATGAGGATTCCACACCCCTGTATAGAAAAAATTGCCACAGAAAACATAGAATGCTGCCATAAATCCGCTTAAAGGCAGATTCTTTTTAAAATAAGAACAGCAATATATAAAGGAAAGGCCTGCCGTAAATGAGATCAGCACCACTCCCGCAGATAAAAAGCCTGCCACAGCGGATTCGGGAACGAACATCACGAAAATGTAATAAGGCAGAAATGGAATAAAGGGAATAGCCGTAGAGGCTATGGTATCCGTTCCGAAAAAATAACCGAAGTTCATCATTTTGAACTGAGGATTGCCGCTTTTTATGCTTTCAAGGAAATCTATCAGATTTCTGCGGAAATCCAGTAAGCACGGATAATACTGCCCTACCCCGTCGCCGCCCAGCAGAACTCCTGTTTCTTTTATAACTGGATATAAAGATACAGCGGCAAAGGCAAAAAAGGTTATAACATATATTATAACAGCGCTGAAAACAGCTCTTTTTCTGTCTGAACACAGGTATGAATACAGCTTTGCTGCTTTGCGGTCAGCAGCCGATATAACAGACATATATTTCATCTCCTTGTAGTCTTTTACAGTATTCAATTATACATCAAAGCGGTTTTTATGTCAATGATGCCTTGCGGCAGGCGAAAAAATAATATATAATAAATTTACAGAAACATGTAACCTTTTCATATTTTACCACTCTTATGAATCGAAAGGCGGTGATGAATATCCATGGATTCAAAAATAATCGAGCTGTTTTTCAGCCGTTCGGAACAAGCGCTGTCCGAGCTTTCTGCAAAATACGGAAGACTATGCAGAAAAATAGCCTACGGTATACTTAAAAACAACGAGGATACCGAAGAATGCCTGAACACCTCATATATGTGCCTGTGGAACAGTATACCTCCCGCAAAACCCGATTCCCTGTGTGCATATCTGTGTTCGGTTGTACGCAACAACGCTTTTGCCATATATTCAAAGAGCAGATACCGCTTCTGCGAAGATTCATTTGAAGAACTGAGCGAGATAATCACCGACGGTGCGACAGTGGAAAGCCTTGCTGACGGTACATATTTAAGCTCGCTGCTCAATGACTTTCTCGCCGGAACAGATTCAAAGAACAGAAAAATCTTTATGTGCCGCTACTATTTCAATATGTCGGTATCGGAAATTGCTCACAAGGTTTCCATGAGCGAATCTGCGGTTAAGACAAGGCTTTCACGGCTTAGGCAGAAGCTGCGTTCATATCTTTCGGAAAGAGGGGTAAATGTATGAAAGACAATAAAACCACTGAAATGTGGAAAAACACCTTTGAAAAAATAGATGAAAAATACATAACCGAGGCGGCTGAGCTTGTCCCCGCAGGCGAAAGCGATAATCTCCGCCCGGTACCCGTAAAGGGCGGTACGGGAAATCTGCGTTTCGTGCTTGCAGCAGCGGCGGCAGTGCTGGTAAGCTTTATAGGCATCGGCTTTTTCTTCAAGGGCACGGGTATCGAGCCGCTGTCCCCGTCGTCTGGCGCCATAGGTACAAGCAATGAGGAAGCAGCACCGCCTGTTACCGAAATAAGCGGTAGCGGCACTATGACCACAACAATAGTTATGGACGATAACGGCGAAATAACCACCATTGTAAGCAGAAGCGACGGGGCGGTGACAACGGTGACCTATCCTGTCGAAACCGAGATAACAACTTCGACAACGCCTGAAGACCTGCTGAAACAGCCTCTCACAATGGAAAAGCTTAAAGCGCTTGTAAGCGCAAAGGGCAAGGAGCTTACATGGAGCGATTTTGAGCAGTTTGAGAGTCAGGATATAGGCAGCGGACTTTATATCATGGAATATCCCATAGATGCGGCATTCAGACTTGTTGTCGGTGGTGTTCCGAACGAAAAGCCCTGGTATATCCGTCTTATATATAATGTGAACGAAAGCGTTTTCTCTATCACCGACAACGGCGCAGAGGGATTTGAGGAATTCGTTGAAAAGGCAGGCTCATATTTAACCCTTGCCCGGCTTGAAGAAATATCTGAAAAATATGATATTTCTCCCGATATGCTGGCAGATATCGAATTTGAAACCGAAAAGGGCACTTTGTACCATGACAGGGACAAGCATTTCTATCCTATGTATCTTGTTTTTGAAGCAGACAACAGGCTTGTAATAAATACCGAAGCAAGACTGTCTTCGGGTGATGATGGTGAGCTTATTTCTCTGATTTTCGAAAAACTCACAGGTAAATGGGAAAGAATTCTAACTGTACCTGACGACAATCCTGCAATATTAAGAGGCAACCTTTACAGCCAAAAGGAACTGCCCTCAGAAATCGTAATCCCCGAAGGTATTACCGAAATCGGCGAAGGCGTATTCATGGACTGCACACAGCTTGAAAAAGTGACGCTTCCCTCCACTCTTAAAGTTATCGGCGTAGGCGCATTCAAGGATTGTACAAATCTTAAGGAAATCAATATCCCCTACGGTGTTACAACTATCAGCGAGCGTGCTTTTGAAAACTGCACCTCTGTTTATATGGTGCTCCCCGACACCGTAACAACTATCGGCGACGGCGCTTTTGCAGGCTGCACCCAGTTTGACGGAACGTTCAAACCTTCCGAGATTATTGACGAAACAGAAGATTTCACCCTCATCCGCCCCGTTGACAGCACAAGAATAACCACTGAATACAGCGAAGGCGAAGGCGGTCACGACGGCATTGACTACGCAGGTGAAATCGGCGATAATGTATATGCTGCCGCTGACGGAACTGTCACAACCGTAGAAACGAATTACGATGACAAGGGTTATGGTAAATACGTGATTATCGACCACGGAAACGGCTTCACCACCAGTTACACCCATCTTGACAGCATATCAGTCAAAATGTTTGCCAAGGTTTCCGCTGGCGATGTTATCGGCTATATGGGCAGCACAGGCTGGTCAACAGGCCCTCACCTGCACTTTACACTGGCAAAAAACGGCTCGCCCGTTAACCCACATATCTATCTAGGCGACCCGATTCAGCTGATTCATCCTACGGGAGATGTTTATCCCGATGATGACATTCTTTACGGATACGGCGAATATGAGGGACATAAGGGCATAGATTTCAGCGGTAAAAAGGGACAGGATGTTGTCGCCGCCGCAAACGGCACGGTAAGCCTTGCGGGCTGGAACGAAGGCTACGGAAACTGCGTGATTATCGACCACAGAAACGGCTATCAGACCCTTTACGGACATCTTGACGAAATAAAGGTAAAGGCAGGCGATAAGGTCACAACAGGTCACCTTATCGGCACAATGGGCTCTTCGGGCGTTGTCACAGGCGTTCAGCTTCATTTCGAGCTGCTGAAAGACAACCTGAACCTCAATCCTGCTGATTATATCAATTAAAAAAGTAAAAGGCGGTGAAAAACCGCCTTTTATTGTTGACTTTTTTGCTTTAATATCATATAATGTAAAAGCGAACTTTTTTACCGAAAGGAATTGACATAATATGATTAGTGGTAGCATTTTGGAAGTTATCGGACATACTCCCCTTATCCGTCTTAATCGCATGGTTGATGATGACAGTGCGGAAATTCTTGTAAAATTCGAGGGTCTTAACGTAGGCGGCTCCATCAAGACACGTACAGCCTATAATATGATTATCACAGCGGAGGAACAGGGACTTATAAACAAGGATACCATTATTGTTGAGCCTACCAGCGGCAACCAGGGTATCGGTCTTGCGCTTATCGGTGCGGTAAAGGGCTATAAGACAGTTATTATCATGCCCGACTCCGTAAGTGAAGAACGCAGAATGCTTGTGCGCCACTACGGTGCAGAGGTTGTGCTTGTTCACGATGCAGGCAATATCGGCGACTGCATTGACGAATGCTTACGCACAGCGCAGCGCATGAAGGAGGAAAACCCCAACGTGTTTATCCCCCAGCAGTTTGAAAATCCCGCAAATCCTCTTGCCCACAAGCACCACACAGGTCTTGAAATCGTAGAACAGGCAGGCAAGGAAATCCACGGCTTCTGCTCAGGTATCGGCACAGGCGGCACTATAAGCGGTATCGGCGAAACTCTCAAGGCGCTCTACCCTGCTATTGAAATATGGGCGGTTGAGCCTCAGAATGCTGCAATTCTTGCAGGCGGCACAATCGGCACACATTTGCAGATGGGCATCGGCGACGGAATTATCCCCGAAAACCTGA
The DNA here is from genome assembly GCA_017625405.1 of Ruminiclostridium sp. Classification (GTDB taxonomy): domain Bacteria; phylum Bacillota; class Clostridia; order Oscillospirales; family Ruminococcaceae; genus Ruminiclostridium_E. Next base: position 3,662 of record JAGALB010000027.1, on the reverse strand, counting down.
ATCAGAACATTTACAGCGAGGTTTATGTTGTAACCGACGAGGAAGCTATTGAAACCGCAAAGGATTTAGCACGCCTTGAAGGTATTATGTGCGGTATTTCCGCAGGCACAAACGTTGCGGCGGCAAAGAAGCTTGCAAAGAAGCTGGGTAAGGGCAAGACCGTTGTTACAGTCCTCCCCGATACAGCTGAAAGATATTTCTCTACACCCTTATTTGAAGGGGAATAAGCGGCGATGAAAAAAATATGAAACTCCCCACACCTAAAATAACTCTTGCTACTCTTATGTGGCAGACAATTGTTCTGCTGCCCGTAGTCGTTCTCAATATCATGGGGCCGATTCTGATTATGCAGTATTACATAAGCATAGCAATAATACTTGCAGGAGAAATTGCAGGTATAATTATCGGGCGAAGGCAAAAGCTCGCTTTTGCGCCTGAAATCGGCTCGGCGGCAGCTCAGCTGCTGTTCGCTGCGGCAGTTGCAGGCATTTGTTTTTATATGTCAGCGTTGTCCTCCGCTTCAGATGCTCCCCACGGTGAAAATTATTCAGGGCTTGCGGTTTATGCTTCGCTTATGTTTTTCTGGCTGCCCAATGCCATAATTGCAGTAATCGTCTTTGTTGTGAAATATATTTCCAAAAAAGAAAGATTCAGAAATGTGGATTATACCGAAGAAGACAGGATAAAGCCCCTTGAAATATGGTTTGTGGCGCTTAATGCAGTATTACTGGGTATATCCGTTTTCGAGGATGCTCTTTATCTCTGGTCTGCGCCCGATATGCGTCTGACCATAGCTGTTGTTATAATAAACCTCATTTTCTGCAAAAGGAAATACATAGGTCATATTCTTGCGTTTACAGCTTCTGTCGGCGTTATAATAATAAATTGTATGGATATACAGAAAATTTACAGGTGGGAGCCTGAACACGCTGAATTGATTCTCTTTGTAAATATTTCAGCTGCGGCAGTTCTGGGAATATATAATCTTACAGCTTTAATAATAAAGCTTGTAAAAAGCCGCAATTGCGCTTCAACCCTTGACAAACCCGATTAAATATGATAATATACGAATATAAAGGCGATGACGGGAATCAGTAGCGTCCGCAAATCATTTCAGAGAGCCTGCGTATGGTGCAAGCAGGTATGTATGCGGAATGTCGAATTACCTCCCTGAGCAGGCGTTGCGAACTTACAGTAGCAATGCACGGGTACGCCCGTTAAAGCGTCCTTGAGGTCTGCTTTTGAAGCGGATAAACTGAGGTGGTACAGCGGTAACACGCCCTCAGACTGTTATGCAGTCTGAGGGCTTTTTGTTATAAAAGGAGTTTTCCATGATACGTGAAGCAACAGGCATGGATATCGGCAAAATGGCGGAAATATATGAGGAATACCATCTCACTAACTGCCGCACACGCCCCGATTTTTATATACCGCCGTCGGAAGACAGCTTTTATTTCAATGATTTATCAGAAAAGCTTCTGTACGGTGACGACGAAATAATCATCTCCGAGGACGAGGAAAGCGGAATAATAAACGGCTTCTGCGTTTTTGAGGCATTTATCCCCGATGTTTCTCTCAGGAGAAAGAACGGACTGTGCAAAATAAAGCTTCTGGTAATCCGCAGGGGCTATGATGACAACGGAATTGACGGCGAAATGATAGAATATATCCGCAATTATGCTGTTGAGAACGACTGCGGCTCGGTGGAATTTTCCGTCTGGGCGGAAAGCGAAGCTTCAAAAATATGCGATAACAACGGCTTCCAGCCGAAAAGAATAAAAATGGAATTAAAACTAAAATAAAAGGCATTTCAGCATTGAGAGGATGTGATATCCGTGAAATCAGCGATTGATTTCATCATGTATGTTTCGTTTTTGCAGAAATAACGCAAGAACGGAGGTAAAATTTTGATAAGGAAAGCAGAAAAATCAGACATTGCGCAAATGGCAGAAATCTACGAGGAACTGCACCTGACCCACTGTGAAATACGAAGTGATTTCTACAAGGCACCGCCTGCAGATTTCTATCCCGATGCTCTTGAAAAACAGTTTGAAAACGGTAATAATCACATTATTGTTGATGAAGAAGGCGGAGTTATAACCGCCTATGCCATATTCTTCATTTTTGAAAAGGGCGACGAAATCTGTTTTGATATGAAACGCTGTTTTGTAGACCAGTTTGCAGTACGCTCATCATACAAACGAAAGGGCGTCGGCACACAGCTTATGGATTATATAAGAGACTTTGCCCGCAAAGAAAACTGTACTGCTCTTGACCTTGGCGTGTGGTACGAAAATGCCGCAGCAATGGATTTTTATAAAAACTTCGGTTTTAAACCGAGAACAGTAAAAATGGAATTAAAACTAAAATAAAGGAGAAAAAATCATGACACTTTACGAAGAATTACAGCGCAGAGGGTTACTTGCCCAGCTCACAGACGAAAAGGAAATTTCCGAAATGATCAATGCGGGTAAGGCTACCTTCTACATCGGCTTTGACCCCACAGCCGACAGCTTACACGTTGGTCACTTCATGGCGCTCTGCCTTATGAAGAGACTCCAGATGGCCGGCAACAAGCCTATCGCTCTTGTAGGCGGCGGTACAGGTATGATCGGCGACCCTTCAGGTAAGTCCGACATGAGAAAGATGCTTACAAAGGAAGATATCGACCACAACTGCGAATGCTTCAAGAAGCAGATGAGCAAGTTCATCGACTTCTCCGACGGCAAGGCTATCATGGTAAACAATGCAGACTGGCTCTTAAAGCTTAACTACGTTGACGTACTCCGTGAAGTAGGCGCTTGCTTCAGCGTAAACAAGATGCTTACCTTTGAATGCTACAAGCAGAGAATGGAAAGAGGTCTTACCTTCCTCGAATTCAACTACATGATCATGCAGAGCTACGACTTCTACATGTTATTCCAGAAGTACGGCTGTAATATGCAGTTCGGCGGTGATGACCAGTGGGCAAATATGCTTGGCGGTACTGAGCTTATCAGAAAGAAGCTTGGTAAGGACGCTCACGCTATGACAATCACTCTTCTTCTCAACTCCGAAGGCAAGAAGATGGGTAAGACAGAAAAGGGCGCTGTATGGCTTGACCCTGAAAAGACAAGCCCCTACGACTTCTTCCAGTACTGGAGAAATGTTGCTGACGCTGACGTTATCAAGTGCTTAAAGCTTCTCACATTTGTTCCGATTGAAGAAATCGAAGAAATGGAAAAGACAATGGAAGGCGCTCAGTTCAACAAGGCTAAGGAGCTTCTCGCGTTTGAGCTTACAAAGATGATTCACGGCGAAGAAGAAGCAAACAAGGCGCTCTCCGCAGCAAAGAGCCTTTTCGGCGGCAGCGGTGTTTCCGAAAATATGCCTACCGATGAAATCCCTGCTGACCTTTTTGCTGACAACAAGATCGGTATTCTCGATTTACTTGTTGCTGCAAAGCTTGCACCCTCCAAGAGAGAAGCAAGACAGCTCATAAGCGGCGGCGGTATCCTTGTAAATGATGTAAAGATTGCCGACCCCAACGAACAGATTGACTTCGCAGAAGGCTCTGTTATCGTAAAGAAGGGTAAGAAGGTTATCCACAAGGTAGTTAAGGCTTGATTGTAAGTCTGTGATAGGCGGGCGGCGTAGCCGCCCGAAAACTTGGCGCGCCCCGA